>DHWW01000066.1:0-2710 GCA_002413385.1 Granulicella sp. UBA5172
TGACGGCGAAAAACGAGCAACAGCAACGGCCAGGGCAAACGAGCAACAGCAACGGCCAGAGCAAACGAGCAACAGCAACGGCACGAGCAAACGAGCAACAGCAACGGCACGAGCAACTGCAGATCCCTACGGGATGACAAAAAAGTCGAGGGAGGCCAAGAGAAAATGCGGCGGGCTCTCCGTTAGACGCTTATGTCGAGAGGACGAGCGGAGGGTTGGTGTCGAGGGATGGGCTGGTATCGAGCGGCGGTTTGATTTCGAGGAGTGGCTGCGGCGAGGGGTGGGTGAAGAGCAGGACCAGGATGACGAGGAGAAGGATGGGGGCGCAGAGAATGCTGCCTTCAGGGCCGACCGTGCCGCCGGAGAAGAGCTTGTTGCCGAGGGCGTGGGTGGAGAAGAGACGGCCTTGCATGAGGCCTCCGCTGTCTGGGACGCCGTAGAGGAACGATTGGCCCCAGTCCCATGCCATGTGGAATCCGATGCCCCACCAGAGAGAACCGGTGCGCCAGAGTGCTACGACGAAGAGCAAGCCAGCGAGGAAGACCTGGAAGAGGCCGAGCCAGTTTTCACCGGCGTTGCGGGTGTGCAGGTAGAAGAAGAGGAGAGGAGGTGAAGAGGGAGGCGATCCAGAAGGCGATGGTGCGGGCGTGGCGGGGGGAGATGAGGTTGCCGATGGAGACCATGCCGCGGGTGAGGGTGAATTGGAGATAGCCTCGCATGGAGTACTCCTCGGTGAGGCCGACGAGGAGGAAGGCGAAGAGCTGGATGGCTCCCCAGTAGAGGATGGAGGTGCCGTGGTCGAGGAGCGCGTCGAAGGCGAGGAAGTGGAAGCCACGCAGGGTGAGGACGAGGAGCGTGATGGCGAGGATTCCCCAGGCTGATCCGATGAGAAAGCGGCGGATGGGGTGGGAGCCGCCGAGGCCGAAGGCGGAGAGCTTGCGGTGCTCGAGGATGGACATGAGCAGGCTGAGGAGGAAGACGCCGGCGAAGAGGATGAGCTCGCCAAAGATGATGTTGGCGATGGGCTGGGGCTTGCTTGCGTCGGGTTTGGGTGCGAGGGGAGCGAGCGGGGCGGCGTGCTTGCCGGTGTGCGCGGCGGCGATGGCTGCGGCGTGCTCGCGCTGAACCTTGATCTGGTGGGCGACTCCGAAGCCAACGCCGATGAAGAGGGCGATGATGCCGAGGTAGATGAGGAGACTCCAACCGGCACGCAGACCGAAGGGGCCGAAGAAGATGTCCTTCGCGGAGTCCTTCGCGGAGTCCTGCGCGGACGGCGGGGGTTCGATCGTCTCTGGTTCGGGCGGCGTTAGGTCCATGGGGGTGCGGTCCTTGGGTGTCGCTTGGGGCTGGGTGGATGTTGAAGATGATACGCGAGATGGAACGGAATGTTTTGCTGTGGGTCAGATATTCTGGAGGGGTTGCGTTGAAGATCAGAGGAGTGTGACGGATTGAATTGCCGCGTTTTTTATCACGATAAATGTTTTGATGGGGCGTGTTCGGCGTCGCTGTTTACGCGGTTTCATCGCGAGTGCGTGGGGACGGCTGCGGGGTATGAGTATAAGGGGCTGGTGCATCGTGCGGGGACGCTGTTTGAGGAGGGATGGTGGGGTGCGGGGGAGAATGCGATTGTGGACTTCAAGTATTTTCCGTCGCCGCGGTTGACTTGGTGGTTCGATCATCATCTGTCGGCGTTTATGTCGGTGAAGGATGAGGAAGAGTTCAGGCGTGGGCAGGCGGATGGTTCGCAGACGACGCGGCAGTTTTTCGATCCGGGGTATACGAGCTGCACGAGCTGGATTGCGCATATTGCGAGCACGAAGTTTGGGATGGATGTGGGGCCGCTGAAGGAGCTGATCTATTGGGCGGACATTGTGGATGGAGCGAAGTATGAGAGCGCGAAGGCTGCGGTGGAGATGTTGGAGCCGGCGATGAAGTTGACGATGGTGATCGAGAGTGCTCCGGATGATGCGGGGGGATCGATCTCGCGGAAGTTTATTCCGCTGCTGACGGAGATGTCGCTGCAGGAGGTGTTGGAGCAGCCGTTTGTGCAGGAGTTGCTGGGGCCGTTGATGGAGCGGCACTGGGCGGGGCTGGAGTTGATTCGGGAGCGAGCGGTGTGCGAGCGCGGCGTGATTTCGTTTGATATTACGGACCAGCCGACGGAGGGATACAACAAATTTATTCCGTATTATCTGCATCCCGAGGGGACGTATAACGTGGGGCTGTCGAAGTCGAGCTTTCGGACGAAGGTGAGCGTGGGGACCAATCCGTGGACGACGAAGGGGGCTGCGGAGTTGGTGAATATCGCGGCGATCTGCGAGAGGTTTGGGGGCGGAGGACATGCTCGCGTGGGGGCGATTAGTTTTCCGGTGGAGAGGGAGGATGAGGCGAGAGCTGCGGTGGTGGAGATTGTGGGGGAGTTGCAGAGCTAGGTTTTACTTGAGGGTAAGTACGAAGAATGAGCAACAGCAAGAGCCAATACAGTGGTCCTTCCNNAGGGGCAAAGACAAGAGCTAGGAGCTAGGAGCTGCTTTTGTTAGTGGAGGTGGAGCTTGGTGATGTCGTTGAAGAGGACGAAGAAGGCGAAGAGGATGATGCCGACGAAGGCTACCTGGTAGACGAGTTCTTTGAATCGCTGGTTGACGTCGCGGCGCATGATGCTTTCGATGAGGAGGAAGAAGATCATGCCTCCGTCGAGTGGGGGGACGGG
>DHWW01000066.1:2789-2965 GCA_002413385.1 Granulicella sp. UBA5172
AGGAGATTGAAGATGCCGAGGTTGAGCGAGATGATGCTCATGAGCTCGACGAGGGGCCAGATGCCCATTTGTGTGGCGATGTCGATTTGCTGTGCGATGCCGACGGGGCCGCTCATCTGCTTGACGGAGACGTGGTGGGTGAAGAGGCCGTGGAGGACGCGGAGGATGAGCTTGGA
>DHWW01000316.1 GCA_002413385.1 Granulicella sp. UBA5172
GCAACAGTAACAATGCTCTAGGTGATGATGGAACGGCTCCGAAGTGGGGCGGAGGAGATGGCTGCACCCCTGGAACAACCGTTCTGGCCAACCGGCATCATCCCGCCTAACTTGGGTAGCTTGCGGATCGGTGGTGATAGGACGAAAACCGGGAGAGTTCGGCAATCGATCGCTTTAATACTCGGCGATTTAGCATGAAGCCGGATCTCTGGGTGACATCAGTGCTTCTGGTACTGATCCGGATTGCGGCCAATTCCGGAGCGCAAAAGCGAATCCACCTTGCCCACGGTAGACTGCCAATTCGCTGAATATTAGACATTTATACTTAGCCTGATCATAGTCGCTATTTCTTCGCATCCGGCTTTAAGTGTGTCGGCTATGGCTGCACAAAGAACTCCGACATGGAGGGCGCGGAAGCCGCCGCACCGGGAGGATCTGATAAACCCAGTCTCCCCATGATGGTGCGAAGCATGCTTTCATGCTGATAGACGGTCGTCGATGTCTGCATGTAGCCGACCTTGACGATCGGCCCCCACAGCACCGGAGAAACATGACCGCCCCCATGGTCCGTATCGCTGGTCGCCGCCTCGTCGAAATCCACGATCAAGACGCCGTCGCCTCCCGCTGCGAACGCGGAGTAGCTCGATAAGGGAACAACTACATTGGTTTGCAACCAGGAGTCCGCCTGCTGCGGAGTTCCATTGTGCGCATCGTCGTCCACATTCGGAACAATGAATGAGAACTCAGGCAAGGCGTTGTTGGCCAGGTCGGTTGCGAATTGCGTGAACGGACAGATGACTTGATTTGCCACCGTCGCGTTGTCAGCCACGTCAGAGAGCAGCGCAAAGGGATTGTGGCGAATCAGGTAGAGTCCCGCATTTCCGCCCACGTACCCTTGCGTGATTCCTTCCGCATAGACCTTGAACGAGACACCCGAAGCCAGCATGCGACGAGCGATATTATCGACATTCCAAACCTGTGTGGAACTGTCGTCGTTGGTAAGAATTTGGCCTGTCGTCAGCATGAGGTAGTTGCCAATCGATGGATGCGTGTCGGCGTAATAGTTGGTCGGCAAAGCGCCGGCCTTGATCAAGATGTTGAGATTAGGCCACTGGCTACTGTCGACTACGGTCGAATAGCTGCTGTTTTCTTCCATCACTACGACAACATGCTTGCTCTGGGGAGTCACCAATTGCACCGTCACTGTCGCCTCGCCAGATTGGGTGGGATCCTGCACACTCGTGGCAGTGACTGTCACAACGCCCACCGCGGCTGGCGCAGTCAGTAGCCCGGTTGCACTAATCGCTCCGAGGCTCGAACTCCATGTAACTGCCGAACTGTAGCTTCCTGTTCCTCGCACCGTTGCTGTGCACTGCGAGGTTGCATTTGGGGCAATCGTCGAGGGTGCGCAGGCAACAGACACCGACGTGATTGTCGGAGGAGTAGTGGTCGACTGCACCGCAACTGAAGCGGCACCGGATTTCGTTGTATCCTCTGTACTGGTTGCGGTCACGGTGAGGTTCCCTGCCGAAGCTGGAGCAGTCAAAAGCCCGCTTGAACTAATGGTTCCACCACTCGTAGACCACTTCACGGTCGAGCTATAGCTTGCTGTTCCCTGCACAGTTGCGGTGCATTGCGAAGTCGCATTCGTGGCAATCGTTGAAGGAGCGCAGGCCACCGTGACCGAGGTAATGGTAGGAGAACTTGGAGTAGAAGACTGGCTCCCACTGCTGCCACAACTAGTCAAAGCAGTCAAGAACAGAGCAACGACGAATGCGAACAGGTGGCGAGGCTTCACGGGGAATTACTCCTGGCACGGCGATGCGGGGGTCTAGGGAGCAACCGAACAGCAAACAGAGTTAGGCTGTTCACTCCGCTGAACGATTGAGATGCCGATAGGGGTTCAGCGGGGCTGGGAGTCCAGCTTTCTGGAGTCGGTATTCATAATTCTCCCAGGCTTTGCGGCCTTGCAGAATGCTCGTGCCCCGTCGGGAGAGTTCAATCGGAGGTTCTGCCAGGCGACGACGCAGGCGCATACGGGGGTCAGCATCGTTTCCGCTTGAAGATAGATCCGCACCCGCCGGGCTCGGGCCAGTTCCTCCAAGTCATGAGCGATCCGCCGGAGAACTCTGATCACACGACTCTGATCCACGGCAACATCATCGGTCTCTGGATAGTCATCTTCCGGTCTGAGATTTACCACTTGCGTCTCCTGAGTGGAGAGTGACTCCAGCCATTCAACACAGGAGACGCTGCGCAGCGGCTTCTTCGATGAGGCGATCCGCAACCTGCTCCTCAGCTGCGGGGCGGCTGTCCTCTGGCGCTGGCCATCCCACTTCCCGGAGTACTGATAGAGCGTGTTCCACGGAATCCGCCTGCGGACTGGTAACAAGCTGATGCACACGGGTGGGACCTAGCCCCACCTGGCGGGCGATGTCTCGAACAGATAGCCCCTCACGGTGGGCCGACACAATGGCCCAGATTCGTTCCAGCTCCGCCATTTCGAGCCGAAAGGATGCCCGCGCAAGCCTGATCCTGATTTGCTTTTGGCGTCGAAATTCTTCTCGACCCTTGGGGTTCATTCTTCAATCCTACTCCGCATTGTTCACCAAAGTGAACAGCTCAACTCTGTTTGCTGTTCGGTTACACATCGAACCCCTTATACAGCGCAATGGTCCAAAAGACGATCCAGGAGATAGGAAAGAGACCGAAGGCCGCCCCATATGACGCCGAGCTTCCGGCGATTGCGATCGGCATGTGAAAACCCAAGAGCGCGACCAGCTCTCTTATACACATCTCCGAGCCCACGAGACCNNAACTCTGTTTGCTGTTCGGTTACTCCTCAAACCCCTTTACCGGCGGCGACTCTCCGATGGCGAACTTGCTTCTTCGTCCCTGCTCGCATCTCCTAAACTATGGCCAATCGTGTGGTGCTCGGCGTGAATGTGAGACAGCAACTCCTTAAGCTGGCACACTGATGACGCCAGCCATCGCGCGTCCTCCCTTACATCATCCGCCCAAATACCGCTCGCTGGCGTCCAGGTCTCGAGGAACATTTCAGGCATGGGCTCGCGTTCACCGACTAAGCGGGCGAGCAGTACTGCCGCATCAATGCGGCCTTCGCCAAAAGGA
>DHWW01000004.1:0-137 GCA_002413385.1 Granulicella sp. UBA5172
GGGGGGGTGGGGGGGGGGGAGGCCGGGGATCGAAGCGCCGGGAGCGTCGGGGTCGAGGGCGACGGTGGCGGAGGTGATGAGGCCGGCGTCGACGATGTTGCGGTTGTGGGTGTAGCAGTCGCGGAGGAGGTGGAGGA
>DHWW01000004.1:231-4227 GCA_002413385.1 Granulicella sp. UBA5172
TTGTTGGTTGTTGGTTGTTGGAGCGGGACTTGAGGGAGGCCGCTGACGCTGCAGACTCCAGGCGCGGGATCCGAATCGATGCTGAACGCGCACTGAGGATGAGATGGAGTGTATTTTCGTTATGAACCAATTGAGACAATTTTTACGACGCGAAAAATCTTACTGCTACGAGAAAGACTGTAGGTACGGGAGAAATGCAAAAGAGGAACGACCGAAGGACCAGGGGAATGGTCACAGTTGCGCTGATGCTGTGTGCCGGTATGTTGTGCAATGCACAAAACAAGGAGGCGAGTGGGGGCCTTCCGGATTCTCCAACGCCGGGAGCGCGTTCCATTGAGGGCCTGAACTACCTTGGAGGAGATGCTGCGATGCCGTTGTTTTCCGACAGCATGATCGACGTTGATTCGGGATTTCGCCGGGCACTCTTTCACAAGGGCGTTGCCTTTCGACTGATTACGGGGCTGCGGTACACCCAGAACGTGCTTCATGCGCCTGTGCCTGCCGATGAGCAGGTATACGTAGGTCAGCGAGCTTTCGAGAATATGTTTGAGCAGCCGATCCTCTCGCTCGATCTTCGCCAACTGCACCTGCGGCACGCCCAGTTGTATATGGGCGGAGCGTGGAATTGGGTAAGCTGGAACCCCGCGGGTCCAAAGACGCTGCAGTTATGGGCTCTCTATTTTTACAAGGAAATCGGGAACGATCGGGTGGAGATCAAGGCGGGGTACATTGCGAACAACATGAATTTCGTCGGTCTGTTTGTAGGAGGATCGACCGCGGCCGGTTCACAGGGCGTGTATGCCGTATTGCCCTACGAGGCGGGGATGTCCTATTTCCCGATGACGGCTCCTTCGTTCAACGTTCGGATTCGCGGGCCTGAGAATACGTACTTCAAGGCAGCAGCGCAGAGGAGCTTCGATCCCAAAGGGGGGGTGGCCGAAGTGGCACGAAATCACAGCGGCTTCCGGTTCATTCCGCATGGGGACAAACTCGTGCTGATCCATGAAGGGGGCTACCAGCGCGAAGCAGGCACCAAGGCACACGATACGTGGTTTCGCGGCGGCTTGATCTACAACACCACGGCTTACAGGAATAAGGCCACGGGTCAGATGGAGTCGGGCAACTATTGCGGCTATGCCCTGATGGATTATCAATTGTTCAAGTCAAGCACGGAGCATCCGAAGCAGGGGATCTATGCCGGTGGATCGTTCATGGCGGTGCCGGAAAGAATGAATGCCTACTCGCGCTACTACGAGTTGCGGCTCTACAAGAAGGCTCCGGTGCGATCGCGCCCGGGCGATCTTCTTTCGGCCGTTGCATCGCGCACCAGCTACAGCAGGATCTTTACGGACAATTACGTCTCCGAAGGAAAGACCGTGTGGCGGGCTGGAACGACGGTGACTGGCAGCTACTCGATGCACGTTTCACGCGGTAACTACCTGACCCTGGGACTGAGCTACGTTGCCGGGCCGGCCATTACGCCGCGGGTTCCAAATGCACTCAATGTCCTTGCGAACTGGTCCGCGTATTTCTGAGGTCGTTGTTCGATCAAAGAGATCGGTGGGCTGGGGAAGGCGATGGCAAAGGCAACTGCGAAGGGGTTAGAACAAATTTCCAATAAGCCTGCAGTGTGCCAGCAAACTGCAGGTCTCTCCNNGTCGAGATGACAGCACCTTCGCTGGGTACTCACTGGAAAGATGCTCTAGGCGGTGGTGTCGAGGTGGTATTGGGTGCAGGTGTCGAGGTGGTGGGCGCTGCGGGATTTCATTTTGGGGTCGGCGTGGGTCTGGGCCATGCCCTGGCGGTAGAAGTCGACCCAGGTGAGGCAGCCCTTGATGTCGGCGAGGTGGCCGTCGGCTTGGTTGGGGTCGAGGGGGAGGAGACGGTTTGAGGTCGGCGAGGGCTGGGTCGAAGTCGGAGGAGGGGGCGTCGCGGAGGCTGGCGAGGTGGTCGAAGGCGGCCCAGGCGGGGGTGTCGAGACGCGGCCTGGTGATGACGAGGGGCGCGGGGGTGGGGGAGAGCGAGGCGCGGTTGTCGCGGCGGTGGCGCACCATGTTGAAGATGAAGATGCCGACGATGATGGCGAAGAGGACGTAGTGGCGGGGACGGAGTTGCATAAGGGCAGTGGGTAGAGGGTAGAGGATAGAGGGTAGAGAAAGCAATGTCCTGCGCGGACGGCGAGAGGTCCTGCGCGGACGGCGGGGGTGGAGAACGCTGGCTGCTGGCTCCCAGGAAGGGCAACGACAACGGAAGAAGCAGATCCCTGCGGGATGACAACCAAAGGGGCTAGTGGGTGCGGTCTACGAGGTATTGGGCGAGGGACTTTAGGGGCGTTGCGGCGGGGCCGAAGGGGGCGAGGGCGGCGAAGGCGTCGGCGATGAGGGCGGCGGCGTCTTTTTTGGATTGCTCGAGGCCGTAGACCGCGGGCCAGGTGGCTTTGATGGCGGCGGTGTCTTTGCCGGCGGTCTTGCCGAGCTCGGCGGAGGTCTGGGTCATGTCGAGGATGTCGTCGACGATCTGGAAGGCGAGGCCGGCTTTTTCGCCGAAGGTGCGGAGGGCGGCGATGATGTCGGCGCTTCCCGGAGTATTCGCATCCCACCCATCCGCAAAAGCGCGTATGGATGGGGCACCCGGGTCCTTCGCGGAGTCTGAGGCGGAGGGCGGAACTGCAGGTTTCTCCACTGCGCTGCGCTGCGGTCGAGATGACAGAGTTGAGGTGGAACCGAGGCCGAGGAGGCCGCCGGTGACGATGCTGGAGGTGATGAGGGCTCCGGTTTTGGAGCGGTGGATGCGCTCGACGAGCTCGGCGGTGGGGGTGTGGCCTTCGCCTTCGATGTCCATGACCTGGCCGCCGATCATGCCGGGGGGGATGCCGGTGGGTGCGCCTACTCCGCTGCCGATGGCGAGGGAGAAGTCGCGGAGGATGGCGACGAGGGTGGCGGGAGGGGCGGGGAGTTGCGCGATGGTCTGGAAGGCGAGGGTCTGGAGGGCGTCCCCGGCGAGGATGGCGATGGCTTCTCCGAAGGCGACGTGGCAGGTGGGCTTGCCGCGACGGAGGTCGTCGTTGTCGAGGGCGGGGAGGTCGTCGTGGATGAGCGAGTAGGTGTGGACCATTTCTATGGCGGCACCGAGCTCGGCGGCTCCGGCGGGGAGGGTGCTGGCGACCATGCGGGCGGCTTCCATGCAGAGGATGGGGCGGAGGCGCTTGCCGCCGGCGAAGGTGCTGTGGCGCATGGCACGGTGAATGCTGTGCGGCGGCGTGGTCGCAGAGGGGAGCAGGCGCTCGAGTGCTGCGTCGGTGAGGGCGGAACCGGATTTTAGGAGGGCTTCAACTTCTGGGTTCATGGTCAAGGTGATTCTACGCGAGCGATTGCAGGGATGGATTGGGGGAGAACGGGCGCTCGCTGCGCGAGCGAGAAGCAGGTTCGTCGCTTGGGCAAGCTCAGGGTCGGGATGACAGTGAGAAAGGCAACGGCAAGGGCAAATACGGGGGTCCTTCCCCTTTCAGGGTCAGGATGACGGCGAAAAACTTGCCAATGCAACTGCAAGAACAGAAGCAAATGCAAGAGCAGAAGCAGAGTTGAGGCCGACTGGGCTATGGGTGCTGGCGGCGGAAGGTTAGGGCCAGGGCGATGAGGGCGAGGGCGGAGATCGCCAGGCCGAGGGTTTGGTCGGGGGTGCGGTGCCAGGTGATGTCGATGTCGCGCTCGCCGCGGGGGAGCTGCATCGTGATGAGGCCGTCGTCTCTGTCGTCCTGCGGTCCTGCGCGGACGGCGAAGGTAGAAACAATGTCCTGGGCGGACGGCGGGAGTTGGTTGGTGCCGGTGGTGGAAATGATTTGCCAGTTGGGGTAGTTGCGGAGGTTTAGGACTAGGGTGGATGGCTGGTGGAGGTTGAGGGTTAAGTGGTGGGGGGCCTCGGTGGAGAGGGTCTGGGGCAGGGGGACGGGGGTGTCGTCGTTGTCGAGGGTGGGGTCGAGTTCGGTGGCGGTGGGGG
>DHWW01000310.1 GCA_002413385.1 Granulicella sp. UBA5172
ATGAAGGATGGTGATTCCGGCCGGTCGCTGTTCTGCCCGATCTTTTGTACCAGCTTCATCGTTCGTGTGGCGCGGCTATTTGTATTGATTGATAGTCGCAGTCGGGGTGTGGAGATGGGCCCCGATATTTCTGAGTCAACGCATTCGATAGCGAAAGATGCAAAGGATCTCGGCTTTCCATCGCTGCACCATCCGGAGATTTCGCTCTCAACTCCAGAGTGGATATATACGACAACACGCTTTCTATTTCAGTAATAAATTGTTTTGCTGTGCAATTTTTCGTCTCATCAGAAAATCGATGAAAAGCAAAAACTTATTTCCTTTGGAAGCTAAAGTGTTCTGAGTGCGATGACGCTCACGTTCGCGTCGGGTGCCTGCGGAGGAAGATCGATCTGCACCCCGGCATCCGTTTGCCTGAACTTCAAGGGCTGCCCATTCGCGATGAGATGTGCGGAGAGAATCTTTGGATCGATTCCGCCCAGTTCCAGCGGTGCGGTGGGCCAGTCGAAGACATGGACGAAGACGGTACTGTCCTTCGCCGTGGTGCGTAGACCCTTCATTCCCTGCACGGGGCCATAGGTCGTGCCGTAGATGGAGTCGCCATTGATAGCGAGCCAATCGCCGATAGCACGAAGACGTTGCTGAAACTCTGGCTGAATGACGCCGTCTGGTTGCGGACCGACATTGAGCAGGAAGTTGCCGCCCCGGCTTGCCACTTCCACCAGGCTGCGAATGAGAAACTCGGAAGACTTGTAATTGTGGTCGTTCTTGTTGTAGGCCCAGGTGTCGTTGATGGTCATGCAGGTCTCCCAGAGTTGGAAGTCCTCGGGTAAGGGAACGGCGTTGGGCTTTAGCTGCTTCTCAACGGTGCGGTCGATACCGGTGATATCTACGTTACGCGTGGGGATTGCGTTGGGGATGAATTGCTCTGGGGTCTGGAAGTCTCCTGGTACGCCGATGCGATCATTGACCAGCGTTCGGGGTTGGAGCTTGTGAATGAGATTGAGGAAGCGCTGGCCGTCGTACTTCTTCTGGTTGTTCAGGCCATCGAACCAGATCAAGGCGGCTGGCCCGTATCGAGTGAGTAGCTCGGTAAGTTGCAATTGCATGTAGTCGAGATAGAGTGGCCACTCTGGGCGATCGGGCTGGCCTTCCCAGTTCACGCTTGCCAGCTTCGATGTGTCGCGAAACCCGGGATGGTAGAGGTCGGGCGGCGAATAATAGAACCCCAGCGGCATATTGGAGTGTTTTGCCGCCGCCGCGAGTTCCGCCACAATGTCCTTTCCGTACGGAGTGTTGGTGATCTTGTGATTGGTGTAAGCGGAGTCGAACATGCAAAAGCCATCGTGGTGTTTGGTGGTGAATACCATGTACTTCTGACCTGCAGTGCGAGCCAGATCGACGAAGGCCTGTGGGTCGAACTTGGTTGGGTTGAAGCGCTGCGGAAGGGCGCGATACTCAGCNNAGATACTCCGCTTCGGTAATGCCGCCGGGCGTTGGTCTCATGATGGGCCAGGAAGCCTCGACGCTCGCCAGTGAGTAAGGCCCCCAGTGAATGAACATGCCAAATTTGGCGTTGCGATACCAGGCCGTACGTTCATCCTCGAAGATGGAACCAAAGGCCGCCGTGGGTAGGAGGGGTAAGGCAGAGGCGGCGAGTGCAAGTTGAAGGAACTGCCTTCGGGGATAAGTGTAAGCGCTCATATGGAGAGAAAACATAAGACTGCGGTCGTAGAGATGTCAAGCTAAATTGTGAGAGGACTGAGTTTTTGGGCTAAAACATCATTTGACAGAGGCCAATACCGAGGTGTACGGTTTCAGAGCTTCATAGATTTAAGTGCTCAAACTATGTCAACGCATTCATCCCTCTCAACGAAGGGTCTGGTGAAGACCAAGCTGGCCGAGCGCTTACGGCGCGAGATCGTAAAGGGTTCACTGGCACCTGGAGAGCGAATAGTGGAAGGCAAGTGGGCAGTAAAGTTTGGGGTGGCGCAAGGTTCGATTCGTGAGGCGATCAACATCCTGGCTCAAGATGGATTCATTCGCAAGGAGTCAGGACGTAGTGCACGCGTGATCAACCTGAGCGAAGAGGATGTAGCACACCTCTATAACCTGCGCGGCGCGATCGAAGGTCTGGCTGCGCGATTGGCTGCGGCCGGACAGTCGGATCTCAGGACCTTGCAGGCGACAGTACACGAGATGCGTGAGGCGGCACTGGAAGGGAAACGAGAGCGCCTTCTGGACTGCGATCTGCAGTTTCATATAGAGCTCTGCAGGCTCTCGCAGAATCCATATGTCATCGAGCAGGCGCGTCGCATTCTGCTTCCATTTTTCGCCTTCGTGCGCATGAAGGTAACCACCAGCGGCCAAAAGACAGCGGTGTGGGGCAAAGATCTGGAGGCGCACCAGCGAATAGTTGACCTGTTGCGCGAGGGCGAGGGTGAGGTCGCCGAGCAGTATGTGAAGAGAGCGATGGATCGCTTTGGTAGTGCGGCCTATGGTCTATGGGAGAGGCGTGTCTGATATGGCAGGTGAACTGACGGGGAAGGTGATTGTGCTTACGGGAGGCGCCGATGGGATTGGCCGCGAGTGTGCGCTTGCCTACGGACGCGAAGGTGCGAGGGTTGCGATTGTGGATCGCGATCTGGACGCAGCTCATCGCACTGCAGCTGAGTTAGGTGGCGACAGCCTAGCGCTGGGAGCGGATGTCTCCGATGGGGAAATGGTTCGCATAGCGTTGACCGCCGTGCTCGATCGATTCGGACGCATCGATGCGGTCCACAATAACGCCGGCATATCGAGTCCCTCCAAGCCCCTTCACGAGACAACGGAGGATGAGTGGGACGACCTGCAACGAACGAATGTGAAATCCGTTTACTGGACGACACGGTTTGCATTCGAAGCTCTCAAGGCGAGCCAAGGCTGCATTTTGAATACGGCAAGTATGGTGGGGCTGATTGGACAAGCAGAACACGCGGCGTATGTGGCAAGCAAGGGTGCGATGATCTCGTTGACGAAAGCGATGGCTGTCGATTATGCGAGCTACTCAATCAGGGTTAACGCAATCTGCCCCGCCGGCGTATGGACGCCGATGCTGGAGCGATGGTGCGCTGAGCAGCGAGACCCAGACCGTATCCGGCAATATCTGGACGAGATTCACCCTTTGGGTTATTGCCCACACGGAGACGTGATCGCAGACGCCGCGGTGTTTTTACTATCTGCTAAAGCGCGGTTCATGACAGGATGCATTCTTCCGGTGAGCGGCGGAGCGGAATTGGGTTATAGACGATAACGGAACCGGAGAGGCCATGCCGACCTACACAATCAACAGGATCTCCACTCGCGATGCAAGATACCATTTGCCTGCAGGGGCGGGAACGGATGCCGTGCATACCAATCCTGAATATTGCATGGCGGTCACTCTGCTGGAGAGCGATCACGGTCTCTGCGGAACGGGGATCTCTCTCACGCTTGGGGAGGGAAATCAACTCGTATGCAAGGCGATTGAACTGATGGCGCGACCACTTGCCGGGCTGGAGATCGAACATCTCATGGCAGACTTCGGGTGCATGGCCCAGCGCCTGGCGAACGATCCGTGTCTGCGCTGGCTGGGGCCGCACAAGGGCGTGGTCCATCTGGCGCTGGCGTCGATTACCAATGCCTGCTTCGATCTATGGGCGAAGAGTCGTCGTGTGCCGCTCTGGAAACTTCTCCTTGACCTGAAGCCAGAAGAGGTGGTTCGGTTGTTGGACCTGAGCTATCTGGAAGATGAGATGACCGCACAGGACGCGCTTGATCTGCTCCGCGACAAGATGGACAGCCGCCCTGAGCGGGAGCAAATTCTTACGACGGGCTATCCCGGATACGACACCTCCGTTGGATGGATGGCATACGATGATGCCAAGGTGCGTGAACTGACGCTGCGTGCGATGGACCAGGGATTCACCGCCTTCAAGTTGAAGGTGGGCTCTCCTGATGCGGAGCGCGACCTGCGCCGTGCGGTGATGCTGCGCGAGTGTGTTGGAGATGCTGGAACATTGATGCTGGATGCCAACCAGAGTTGGAATCTCCCGGTCGCGCTTCGCCGCTGCAGGGAACTCGTGAAGGTCCGACCGCTTTGGATTGAAGAGCCGACACATCCTGACGATGTGCATGGTCATTCTGTGGTGGCGGGTACTATAGCGCCAGTCAAAGTCGCAACGGGAGAGCACATACCGAACCGTGTGGTCTTTAAGAATTTCATGCAGTCCTCGGCAGTGCATTACGTACAGGCTGACTGCACAAGATTGGCGGGAGTGAGTGAATTTCTCGCTGTGAGTCTCATGGCGAAGGAGTTCGGGCTGCCGGTCGTACCCCATGTGGGCGACATGGGCCAACTGCATCAACACCTTGTGTTGTTCAACCATATCGCGATAGGACATGAGGTGTTGCTGCTGGAGCATATTCCCCACCTACGCTCTCACTTTGTGTTCCCTGCACAGGTGAGTGGCGGCGTTTACAAGACACCACAGGAGCCAGGCGCTTCCTGCGACCTCAAGACGATTACGCAATAGCGGAGCTAGGAGCCAAGTGACTTACAATCCTTTGTACGGCGTTACCCTGGTCATGGTCGCTGGCCTGATGGCAGGCAACTGCATGTTGCCCATGAAGTTCGCGCGATCATGGCGCTGGGAGAATGTATGGCTGGTCTTCAGTGTGGTCTCGCTCATGATTCTTCCCTGGGCGCTTGCGATTGTTCTGGTCAACCACCTGCTGGATGTCTATCTCGCGCTGCAGTTGCGGCAGTTGGCCATTCCGCTGCTGCTGGGAGCAGGCTGGGGCGTTGCACAGATCCTGTTCGGCATTTCAGTGAACCGCCTGGGGATGGGCGTGGCCTACGCGATCATCGTTGGTTTGGGAGCGGTTTTGGGAACGCTCGTACCGCTTCTGGTGCAGCATCATGCGGCAGTGACCGGACATGCGGCGTACGTCATCTTCAGCGGCGTTGTCATTATGGTTGGAGGAGTCTTCTTCACGGGGTGGGGCGGAAAGATCCGTGAGGACTCATCGAACTCTGCGGCGGGAACGAGCAACAGGCCCTCACGTCAAGGGTATGCTGCCGCGGTCTTACTTGCTATTATTTGCGGCCTCATGGCGCCGATGCTGAACTACTCCTTTGCATTCGGACAGGACATAGCGAAGGAGGCTGTCCGAATGGGAGTCCCCGCCCTGCACGCGGGATATGCGGTGTGGCCCGTCGCACTGGCAGGGGGATTTATTCCGAACATCGCGTACTGTCTCTATCTGCTCTCAAAGAACGGGACGTGGAAATCATTTCGTTCCCCTGGGCCGGATTTCGGCTGGTCATCGCTGATGGCGGTGCTGTGGATGGGATCGATGGCGCTCTACGGCATGAGCGCGAGCTACCTGGGAGTATTCGGAACGTCCGTCGGTTGGGGGCTCTTCCAGATATTCATGATTATGACGGCTACGCTATCAGGAGTTCTGACAGGCGAATGGAAGCGCGCGCCGCGGCGGGGAATCGGGCTACTGGGAGTCGGGCTCTCGTGTTTGACGGTAGCGACGGTTCTCCTGGCGCTGGGCAACATTCGGTAAATTCCGCGACAGACAGTGTCGCAAGCCAAGGACTCCATCACGCAAACTATTCGCTACCGCGACCCGGTAGCGGGCCTGTGACGAGCCGCGTCGTAGAGTGCCTGACTTCCACGTCTTCAGTTGCGATTGGACCCATTCCGCTGTCTTATCTGTATGGCAGAGCATGCAGGCATTGAGACTATCGTCCTGGCCGAAGCGGAAGGAAGCAAACGATGAGCACATTCGTTCAAATTGTTATTTCTGCAGTGAGTCCAATATATGGAGAGCCTTTGCCACTTCCGGATCGACTGGCGACAGCTTTTGTGCTATCAGCAGCTCGGAGCGCCCGTTCTTCAATTCGCCGGAGCGGCAGTAAATAAGGCCTAGATCCTTGTGCAGCAGCGGTAGAGCGCCGCAATCTTTGCAGAGCGCAATGCCTTCCTTCAGCCGGGAGATGGCTTGCGGCCAATCATGAGCATCCGCCGAGGCTAAGGCGAAGTTGCCAAGGGTCGAGGCTCGATCCATGATGTGCTTCTGTGCTTGCAGATCGTCAAACCGGGTCTGCAGGCGCTTGGCATCCGCAGGGTCGGATTTCGCGAGCAGACGCGCGAGGTTATAAAGGGCCTCGCCATAGTCCGGCTGGATCTCAATGGCCTTGCGCCATTGCATGATCGCGCCAGCGTTGTCCCCTTTATGCAGCAGTTCGCGGCCGAGCATATACCGCGCATCGGCATAGTCAGGCTTCAAGGCGACGGCTTTCGAAAACTTCTGGATAGCCGTGTCGGTATCGCCGGATTGCCGAGCAATCAGACCCAGGAGATACCAGGATTCTGTCGAATTGGGATCAAGACGCGTCGCTGCTTCCAGCTCTGGCTCTGCTTCATGATTGCGTTGGAGGTCCAGCAGAACTCTGCCACGGTTGTAGTGCGCAACCGCACTGTTGGGCGCCAGGCGTACCGCGTCGGAGAACTCAGCCAGGGCCCCGTTTAGATTGAACTGATCTGCCAGCACCATGCCGAGATTGAGGTGAGCCTCTGCATTCGTAGGTTCGAGCTCGATCACCTTGCGAAAGGAGGCGATGGCCTCGGCAGGGCGATTCAGACGGGTCAATACCATCCCGTCGGCGGTGAGGGCAGACGTGTTGGTGGGCTCAAGTTGCAGGGCCTGGTGCAACGACTCAGCCGCTTCTGCAAAGCGGTCCTGACTCGCCAGGACCAGCCCGAGATTCACAAAGGCCCGGGTATATTTTTGATCGTTCTCGGTCGCCAATCGCAACAACTGTTCAGCTTCCCGATCGTTCCCTTCTTGTCCGTAGAGGACGCCCAGATTGCCCTGGGCCTCAGCGTACTGCGGGTTCAGCGAGATCGCGAGTTTCAGCTCTTTTTCAGCATCCGCCATCTGACCGGCCTGCAGTTCGAGCAGCCCAAGCTGATTATGGGCGGGAGCGAAGTTACTTTCCAATCCGATCGACTTAGTGAGAGCGTCGCGCTCAGTAGCAATATCTCCGGCTCGATCGAGAGCTAATGCGTAATCATAATAGCTGCGGGCGTTGGTTGGATCTTCGGTGAGGGACTCGCGGTAAAGATCAAGGGCCTTCTGTACATCACCTGTTTCCAGATACTGGTTGGCCTGGTTGACCTTTACGCCTGCTACGTCCTGCTTCACAGTGTCGGATAGCTTTTGCTGAAAGACCTTAAGTTGTTCGTTGGCCTGCTCTTTCTGGCCCAGAGAGCGCAGCACGGAAGAAAGCTGAAACCGTGCTTCGTTGGAAGCCGGATTGATCTGCAGTGCTTTTTCAAACTGAACTCGCGCCTCCGCAGGTCTGCCGAGCTTGGCCAGAACAAAGCCGAAATCGTAACGAGAATCATAGTGATTCGGCTGAATTGCCACGGCCTTGGATAGCACCTTTTCCGCTTCGGCATACTTGCCAAGTTCCCGATCTACAGCTCCCATTAGAAACAGAGCTTCAAAATCGGTGGGCTTGCGACGAACGTAGTCCTCGGCCAGTGGTAACGCGGTCTCGGGCTGCGCCAGAATGATGAGTGTCTTGATATAGGAGGCACGAGCAACATCATCTGTTGGATCGAGTCGCAGCGCCTTCTCAAACTCGTTGGCCGCGTCCTTATAACGGCGCTGCTGTGTATATATTAAGGCGAGGTTTACGTGCGCCTGCGCGTAGTCCGGGTGATCCTTCACAATCGCAGACAATGTTTCTACCGCCCCATCGGTATTTCCATTCTTTGAGTAGGCGATCGCGAGGTTCAATTGCAGCACCTCGTCTGGCGGTGCATTCTTTAGAGCGTCGATGGCTGCGGAGTATCGCTTCTCCGCGATCAACGCCTTGGTTAGACCGTCCATGGCGGGTATGGATTTAGGATTGACCTTCAATACCGTCTCAAATGCATCGATGGCTGCGTCGGACTGGTTCGACTGATTGAGCGCGACACCGAGTGCAAGCTGTATCTGCGGCGTTCCTGGCTTCAGTGCTGATGCGGCTCGAAGTTCTCGTGCTGCTTGTTCTGCATCGCCGTGCTGCAGGAGGGCAATGGCGAGATCATAGTGCGCCTCCCACGACTGTGACGCAAGATGAAGAGCTGAGCGAAAGGCGGAGATGGCGCAGGATAGCTGGCCTTGCTGCCCAAAGTAAGCACCGAGCGCATCGTAGACGGCCGCTGAAGGATGCGTCGCGATGGCCCGCTCCAGATTTGCTGGCCCTTTGCAATGTGAAGCCTGCGGTTGAGCGAAGACATAGCCACAGCAACACAGCGCAATCAAGGTGATACGAAAGATTCCGTAAGATGTTGAGCGAGCAGTCACTGAAGCAGGCATTAGTTTCCCCCACCAGTGATAACCGTATCGCTGAGTACGTGTCAACCGGTCGCGGCGAGCCAGCACCCAGTGGTGGTCAATCTCGCGAGGAAGTTCTCTGCCTGACAGGGAGCAGAACTCCTGCCGCGCGATCGTTTGCAAGGGTGCAGGATGTGACTCGATCAGAAGTCTCGCACAACGAAACACGATATCTACAACAGTCGTCTCGGTTGGTTGGCGCTGGGTTGCGACTCATGGCAGAGTAGGGGGAGCCCGTCAAGCAGACTGCATTTGGTGATGCTAGAATTCGCGGGGTGATCAGGAATAACTCTTTTACCCGCTTTGCCGGTCCCTTTTTTGTTCTGTTGTGCGCCGCGCTGCTGGTATGGTGCGGCAGTAATTTTGCCGATGCTCAAGGCATGGGAATGGCCACGGGCAACGGGCAGGCTGCTCCAGCCAAGCCACTGCCTCCGGGAATGAAAGCACCTGTTGTGGACTATCGGGACATCGCGGCCCAGGCTGGACTCACGGGCATAAACGTCTCCGGTGCGACGAAGAACAAGCAGTACATCATTGAGACCACAGGCACTGGCGTTGCGATTTTTGACTATGACAACGATGGACTTCCGGACATCTTTGTGATGAACGGAGGGCGGTTGGACGGTGGTCTGGCTCCGACGCACTATCTTTACCACAACCTTGGCGGACTGAAATTTGAAGACGTGACGGCGAAGTCCGGCCTGGCGCACACGGGCTGGGGGCAAGGCGTGTGTGTAGGAGATGCAGACAACGGCGGAAATGTTGATCTCTTTGTCACGCAATGGGGGCAAAACGCTTTTTACCATAACCTTGGGAATGGAAAGTTTCGCGACGAGACGAAAGAGCGCGGGCTGGCCAGTCCGCAACGGCGGTGGAGCACGGGTTGTGCCTTCATTGACTTCAATCGCGATGGCTTTCTCGATTTGGTGGTGGCGCACTATATCGAATTTGATCCGTCCAAGACGCCGCGGCCCGGAGATAAGTCCAGTTGCCAATGGAAGGGCATGCCAGTGTTGTGCGGCCCCCGGGGATTGCCGGCGGAGACAGTATCGCTCTATGAGAACGATGGGCATGGCCATTTCAAAGACGTGTCCGATCAGCTCCATATAACAACTCCCAAAAACTACTATGCCTTCACCCCACTGACGGGTGACTTCGACAATGACGGCTGGCCGGATATCTACGTATCCTGCGACTCGACGGCAAACCTCTATTACCACAACCTGAAAGGGAAGGGCTTTGAGGAGATCGCCGGGCCGTCCGGCGTGGCATACAACGAGGATGGCCGTGAGCAGGCCGGCATGGGAGTCAGTGCAGGAGACTTCAATCACGACGGTCTGCTGGATATCTTCAAGACGAACTTTGCGGATGACACCCACACGCTCTATCGAAATATGGGGGATAACAATTTTGAGGACGCAACGATCGACAGCGGTCTTGCGGTGAACACAAGTTACCTAGCCTGCATTATTCATGAAGGCGCTGCGATTGCTGTTTTGGGCTGACAAGGTTGCCCGGCAGATGCTCATGGCTGATTGAGGTTGGCGGTATCGCCGGGCGGGCGGGCGTGAGCGTGTGCTCACGGGGTGCAGCGGCGGTTTTTGTGCATGGCTTGCCTGCGTACGCTGTTTGCGCAGACATGGATATGAGCAATAAGGTTTGCCGATGCCGTTCTATCCCGGTGAGGCGCCGAG
>DHWW01000210.1:0-1787 GCA_002413385.1 Granulicella sp. UBA5172
CGCGCGCCTCATCCGGAGAGCTGACCTCCCGCTTCGGCAGCGCAATCCCCATCTTCGTTGCGACCGTCCGCACCGCCTCCGGAAAGCTCAGCGTCTCCATCTTCATCACGAAGCTGAACACGTCCCCATGCTCGTGGCACCCAAAGCAGTAGTAGCTCGCGGTCCCCGGATACAGATAAAACGACCCCGACTTCTCCTTATGAAACGGGCACAGCGCGCTCCAGTTCGCCCCACTCTTCCGCAGCTTCACATACTCGCCCACAATCCGGACGATATCTGCCTGCTCCTTCACGCTCTGAGAAAAATTGTCCGCCATAATCGTTCCACCAGTGTAGGCGGTAAGCCCGCCTCACGCTCCCACAGCGCCCGCGTCCCACTTCCTGCCGGTCCATCCGGCATAGCATAATGTTTACATAGACGATTCAACCCTGTGCCGTGTCGCATGGTGAACGGCACGTCCCCGTTCTGAGCAGCTCCCGGGAAACAGGAAGGTCATTCATGCACCAGCGTGCAGACAATTGGGCGGCGCTCCAGCCAGGGGACACCTCTCTACCCCTCGCCCCAACCATCCGTCAGATTGACGGCCTCCAGGTTCTGCGTGCCATCGCCGTCATCCTCGTCGTCTGGTGTCACGCCGGCCAGGCACTCGTCGAGTACGGCTCCCCCCGGCCTCTTCGGTCTCAACGTCTTCGGTATCGACATCTTCTTCGTCATCAGCGGCTTCATCCTCTCGCTCGTCGTCCTCCGCGAGCGCCGCCAGCCCGGCATCGCACCCATGGCTGACTTCATGAAGCGCCGTCTCATTCGCATCTACCCCATCTACTGGTTCGTCGCTCTCCTCATGCTCGCGCGCCTCGCTCTCTCCGGCAATCTCTTTCAGAGCAACTACCTCCCCGCATTCCTTCTCATGCCCTCCCTCCACTACCCCGGCGACCGCCTCATCATGGGCTACTCCTGGACCATGATGTTCGAGATGTTCTTCTATCTCATCCTCGGCCTCCTCCTTCTCAAGACCGTCAAGTGGGCCGTCCCCAGCCTCATCGTCCTGCTCACCCTCTCCGTCTCCATCAGTGCCTTCTTCAACATCCTTCATCCCATCTGGATCGTCGCCGGCAATCCCATCCTCCTCGAATTCGTCTTCGGAGGGCTGCTCTCTCTGCTCTACGCGCGCATCGGACAGCGCCGCATCGCAGGCATCGTCCTCACCTCCGTCGGCGTGATTGCGTCCATCCTTCTGCAAAGGCACAACCCGCCCGCCGTCGCCTCAGGATTGCAGATGATCTGGGTCGATCAAGGCGTCTACCTCCGCGTCGCCACCTGGGGAGTCCTCGCCCTGGTGATCGTGGCCGGAGTCGTCTTCTGGTCTCCTTCCATGAAGAGCCCGCTCGGCCAGTGGTCCGTGCTTCTGGGCAACGCCTCCTACTCCACCTACCTCGTCTCCGCCCTCGGCCTCGAATTCTCAGCCCGCCTCTTCGCCAAANNAAACTCAGCCACCCCGCTGTCCGCTCGCTCGGCAATCGGATCGCCTTTGAGACCTTCCTGCTGACCGCGGTCATGGTCGTGGGTTACTTCTGCTACATCCTTGTCGAAAAGCCTATGTTGCGAGCGCTTCAAAACAAGCTGCTGCGCAAGTCCCCGACCGTCTCTTCGAGCCACGCATCCATCAGCCACACCGAAGACCCCAGTCCCGTAAACACCTCCACGAATCCCGCCGCCTGACCGGCACGTTCGCCCCTTCCCAAAGCAGAACCACCACGCGCGCATCAGCCCTCGCCCTCGCCCTCGCC
>DHWW01000210.1:1825-4626 GCA_002413385.1 Granulicella sp. UBA5172
ACCCCCGTATTGGCTGTTGCCCTTGCTCTTGCCTTTGCTCTTGCCTTTGCCTTCGCTTACCCCCCGCCCAAACTCCCGTCATCCTGGCCCTGGAGCTTGCCGAAGGGGAAGGATGACTGTATTTGCCTTTGCCTTTGCCCTTGCCTTTTTTGGTTTGTCATCCCGCTGGGATCTGCATGTCCCCTCCCTCGTCTTTGCTCTCACGACAACCACCCCTATACCAATCTCCCCCACTCCGCTGTACCCTATAGAGGTACAGCTGCATCCAATTCCTCCCCAGCCTACCCACACGGGAGGCCAGGGGAGCCGCCTCAAGGAGTCAGTCTTGCCATCCGTAGACACCACCATCCAGCAGATTAAGATCAGCGAACAACAAGGAGTTCCCGAAGCCACCACCACCTGCAGCTCCGCCCTCGCCGACGCCCCCTGGTCCTTCGACGCCGAGCCCACCTACGGCCCCGGCGCCTCCATGGCCGACCACCTCCCCGCCACCGCACCTCGCCAGCCCGGCCTTCCCGCCGAGTACCGCAACGCCTCCCCCGCCGAGCTCGACCGCCGCATCAGGGCCGCAAAGGCTGCGCTAGGCGACAAGCTCGTCATCCTCGGCCACTTCTATCAGCGCGACGAAGTCGTCCAGTACGCCGACTTCATCGGCGATTCCTTCCAGCTCGCTAACGCTGCCCGCTCCCGCCCCAACGCCGAGACCATCGTCTTCTGCGGCGTCCACTTCATGGCCGAGACCGCCGACATGCTCTCCCGTCCCGACCAGGCCGTCATCCTCCCCAACCTCGCCGCCGGCTGCTCCATGGCCGACATGGCCGACCTCGACTCCGTCACCGACTGCTGGGAGCAGCTCGACGAAATCCTCGGAACCGCCCTCACCCCCGACGGCCGAGCCCAGGTCATCCCCGTCACCTACATGAACTCCTCCGCCGCCCTCAAAGCCTTCTGCGGCGAGCGTGGCGGCGTCGTCTGCACCTCCTCCAACGCCGCTCAGGTCCTGGAATGGGCTTTTCAGCAAGGCCAGCGCGTCCTCTTCTTCCCCGACCAGCACCTCGGCCGCAACACCGCCAAGGCCATCGGCATCCCCCTCACCCAGATGCCCGTCTGGGACCGCTACCTTCCCCTCGGCGGCAACGATCCCCAAACCCTCCGCGACGCCCGTGTCATCCTCTGGCACGGCTACTGCTCGGTACATAAACGCTTCACCGTCGAGCAGATCGCCCACGCCCGNNACCGACTTCATCGTCAAGGCCGTCGCCGCCGCACCTCCCGGCAGCATCTTCGCCATCGGCACCGAGATCAATCTCGTCCAGCGCCTCGCCTCCCAGCACCCCGAGCACACCATCTTCTGTCTCGACTCCATCATCTGCCCCTGCTCCACGATGTATCGCATCCACCCCGGCTACCTCGCCTGGGTTTTGGAAGCCCTCGAGCGGGGCGAAGTCCTCAACCGCATCTCCGTCCCCGAGTCCATCGCCGTCCCAGCGCGACGTGCGCTTGAAACGATGCTTAGTCACGCCCCTTGCAGCACGAAACAGGGTTGAACATGTCAAAAAACCAACATATTCTTGTCGTAGGCAGCGGTATTGCCGGCCTCATCGCAGCCCTCGAACTCAGCCGCGAATACCCCGTAACTGTTGTAACTAAAGCAGCTCTCGCCGAAAGCAACACCCGCTGGGCGCAAGGCGGCATCGCCGCCGTCATGTTTTCCGACGACAACGTCGCCGACCACATCGCCGACACCCTGAGCGCTGGCGCAGGCCTCTGTAACCCCAACGCTGTCAATATCTTATGCACCGAAGGCCCAGACCGCATCCGCGATCTCATCCGCCTCGGCGTAGCCTTCGACCACGCCCCCGACGGCCAACTAGCCCGAGGCCTCGAAGCTGCTCATTCTAAAGCACGTGTCCTCCACGCCGGTGGCGACGCCACCGGCCTCACCATCGAAACCGCCCTCGTCCGCGCCGTCCGGAATCAGCCCAACATCACCGTCCTAGAACACACCTTCGCCCTCGATGTAGTCCTCAAAAACGGCNNGGCGGTGCAGGCCAGCTTTACCTCCACACCACCAACCCCTCCGTAGCCACCGGCGACGGAGTCGCCATGGCCCTCCGCGCCGGAGCCCAGCTCGCCGACCTCGAGTTCTACCAGTTCCACCCCACCGCCCTCGCCGCTCCAACCTCCTTAGATTCAAGCACTTTCCTCATCTCCGAGGCCGTCCGCGGAGAAGGCGCCTTCCTCCTCGATGCCAACGGCCGCCGCTTCATGCAGCTCCTCCACCCCTCCGCCGAGCTGGCCCCTCGCGACGTAGTCGCTCGCGGCATTACCCGCCAAATGGCTGAGCAGAAAGGACTTCCGGTCCTCCTCGATATTACGGCAAAGTCTGCCGACTTCCTCGCCAGCCGCTTCCCCTCGATCGACGCGGCAACCCGCGCCCGCAACCTCGACTGGTCCCATAACCCCATTCCTATCAACCCCGCCGCCCACTACTGGATGGGTGGAATCCAGACCGATCTCCACGGCCGCACCTCCATCCCCGGCCTCTATGCCGTAGGCGAAGTCGCCTGCACCGGCGTCCACGGTGCCAACCGTCTCGCATCCAACTCTCTCCTCGAGAGCCTAACCTTCGCCTGGCGCTGCGCCAATACCCTCCTGGAATCAAACACCTCCACCGGATCAGCAGCGGACTTCAGCTCGCTGAATGGCACCCAGATAACGCTGGACCTTAGCCCCAGCGACCCTCCGTACCCCACCACCCCCGTTGACCGCCTGGCCCTCCAAACCCTCATGTGGGACAA
>DHWW01000210.1:4788-15589 GCA_002413385.1 Granulicella sp. UBA5172
GGGCAAACCTTCGCCGCACGCGCAGTGCTTGCCACCATCCACGGCCCCGCCCGCGCCATCCTGCAGGCCGAACGCATCGCCCTCAACTTCGCCCAGCGCCTCTCCGGCATCGCCACCTTGACTTCCGCCTATGTCGCTGAAACAAAAGGGACAAAAGCCCGCATCGTCGACACCCGCAAGACCACCCCTGGCCTCCGTCTCTTCGAGCGTTACGCCGTCCGCTGCGGCGGAGGCCACAACCACCGCTTCTCGCTCTCCGACGCCGTCATGGCCAAGGACAACCATCTCGCCATTCTGGCGCAGTCGGGTGCGTCCAACTCTCGCACCCTCACAGAAACCCTACTCGCCGCCCGCGAAGCTTTGCCCCACACCACTCATATCGAAGTCGAAGTCGACCACCTCGACCAGCTCGAATCCGTCCTCGCCGCAGGAGTCGATACCATTCTGCTCGACAACTTCTCCCTCGCCGATCTCCGCGCCGCCGTGGAGTTAATCGCCGGCCGTGCCTTCGTTGAAGCCAGCGGCGGCGTCACCCTCGAACGCATCCGCGGAATCGCCTCTACCGGCGTCGACATCATCTCCGCCGGAGCCCTCACCCACAGCGTCCGCGCCCTTGACCTCGGTCTCGACATCAATCCCGCTTAGCCGAACCCCAACCGCCACCACCCGGCGTCTCCAGCCGCAATACAGCTCCAGCCTTCATTCGAGCACTGCACTTGCCCGACAACTCCCGCTCTACCTCCGCCTCAACAATGCGAGCGCTTCCTGCGGACCCTTGCTCTCCGCCTCCCAGCCCATACGGACGAAACCTACGCCGGTCAGCCAGCAGCGTTACCTCAGCATCGCAAAGAATCTCCAACTCTTTCACTAGTCCATCCCCGCCGCGATGGATCCCCGCACCGCCCGACCCACGCCGATATCCATACCGCCGCATCCGCAACGGATACGCAAACTCCAGCGCCTCGACCGGTGTATTCAGTGAGTTCGTCATATGCGTCTGCACGCCCGACAGCCCGTCCCCTGCCGCGCTCGCGCCCATCCCTCCCGCCGTCGTTTCGTAGTACGTAAACACCGCACCAGTGCGCGCATCGACGCCGCCTATCGTCAAATTACTCATCGTCCCCGCGCTCGCCGCCGGAACCCTCTCCGGCGCAGCCTTCGCCAGTGCTCGTAAGAGGGTATCGACAATCCGCTGCGACGTCTCCACATTCCCGCCCGCCACTGCCGCGGGTGGCTTCGCGTTCACCACACTCCCCTCCGGCGCGTTCAGCGTAAGCGGCCGCAGAATCCCCGCCGTCGCCGGTGCATCCTCCCCCAGCAAACATCGCAGCACATAGAAGCAAGCCGACAACGTAATTGCGCGCACAGCATTCACACTCCCCGCAACCTGCGCAGACGTCCCTGCAAAATCAATCGCGATCGCACCGGCCGCGGCATCCACCACAAGCTTTACCGCAATCCGCACCGGAGCATCGCTCACGCCATCGTCATCCAGCCAATCCTCTGCCTCAAACTCGCCCGACGGCAACCGGCGCAGCTCCGCCCGCACCAGCCGCTCGGAGTAGTTCAGCAGCTCTTCGCCGAGCGAGTGCAATCGCACCACGCCATACCGCTCCACCAGTTGCAGCAACCTCTGTTCGCCCACCTTGCACGCGCCAATCTGCGCCGCAAGATCACCCTCGCGCTCCGCAGGCGTTCGCACATTCAGCAGCACCAACTGTAGTAAATCGCCATCAATCTCGCCTCCGCGCACCAGCCGCACCGGAGGAATCCGCAAGCCCTCCTGAAAGATCTCGCGCGCCGGTCCCATCGACCCCGCAAACATCCCGCCCACATCCGCATGATGCGCGCGCGCCGCTACAAAAAAGCTCGCCGCCTCCACGCCCTCGCAGAACACCGGCATCACCATCGTGATATCTGGCAGATGCGTTCCACCCGCATACGGATCATTCAAAATCGCAACATCGCCCTGCTCCAGCCGCAGCGTGCGCACTGCCGCCTCCACGCTCATCGGCATCGACCCCAGATGCACGGGCATGTGGTCGCCCATCGCAATCACGCGATGCTCTGCATCAAACACAGCGCAAGAATAGTCCCGTCGCTCTTTGATATTCGGAGAGATCGCCGTCCGCCGAAGCGCCGCTCCCATCTCCTCTGCAATCGAGTGCATCGCACTCTGAAANNCAACGCCCACATCGATGACCAGGTTCCGCAGTCCATCCATCTCCAGCCGCGCACCCGGCGGCAACACCGTCGCCGACGTATACTCCGCCACCAGCGCCGGCCCCTCAATCGCATCGCCTGGCCGCAACCGCCCGCGATCATAGACCCGCGCCGTCAGCCAGTCTCCATCAAAGTACATGCGCTTCTCTCCACGCAGCGCGCCCGCACCGTCGCCAGTCCGCACCTCTTCACGAGTCGGCGCATACATCTCCGATGCCACTCTCACCCTCACCCGCACATTCACAATCTCCAACCCTCGCGTGCGATTCGCAAACCCGTACCGCTGCTCATGCATCGCATGGAATCTCTCGGCTGCATCCCCACCATGCGGCACATTCAACTCGTATCCTTGCCCGCGATACCGCACATCCACACTCCGCTCAATGACTCGCTCTTCAACCCCAAACTCTCCAGCTCCCAACGCCTCCAGAGCGCAAAACTCCTCCTCCAACTCTTCCATGCGCGAGCCCGCCAGCATCACCGTGCGCGAGTAGTCCCTCACCGCATCGGCCAGCAAAATCCCCACCGCCGACAGAGCTCCTGGCGACGCTGGAATCATCACGCGCGGCACGCGTAGCGCTCTCGCCACAGCGCACGCGTGCAGCGGCCCACCACCGCCAAACGCCACCAGCGTAAACCGTCGCGGATCATGTCCACGTTCCACCGAAATCACCCGAATCGCCCGCTCCATCTGCGTCTCCACCACGCGCAGAATCCCCGCTGCAAACGCCTCCACCGATCTCAACTCACCACGACGCTGTTCAAAACAGTGCCTTGTCCTCGAGGCATCGAGGCGAACCGTCCCACTCATAAACTGCTCCTCATCCAGTCGTCCCAGCAGCAGATTCGCATCCGTCACCGTCGGCAATTCGCCACGCCCAAAACACACCGGGCCCGGCTCCGCGCCAGCCGACTCGGGCCCGACTCGCAAGAGTCCGCCAGCATCGAAACGCGCCAGAGATCCGCCCCCCGCGCCAGCCGTATGAATATCCAGCATTGGCACGCTCACCGGCACACCCGCCACGACCGACTCACTCGTCAATCGAACTCCCCCTGTCTCCGCATCCGCCAAAAATACGTCCGTCGACGTGCCACCCATATCGAATCCGATCACGCGCTCAAATCCCGCCGCGCGCGCCATCTCCCACGCGCCGATCACTCCTCCGGCCGGGCCCGAGAGTACCGTCCGCACTGGCTCCGTCGCCGCCAGCCGCGCTCCAACAATTCCACCCGACGACTGCATTACCTGCACCACGCCTCCCTCATATCGCCGCGCAACTTCGCTCTCCAACCCCAGCAGATATCCCTGCATCTTCGGCGCTAGATACGCATTCACCACCAGCGTCGATGCGCGCTCATACTCCCGAAACTCCGGCAGAATTCTATGCGCCGTCGACACCGGCAGCCCCAACTCCTGCAGCGCCGCTTCCACTCTCCGCTCATTTTCTGGATTTAAAAATGCAAACAAAAGTGAGATCGCCACCGCCTCGGCGCCACTCGCGCGCACCCGCTCAACCAACTCAGCCAATTCCGCATCCGTAGGCCGACGAAGTGCCTCGCCCTCCGCTGTCACGCGCTCCGCAATTCCAAATCGCAACTCCGGCTCCACCAAACACACCGGCGGCGACATCGTCCACGAATACAGCTTCGGTCGCGTCTGCCGCCCAATCGCAATCGTGTCCTCGAACCCTGCCGTCGTCACAAAAGCAACGCGCGCACCCTTGCGCTCCAGCATCGCGTTCGTACCCACAGTTGTTCCGTGACGAACTTCAACGCCAGCATCCGCACCCAACCGTACGACGCCTTCCAGCACCGCGGCCCCCGGATCCTCCGGCGTCGACCGCAGCTTCACCACTCGCATCTGCCCGTCTACCAGCGCGACGCAGTCCGTAAATGTCCCACANNATCCAACCCAGCCTCAAACATCTCGTTCTCCTAAACTGTTCTCTCTACCCTCTATCCTCTACGCTCTATTCTCTGCCCTATGACCTGGCTCACCTCCGCAACCGCCGCTCAGCGCCGAGCCCTTGCCGCCGCCTCGCTTGGCTGGATGCTCGACAGCATGGACGTCATGCTCTACGCCATGATCCTGCCCGCCGTGCAGCGCGAGATGCATCTGTCTTCCGGCATGTCCGGCGCGATGATGTCCGCTACGCTCATCGCCGCAGCCGCTGGCGGAATCTTCTTTGGCTGGTTCGCCGACCGCCTCGGTCGCACCCGCGCCCTCAATGCCAGTCTCCTGCTGTATTCCGTCGCCACGGCACTCTGCGGCTTCACCCACACTGCGCTCGCCCTCGCCGCCTGCCGCATCCTTCTCGGCCTTGGCATGGGTGGCGAGTGGGCCTCCGGTGCGGCGCTTGTCGCAGAGACTTTCCCTGCCGCCGCTCGCGGCAAAGCCCTCGCCTTCGTACAAAGCTTCTGGGCGATTGGCTACGCGCTCGGTGCCGCCATCACCGCGCTTGTGCTCCCACGCTTCGGCTGGCGCGCTGTCTTCTTCGTCGGCATCATCCCCGCCGTGCTCACACTCTGGATTCGCCGCAGTGTCCGCGAGCCCGAGCTCTTCCAGCGCGAACGCGAATCCAACCCTTCGCCCCTGCAACTCTTTCGTGGCCCACTCGCCCGCGCCACGTTAGTCTGCGCGACGATGAACGCTGCCACCCTCTTCGCCTGGTGGGGCCTCTTCACCTGGACGCCTCGATTCCTCTCCATGCCCATTGCTCAAGGCGGCCACGGCCTCTCCATCGTCAACACCTCCACCTGGACCATCGTCATGCAGATCGGCACCTTTGCGGGCTACATCAGCTTCGGCAGCATCGCCGAACGCTTCGGCCCCAAGCGCACCTACATCGGCTACCTTGTCATCGCTGCTGCAGCCGTGCCGATCTTCGCTTCGGTCGCGAACCCCTGGCTTCTACTCCTCATCGGCCCCATCGTTGGCTTCTTCGGGACCGGCTACTTCTCGGGCTTCGCCGTCATCGCCAGCGAACTCTTCCCCACACCGATTCGAGCCACCGCCATGGGCTTCGTCTACAATATCGGACGCATTGCCAGCGCCGCCGCCCCCTACCTCATCGGCCTCATCTCAGAGCGCCACGGCCTCGCCTCTGCACTCCTCATCACGTCGGTAGCCTTCCTCCTCGCAGCGCTCATCGCGACAGCGCTTCGCGCCGACACAAAATCTTTCAGAGATTCAGAAGACGGTCCAGACTAGCGAGACCTAGCCCTCCCGGCGATTTTCTGGCATACGTTCGTTCTGAAGATGCCGCTCGATAAGCAATGGAGAGAGTTGACGGTTGGGGGGATGGACCCCCCATTTCAAGTGTCGCGACTTAGCGGGAGTCCCTTACCTACTGTCCGATTTGAAGACGAGATATATCCTTCTCGTATAGTGACGAGATACAGAACATCCAACTCGTGGCGTTGTTGCTGAGGCAGAAGAGACGGCGAGGAGAACTGAAGTAGAGCATGAATACTGCTGAAAAGGCCGCTGGGATGAGCGAGATTCTTGCCGGGGACGATATGCCTGCGGAGGGTGCGGTGCTGCGACCTGGGGTGGCGCTGTGTGTTGATCTGGATGGGACGCTGGTGAAGTCGGATACGCTGCTGGACACGGTGCTGGTGGTGGCTCGGCAGCGGCCGATGGACCTGCTGCGGGTGCCGGGGTGGATTGCAGAGGGGAAGGCGGCGTTCAAGCGGCATCTGACGGCGGCGGTGTCGTTGGATGTGGAGCACTTGCCGTATAACCGGCCGCTGCTGGAGTACCTGCGGCAGCAGCATAGCGAGGGGCGGGCGATTTATATCGCGACGGCGGCGGACCGGACGCTGGCCGAGCGGGTGGCGGCGCATCTGGGAATTTTTGCGGGCGTGCTGGCGTCAGATGGAGCGACGAATCTGGCGGGTGGAAACAAACTGGCGGCGTTTCATGCGCAGTTTGGGGATGAGTTTTGTTATATCGGGAATGCGCGGCCGGATGTGGAGTTGCTGGCGGCTTGTGAGTCGCCGATGGTGGCTAATCCTGAGCCGCGCGCTGCGTGAGGGGATGAAGCGGAAGGGCACGACTGCGGCGGCGAGTTTTGAGGATCGCGTGCCCGCGTTGCGGAGTTGGTTGAAAGCGATCAGGCTGCACCAGTGGGCGAAGAATACGCTGATTTTTGTGCCGCTGCTGTTGGCGCATAGGTGGAATCCTGGCACGTTTGGCGGGGCGATCACGGGGTTTTTCAGCTTCGGTCTGTGCGCATCGGCGACGTATATCATCAACGACCTGCTGGACCTGGAGACCGACCGGCGGCACCCACGGAAACGGCGCAGGCCGTTTGCGGCGGGCGATTTGTCGGCGATTTCGGGCGTAGTGGTGGTGTGCCTGCTGATGCTGGCGTCGCTGGCGCTGGCGCTGGCGTTGCCGCGGATTGTGGACGCGATGCCGGGCGACTATGTGCTTGTGCGGCCATATAGCTTTCTGGGGTGGCTGGGGTTTTATACGGTGGTGACGCTGACGTACTCGCTGTATTTGAAGCGGAAGCTGCTGCTGGATGTGTTTGTGCTGAGCGGGTTGTATACGGTGCGGATACTGGCGGGCAGCGCGGCGACGGGGGTGATGGTGTCGGCGTGGCTGGCGGGGTTTAGCGTGTTCTTCTTCCTGTCGCTGGCGTTTGTGAAGCGGTTCAGCGAGCTGGAGGGTTTGCGCGAGCGCGGCGATGCGGTGAGCAATGGGCGCGGTTATTTCGTGAGCGATCTGGAGCAGTTGCGGGCGTTGGGGACGGGTGCTGCGTATGCTGCCGTTGTCGTGATGACGCTGTATATCAACAATGCGGAGACGAATGTGCTGTACCGGCATCCGGTGCGTCTGTGGCTGGTGGTGCCGGTGCTGCTGCTGTGGTTGAGCCAGGTATGGATGAAGGCGAGCCGCGGCGAGATGCACGATGATCCGGTGGTGTATGCGATCACCGATAAGCGGAGTTTGCTGCTGGGAGTTTTGATGGCGGCGGTGGTTTGGTGGGCGCTGTAGGGTGGGACAGATGAGATGCAATTTGCGAATTTGATAAGCTAGAAGCGCAGCGGCGGTGTGGATGGACACACTGAGGAAGCCCGAGAACGGTGTGTGAGCACCACGGGCATCGCGTATGTGAAAGTCATGCGCGGAAATGGATACAGAGAGCACGCCGGACCTTCCGGTCTAACTCAACCTCGCCACTCGGCTGGATAGAAGGGATTGCCGAGCATAGCGACTCATTAGCGGTGCGGGGGACGCTCTCATAGCCGGTATCAAGCCCGGCTCGCTGCAGAATTTTCACCTCCAGCAGTTTTAAAGCTGCTCAGAAAGATGTACTTTGGCGATTCCAGAACTCACAGATTTCTCAGAGGCATCATTGGACGCTGCGTTTGCCGTCGTGCAAGCTGAGGCTGATTGCGCCATCTTGTCTCTGACTATGGACGTAGAGATGCTCCGATTGGAGTGGCTTGGCCGGAAGCAGGGTCGGCTGAAGATAATTTCCGACTTGTGGCTCAAGGCCGCTCCTCCCGAAGCAAAACGGCTCATAGGTCAACGCTTCAATGCGCTCAAAGAGAAGATCGAAATTGAGCTGGAACGCAGAAGCAAAAGTCTTCCGGGGATTCGGCAGGCGGAGATTCTCTCAGGGAATATTATTGAGCCGCAGATCGATGTGACGCTGCCGGGTTCAGCGCAGCGGGTGGGGGCGGAGCATCCGCTGGTGAAGACGATGGCGGAGATTGTTTCTGTGTTTCAGCGGATGGGGTATTCGGTTGGGCTGGGGCCGGAGGTGGAGAACGATTTTTATAATTTTGAGGCGTTGAATTTTCCTCCGAATCATCCGGCGCGCGATACGCAGGACACGCTGGTGGTGGCGGGACAGGAGCAGAAGCCGCTGCGCGAACGGCTGCTGATGCGCACGCATACTTCGCCGGTGCAGATACGGTCGATGCTGGAGCAGGCGCCTCCGTTGCGGCTGGTGATTCCGGGCAAGGTGCATCGGAATGATGCTGCGGATGCGACGCACTCGCCGGTGTTCCACCAGGTGGAGGGGCTGTGCGTCGACACGAATATTACGTTCAGCGATCTGAAGGGCACGCTGGATCATGCGATGAAGGCGTTCTTTGGGTCGGCGGTGAAGACGCGGTTTTTCCCGTCGTTCTTTCCGTTCACGGAGCCGAGCGCTGACGTACAGATCTCGTGCATTTTCTGCGGGGGGAAGGGCTGCAGGAAGTGTAAGCAGTCGGGATGGATTGAGTTGCTGGGTTGCGGGATGGTGGACCCGGCGGTGTTCGAGTCGGTGAATCAGCGGCGCATTGAGATGGGCCGCGGAGCCGGTGTATGACACGCGGAAGATCAGCGGATTTGCAGTTTGGCATGGGCGTGGACCGGATCGCGATGATGAAGTATGGGATCAGCGATATTGGGCTACTGTACTCGGGGGATATGCGGTTTTTGGAGCAGTTTGCATAGGTTGCACAGTTTGTTTGAGTCAAAGGTGTGGGCGCTTGATATTCTCGTTGGCACTATGAGAATCCTTCGTTCTGCCCTGATCTTCGTCCTGGCAACTGGCTTTGCAACTGCGCAACAGCATCCGCGTGATGGTCAGATTCATGATGCCGATACGCTGGCTTGGTGGCATACGACGGAGGCGCTTTCGAATGATTCGATGGAGGGGCGCGATACGGGGTCGGCGGCGTATCAGCGGGCGGCGGAGTATGTGGCGGCGCGGTTCAAGGCTGCGGGGCTGAAGCCTGCGGGAGAAAATGACTCCTATCTTCAGACCGTGCCGATGCATGAGGTCGCCGTCGAGCCTGCGGGGACGAGCTTCGTGGTGGAGCGGCCGGGCGGGGAGTTGAAACTGGGATTTCTGCAGGAGATTACGGTTGGGGCGTCGGAGCAGGCGCTGCGCGGTGTGCCAGGTGTCGATGTCGTGAGCGGCCGTCCGCGCCGGCGAGGGCGAAGCGTTCGGCACGCGGATAGGCCTCACGGCGATCGAGCCGACCGCGAACAAGGTGATCGACCTGAAGTGGAATGACGGCAGCCCTGCCACACCCGCCCAGCTCGGGAACGATGGCGCGATCGTCGCGAAGAGCTACGCGAAGGACCACAACCTTCAGGTCGGCTCGCCCATCGAGCTGAAGACGCCGACAGGCGGAACGCTGCACCTGGCGCTGCGCGGCATCTTCGATCCGCCCAAGGGCGGCTCGCCCTTCGGCGACATCACGATCTCGGCGCAGCGGTTCGACCGGGAGTACCCGAATCCACAGAACCTCTTCACGTTCCTGAAAACGCGCGGCGGGGTCACCGGCGAGACCACCGCTCGGCTCAAGCAGGCGCTCGTGCGCTTCCCCGACGCGAAGATCCAGACGAAGGCGCAGTTCACGAAAGTCCAGGAGAGAGGGATCAACCTCCTGCTGCAGCTCCTGTACGTCCTGCTTTCGCTCTCGATCGTGATCAGCCTCTTCGGAATCGTGAACACCCTGGTGCTGACGGTGTTCGAGCGGACGCGCGAGATCGGAATGCTGCGGGCCGTGGGCATGACGCGCCGCCAGGTGCGCAACATGATCCGGCACGAGAGCATCATCACCGCCCTGCTCGGCGCGACTCTCGGGATCCCGATCGGCGTCGTGCTGGCGCTGATGGTCGGGAAGGCGATCGACTACCCCGCGTTCACGATCCCGTGGGGAACGCTCGTCGTGTTCGTCGTCGCCGCGGTGATCGCCGGCCTCGTGGCCGCGATCTTCCCGGCGCGGCGCGCGGGGAGGCTGAACATCCTCGAAGCGCTGAAGTACGAGTAGCGCTCGGGGTCAGACCCAGAGCGTCGGCTCGCGCGTGACCGGGTAGCCCGCGAGCACGAGCCGCACGACGTTGCCTTCTTTGTCGCGCTCGATGCGCAGCGCCTCGCCCTGCTCCCAGCCGGACTCGACGCGCCAGCGGTCGTCGCTCTCGCGCACGATCACGGCCGACGGCTTCCAGTCCGCATCGTCGGGGAAGCGCGCCGTCGAGCTTACCGTCCTTCCAGCGCAGCGTGAATGCCGCTCCCTCCATGAACCAGATGGCCCAGCAGCGGCAAGACATCGTCGGGCGGCGGCTCCTCGACCTTCCAGGGGGCGGGCGGCGGGGGCCACTGCTCGACCGTCGCCGCGACGAGCTTCTTCGCCAGCTCGCCGAGAGCTGCGCTGCTCGAGTTCGTGAGGATCCCGACGCCGACCTTGTCGGAGGGCGAGACGTAGACCGCGGCGATGAAGCCGGGCATCGAGCCGCCGTGGCCGGCGAGGATGCGGTCGCCGTCGCGCTGCAGCATCAGGCCGAGCCCGTAGCCGCCGCTCCAGCGCACGTGGTCGTCGATCGTCTGGACGGTGCGCATCTCCTCGACGGTCGTGCGCGCGAGCACCGATTCGTCCGGCTTCGCGACGAACGCCGCCCAGGTGCAGAGGTCGCGGACGGTCCCCCACATCTGGCCTGCCGCGATCCACGCCCCGGTGGTGACCGGCGCTTCGTCCCAGACGCCCTCGACGTACGGCTGCACGAGGTAGCCGGCCGCGGCGGGCTGCTGCGGCTCGAAGGTCGTGCGCGTGAGCCCGAGCG
>DHWW01000210.1:15647-15820 GCA_002413385.1 Granulicella sp. UBA5172
AGCGTGTCGAGCAGCTCCGGCACGTCGGCGAAACGCGCCTTTAGCCAGGCGTCGTCGTGGGTCTCGCGCTGCAGCCCCGACGTGTGCGAGAGCAAGCGGCGCAACGTCGGCGCGTGTGCGGCAGCGTCGACGTGCTTGTCGAGTGAGTCTTCGAGGTCGAGCTTGCCGTCGTC
>DHWW01000213.1 GCA_002413385.1 Granulicella sp. UBA5172
CCCGAACCCCAACCCCGCCCCTGCGCCCCACCCCCCCCCACCCCCCGCCCAGCAACCCCCCCCCCCTGCCGCTCCGCCCACCGATGTATCTCATTCCCCTCAGGCATTAATTACTTCCACCCAAATCCGAATCGTTGCGTAGATCATAAAGATAATCAACGTAGAGTCTTCCAAGCTCCAAAACCTCGTACCTTGGTTCCCCTGCATCGAAACCGCTAGTAATAGGCTCTACCAAACCGAGGCGCCTGTAGCCGAACGAAAGCACTACGAACGCTCATGTCAGAAAGACCCTTTGATTCGACATCCGCAAGTATTTGCGGCCAATCCTTATAGAGCTTTGTTCGCCGGTTATCGCCTCTCTTCGACTTCTCCTCTTGGTCAACCTCTTCGATTGGGTCACTCGAGGGCTCCTGCAGTCGCGCCGTAACACGCAAAACGTGTACATCAGTCTCTATCAACGCGGAAGTCATACGGAGGAATTCCGTCACCATTTCATCGGGATCATTAGGTCGCAAGATCCCTGAAACAACGACTTTGGCAAGCCGCATAGTGCGCTCCTGCGTTGCCGAAGTACTAGCCTCGATTGCTCCTTGAAGAAACAGTTGTTGGTCTCGCACGGAAGACAATAACTCATCGAGCTTATCGAATGAACTCCCCAATTTTTGCTGGTCGTGAACTACACATTGCAGGTCGTGAACTACACAATAGGCAAACTGTTCCACATTCACTTTGGTATTTCCTGCGACGATCCCGACCAACAAATCTGCCAACGAGCTAAGAGGACCATTGAGCAAAGTGGGAATAGCAGGAAATGCAGCGGACACAGCCACACCACCTAGCTTGCTTGAAAGTTGAAGGATCTTCTTAGCGACGTCGCCTACTTCTCCTAACTTATCGAACTCCACTTGATTCATGTAAGCTGCGCTGCTTGAGCCGTAAGGATCTAACCCGTCTTTCATTAAGGCCTCCTCTAATTCCAAACCGCACTTGCCTTAATCGCCTCGACATTAAACATCAAGTCCGTCTCAGACTCCCGCATCCGCACCGCAAACTCCTCAGCCTCCGCCCTCGTCCCAAACACACTCCGCTGATACAGCTTCCCCGCGCGCAGCGCATCGCACTGCCACAGCATCTCGCTCACATGCCCGCTCACCGCGCCCAGTTCCCAGCGCACAGCACCCGGCCACGCCTGATCCTGTCGCCCCTCGTTGTCTCCTGCTCTGTCGTCGGTCATCGCGTGCCTCCTGTCCTACAAATTGGACGCTCTTCGCAGCCATCCGATCCACTCTTCTCAAACCCCAGCTTCATCCAATCCACTCGCCGCGCTCTTTCCGCCTTATGCAGGTGAGGAGGAGCCGAAGCCCCTCCTCCCCCACAACCCTGGGCCCTAAGCCCTGGGCCCTGTCTTACTTCTCCGTATCGACATACTCCGCATCGATCACGCCTTCGTCCTTCTTCGCCTCATCGGCGGTTCCAGCCGCAGCCGCATCACCATCTGTCGGAGCATCGCCCGCCGGAGCCGCAGCGTTGGCCTTATACAGCGCCTCCGCCAGCTTGTGGCTCGCCGTCGTCAGCTTCTCGCGAGCAGCATTCAACTCACTCGCATCCGGCTCGCCACTCAACGCCGTCTTCGCGTCAGCCAGCGCCGTCTCCACTTCCGTCTTATCCGAAGCCTCGACCTTCTCGCCGCCTTCCTTCAGCATCTTCTCGACGTTGTACACCATGGAATCGAGCTGGTTCCGAGCCTCGATCTTCTCCTTGGCTTCCTTGTCCTCAGCCGCGTGCGCCTCGGCATCCTTCGCCATGCGCTCGACCTCTTCCTTGCTCAAACCAGACGAGCTCGTGATCGTGATCTTCGCATCCTTGCCCGTAGCGTTATCCTTCGCGCTCACGTTCAGAATGCCGTTCGCATCGATGTCGAACGTGACCTCGATCTGCGGCACACCGCGCGCCGCACTCGGAATCCCGCCCAGCTTGAACTTGCCCAGCGTCCGGTTCTGCGCCGCCATCGGCCGCTCACCCTGCATCACGTGAACCTCAACCTCGGTCTGGTTATCAGCCGCCGTCGAGAACGTCTCCGACTTCTTCGTCGGAATCGTAGTATTGCGAGGAATCATCGCCGTAGCCACGCCACCCATCGTCTCAATCGACAACGTCAGCGGAGTCACATCCAGCAACAGCAGGTCCTTCACATCGCCCGACAGCACGCCAGCCTGGACCGCCGCGCCGATCGCCACAACCTCATCCGGGTTCACACCCTTATGCGGTTCCTTGCCGAACAGCTTCTTCACCAACTCCTGGATCGCCGGCATACGAGTCTGTCCGCCAACCAGCACGACCTCATCGATCTTGCTCGCGTCAATCCCCGCATCCTTCATCGCCTGCTTGCAGGGGCCAACCGACTTCTGCAACAGGTCATCCACCAACGCTTCCAACTTCGCGCGGCTCAGCGTACGAACCAGATGCTTCGGTCCGCTCGCATCCGCCGTAATAAACGGCAGATTGATCTCCGTCTCCTGCGCCGTCGACAGCTCGATCTTGGCGCGCTCCGCAGCATCCTTCAACCGCTGCAGCGCCATCTCGTTGCCCTTCGAGTGCAGGTCAAGCCCACTCTCGTTCTTGAACTCCGTGATCAACCAATCCACAATCCGCTGATCGAGATTATCGCCGCCCAGGTGCGTATCGCCATTGGTCGACTTCACCTCAATCACGCCATCGCCGACTTCAAGAATCGACACATCGAACGTTCCGCCGCCGAAGTCATACACGGCAATCGTCTCGTCCTTCTTCTTGTCGAGCCCGTACGCGAGCGCTGCAGCCGTCGGCTCGTTGACGATGCGCAGCACGTTCAGGCCGGCGATCTTGCCGGCGTCCTTCGTCGCCTCGCGCTGCGCGTTGTTGAAGTAGGCCGGGACGGTGATCACCGCGTC
>DHWW01000269.1 GCA_002413385.1 Granulicella sp. UBA5172
CTCTCGGCGTCGCTAGGGAAGGTGCGGGAGGTCACGTCGTCACGATAGCGCTCGAGCGCGTTGGCGAAGAAGGCAGCGCCATCGGCATAACGGCGCGCAAACTTTGCCGGAGCCGAGAACGTCAGGTTGAACAGGTCGTGGAAGACGAGGATCTGACCGTCGCAGTCGGGGCCCGCACCAATCCCGATCGTAGGGATGCCGGAGCGCGTAGTGATCTCGGCCGCAACCTCGCGCGGTATGCCTTCGAGGACGATGGCCACCGCGCCGGCAGCTTCCAGTGCGACGGCATCGGCATAGAGCTGAGCCATCGCTTCAGTGGTACGGCCCTGGACGCGATACCCAGACATCCGATGCACGGATTGCGGAGTGAGGCCGATGTGCGCAACGACAGAAATCTCTGCGTCGGTGAGACGCTGAACAAGGTCTGCGCGGCGTTGGCCACCTTCGATCTTGACGGCGTGAGCGCTGGCTTCCTTGATGAACCGGGAAGCATTTCGAATAGCCTCCTCGGCGGAGGCCTGGTAGGAGCCGAACGGCATGTCGGCGACGAGGAACGCACGCTCAACGCCGCGTGCGACCGCGCGCGTGTGGTGGAGCATCTCCTCCATCGTGACGGGGAGCGTCGTGCCATAGCCAAGCACGGCCATGCCAACCGAGTCACCGACGAGGATCACGTCGATGCCAGCCTCATCGACGAGGCGCGCTGTAGGGTAGTCGTAGGCAGTGAGGGCCGTAATCGCATGGCCCGAGCGCTTCATCTCGAGGAGCGACTGCGCTGTAACAGCCGGAACGCGCTGACTTGCTCCGCTGTCGCTGGGGTGGGTGAGGCTCATTTTCTCTCCAGTGCCGCTCCGCTGTGCTGCCGCGGATAAGGCCCGTTCAAAGTGAGTATATCGCTAGACGCCAGGGACTGGCTTTCTTCCGTCCGCCAGATCGGCGACAATGGAGGGATGGAGCTTTTTGTTTATTCAGCCGACTGGTGCCGTGACTGCCGCGAAGCCAAGCGCTTCCTCACCCAGCACTCGATTCCCTTCACCGAGATCAACATTGAGAAGACGCCGGGCGCGGCCGAGCAGCTTATCGCAAACACCGGCAAGCGCGCGATTCCGCAGTTCGTGCTTNNCCCTGATCAACCCTGATCAACAAGCTCCTAGGCGGCTGCGTCCGTGTGGTCGATAGGAGGAACATCGGCAGCAGCAGGGACAGCCGCAGTCGGGCCGGTTGCCGTTGCGTCGGGGTTCGGGCCAAAAGGCCAGCGTAGCCGCAGCACTCGATCGCGATCGCCTTCGCGATGAGCTTCCTCGCTCCGTCCTTTGAGCAGGTCGCTGATAGTCATCACACCGAGCAGCTTGCCGTCGGCGCTGACAACGGGGTACGAGGTCAGCTTCGACTCCGCCATGATCATGGCACAGTTCCGCAGCGTGTTGAAGGGCGAAACCGTCTTCGGTTCACGGTTTGCGTCGACAGCGAGCGGCATGGTGAGATCCTCTTTGCGCGCGGCCGCGATCATTTGGTTATGGGTGAGAACACCAGTCAAGTGGCCGTCGCTATCGACCAGCGGAAAGATGCGCTGCCAATGCGACCACGCTTCACTGCCGCGGGCTTCCATCTTGCTTAGCCAGTCGGCGGCGTCTTTGCGTGTTGCGTTTTCAGGCAGCGCGAAGACGCTGGTATGCATAGCCTGGGAGACGAGGATGGTTTCGAGCGGATCGACGCCGAACTCGCGGCTGAGGTGGAGACCGCGGCGGCTGAGATTCTCCGTCAGCATGGAGCGCGGCATCACCAGCACGCTGACCGCGTACGCCGCAATGCAGGAGAGCAGCACCGGCAGCATCAGCCCGCCATTGTGCGTCAATTCCAGCGCCAGCATCGCCGACGTCAGCGGTGCGCCGATCGCCGCCGAGAGCACCGACGTCATGCCCACCAGCACCCATGCCCCGGTCGTCATCACCGGCATCAGATGCCCCATCGCTCCGCCCAGCGCTCCGCCGATCACCAGCAACGGCGCCAGAATGCTGCCCGCCGTGTTTGACCCCAGCGAGAACGCCCAGATAAGGCTCCTTCACGATCAGAATTCCAGCCAGGAACTTCCACCCAACGTCGCCCGAGATCATCTGCTGCATCACGCTGTAGCCCACGCCCAGCGCCCTCGGAAACACCCACCCGCCCAGCCCTATGCCCAGCCCACCAATGGCCGGCCACCACATCCAGTGAATCGGCAGACGCTCAAACATGCGCTCAAAGAAGTACACCGCTTTACTCAGCCCAGTGGCCACAAAGGCCGCAACAATCCCCAGCGCCAGCGCACCCAGCATCGCCGAGTGATACACCGGTGCCCCGGTGGGAACCATCTGCAGAAGGCTCTGCGGCCCCAGCAGCAGACGCCGCACCGTGCCCGCCACAACACAGGCAATCGCCACCGGAACAAGCGCCCGCGGCTTCCACTCGAACAGCAGCAGTTCCACTGCCAGCAGCGTCGCCGACATGGGGCAGTTGAACGTCGCCGCGATGCCCGCCGCTGCCCCTGCGACCATCAGCACCGTGCGCTCCGAGCCGCTCACCGGCAGCAGTTGGCCGACGATGCTGCCCACCGCTCCGCCCGTCATAATCACCGGCCCCTCGGCGCCAAACGGTCCCCCCGAACCGATCGCAATCGCCGTCGCGATCGGCTTCAGGATGGCCACACGCGGTTGCACCTTGCCGTCGTTGAAGACGATCGTTTCCACCGCTTCCGGCATACCATGACCGCGCACCTTGGGCGAGAGATACCGCGCGATGATGCCGACAATCAGACCGCCGAGGACGGGCATCACGATCAGCCACCAGTGCCTGCCCGCCTGCCACGGATCGCGGCTCACAAAGCTCCATCGCTGGAAATAAAAGAGGTTGGTGAAGAGCGCAATCATCTCCAGTAGCGCCCACGCCGCTACTGCACTGACCGCGCCAAGCCCAGCTGCCAGGGCACTGGTATACAAAATGCGGCTGTCCGCGGAGTAATCACGTAAGCCATCGGCCGGTCCCGGGTTCGTCAACGTACGGATTCTCCTACGACGGATCAGTCTGTGTCCGTGTCGCACTCTGCAGGTCGCAGAGAGCGGTGATCAGATGTTCGCAGCGTGGTGCAAGTTCGCTGAGGTGTTCGGCGACAAGGCGGTTCAGGATGACCTGGCCTTCAGAAGTCAGATGGACGAGCGACCGACGCATGTCTTTGGGGTCACTCTGGCGGCTGACCAGCCCTGCGCGCTCAGCTCGATCCACCAGCTCCACGGTGCTGTTGTGGCGCAGGATCATGCGCTCCGCGAGATAGGTGATCGATGCCTGCTGATCCTCAGGAATCGCTGCAATCACCTGCATCAACTGATATTGTTGCGCGGGTACACCGCAGCGTTCGGACGCGATCTCGCTGAAGTTCAGAAACTTTCGCATCTGGTATCGAAACTCGGCGAGGCTCTTCAAGCGGTCTTGTTCTGAAGTCAAATTCATAGAACCTACCATGGGTACTCCTCATTATATCGTAAACCGACATTCTTGAATTGGACCAGTATCTGCATTCAGACTCCGTACACTAACATTGTTGGCGAGTAGTTTACGCTTCCTTGGCTATTTGGCCAGTAACAACAAACACAACCCTCGGAGTCCCCATGATCGCCCGTTATACCCGGCCTGCGATGGCCGCCATCTGGTCGGAACAACGTAAATATGAGAATTGGCTGCGGGTTGAGATTGCAGCGACCACAGCGCTGGCGCGAGCCGGAATGGTTCCCTCCTCTGCCGTCGACGCGTTGCAGCAGCGGGCCACCTTCACCATCGAACGCATTCACGAGATTGAAGCGGAGACGCGCCACGATGTACTGGCATTCACCACGGCGGTAGCTGAGTCGGTCGGAGACGAGGCACGCTGGCTGCACTATGGGCTGACCTCCACGGATGTCGTTGACACGGCCCAGGGGTTGGCATTCGTCCAGGCGTCTACCTTGATTCGTGATGGCATTCTCCGACTTCGCGCGGTTCTTTGCAAACGTGCCGTGGAATTCCAGCACACGCCAACCATTGGACGCACGCACGGTGTCCATGCCGAGCCCACCACCTTCGGGATGAAGCTGCTGCTTTGGTATGCCGAGATGGGACGGAACCTGAAGCGCTTTGACGCTGCAGCGGAAGATATGCGAGTCGGCAAGATCTCCGGAGCTGTCGGCGCCTTTGGCAAACTGAAGCCTGCGCACGAGGCAGCGATCCTGGCGGAACTGGGCCTGCAGCCTGCGCTGATCTCGACGCAGGTCCTGCAGCGCGACCGCCATGCCGCCTACATCACCACGCTGGCGGTGCTGTGCTCCACGCTGGACAAGATTGCATTGGAGATCCGGCATCTGCAACGCACCGAGGTTCGCGAGGCCGAAGAGTTTTTCTCTGCGGGACAGAAGGGTTCAAGCGCGATGCCGCACAAGCGGAATCCGATTACCTGCGAAAACATCTGCGGACTGGCGCGGGTGGTGCGAGGCAACGCGCAGGTAGCGCTCGAAGATGTGGCGCTTTGGCATGAGCGCGACATCTCGCACTCCTCAGCCGAGCGGGTCATTCTGCCCGATACCACGATCCTTGCGGACTATCTCCTCGACAAGACCGCCACCCTCATCGAGCGCCTGCTGGTCTACCCGGCGAGGATGCTGAAGAACCTCGAATCAACCCATGGATTAGTATTCAGCGGGCAGTTGTTGATCGACCTCGCGGCCGCGGGCATGAGCCGCGAAGACGCCTACCGTCTCGTTCAGGGGCACGCGATGAATGCGTGGACCAACGATTTGAACTATCGCACCCTGATCGAGGCTGATCCCGAGATCAACCGGTGGCTTTCCGCGGAGAAGATCGCTGAGGCGTTCGAAGTGCGAAGGCAGCTTACGAACATCGATGAGGTATTCGACCGGGTGCTGGCGGCGGGTTGATGCCGCTATACGAGTTTTACGCCAGCCGCAGGGACTCTTCCCCAGACCTGGGGCCGGCGTAGAGCAGGAGCGCGGCGGCGACCTCGAAGTCGAGGCACTTCTCCCCAGGCATTCGCGCTGTTCGTCCCAGAAATTCCTTCAGCTCAGGTAAGCACTGATCGTCAGGAAGCGAACGTTTCTCCCCAGAGGTGTCTCGTGATAATCCATGGATTTCCTTATGACCACAGACTCCGATCATAAGGTTGTATAAGTTGTGCGCTGGCAAAAGTTTGAAGAGGTTACGTGGCTGAACTGTTCAAAATTCTAGATGCTGCGCTGGCCTCGGCGACGCAGCGCTCGGACCATTGGCTCGCTTGCAGGCTGGGCTGTCACCAGTGTTGCGTAGGAGTGTTTCCCATCTCGCAACTCGATGCGGAGCAGCTCCGCGACGCATTGGATCGTGCAGAGCAGGGCGTTGCCGATCGAATCAGGGAGCGCGCAGCGGCCTCTCGTGCCCGGCTCACGCCGAAGTTTCCGGGCGACGCAGACAGCGGCCTCCTCTTTACCGAGCCGCAGCACGAAGAAGCCTTTGAAGACTTTGCGAACGACGAGCCGTGCCCGGTGCTCGATCCTGCGACAGGGACCTGCGAGCTCTACGCCGCCCGCCCGGTGCAATGCCGAACGTTTGGACCCCCGGTGCGGGACGCCGAGGACAACCTGACGGTGTGCGAGCTCTGCTTCGTCGATGCCCCGCCAGAGGAGGTGGCTCGCTGCGAGTTCGAGCAGGGATGGCGTCCGCTGGAGGACGAGTTGATAGCAGCGGCGGAAACCCGGACCGGCTTGCATGGTGCGACGCTGATCGCGTTTGCTCTGTCACCCCAGACAAATCGTTAAGGAACGACGATTACGGAGCTACGCCGGCGCGGACAAGGGAAACTTGTCGAACAGCACCTGCGGCAACAGTCGATGGCAGGAACCCCTCAGGCACCGGCGTCAGGGCGAAGGTCGGCTGCGGCAAGATCGGGGCAGTCTCGGGGAAGGGCCGGACGATCAGGTCAGACAAATCGTCGGTTGAGAGCCCTGCGAGGTCGAGCAACGGGGGATCTCTGGGCATGGAGAACCGCCCGTGGCCGAGGTAGGCAGCGATCACGACGGCAGTCGACACAGGCGACACAATCACCAGTGGCACGCCATAGCGTTTCAGTATGCCCTCGACGAGATCGGCGTTGGAGTGCGATCGGGGCAGTTCACCTTTGACCTGTGCAATCATGAAAACTTCAAAGCCGGTCTCGGGATGCTTGGCAGCGTAGTGGCTAAGGCTGCGGGCAACCGACTTGGGCGAAGTGAGTCCGAAATCGGCGATGTAGTTTCTGCGAATGGCGTGGGGATAGAAACGGTTGAGCGTGACGCGGGCAAAGTCTGCGCAGTTCCGGAAGGCTCCGTTATAGTCCTCGATGTTGCGGCGATCGTTGAAAGACGCGATCAGTTCTGCATCCTGCTCGGGGGTAGAGTTCACTCGAAATCCGTAGCTGGTGCGGTCGAAGGCCGAGCCGAGGAGTTCGTACCAATTCCCGCCGGGCGCTCGACCGTCGGGACGGTTCGGAGCGATCGACAACAGATACTTCTGCCGGTAGGCATCGCGCAGTTGCCTTTCGCTGGCGCGATCGATGCTCTCTGGAATCTCGCTGACGGAGTCCACCGCGTAGAGGTACGGGATCAGCGGTATCGCGATCCAGTCGTGGCCCCCGATATGGTCGTACCGGCTCAGCACAACGCCGAGCTCGCCCGGGCGGCACGGCCGCAGCTTCACTGGCGTCTCCTCACAAACGTGGTCGAGATAGATTGCCGCGTGCCCTGCGGGAGCAAAGATGTTCAGCTTGCCATACGGCTGCTCCAGCAGCAGCGAGACCGCAGCATGGGCAACTGTAGCTGCACCAGCCAGGAACAGGAGGCAGACTGCCAGCCACGCATGGCGGAACGCCCTGCACAAACTCAGGGGCTGGAGGGTGCTGGCGGGGGAGCGGTGCAGCCTCAGAGCTATCATTGCCACCTTTACGGTCAGTCGAAGATCACTCTACATACGATGCGTCGATCGTTCAGGAAAAAGCCTGCCATACTTTTACGTAACAGCATTCACTGGCAAATGTCTCGAAGAAAAGATGATTTTTCAGAGATAATCGAGCATAGATAACCGAGCATAGATAATCGAGGCCTATGGCAATTGCACCTGCATCACGTAGCACTTCGGAGATCGCCAGCGGCTCGGCGAACCCGGCGCTCACGACCCTGATCCTCGCCGTCACCGGCGCAAGCGGATCGATCTTCGCTATTGAGATGCTGCGAGCACTGGAGGCGGATGATCGGGTCGGACGCGTTCATCTGGTCATCTCTCCCAGCGCGCTCCGAGTCTTCGCCGAGGAAGCGGCCGTAGCTGGCCGTAACCTGCTGGTAGAAAAGCTGTTAGGTAAAGCGTCGCAGAAGATTGTGCTGCTGGCACATGAGGATATTGGAGCTCCGATCGCCTCCGGATCGTGTCCCATTGACGCGATGGTGGTGCTCCCATGTTCCATGGGAACGCTGGCGGGGATCGCGCATGGGCTGGCGGAGAATTTGATCGAGCGCGCGGCGGATGTTTGCCTGAAGGAGCGCAGGCGGCTGGTACTGTGCGTCCGCGAGACGCCACTCAACTTGATCCATCTCCGCAACATGGCCGCAGTAACCGAGGCTGGAGCAACCGTCTATCCGGTCATTCCCACCTTCTATAATCACCCGCAATCGGTTGAGGATATCGCTCGCAATTACGTGCATCGCATCCTGCAGCACATTGGATTGCCGCAAGCGGGGGCGTACGCGTGGGGAAGCGATGAGGCTCCCGGCACGTAGCCTCAGTGCATGCGGGTCAGTGTGTGGAAGCCGCCAGCAGGGACAGGATTCGCCTTCAGAAAATCGGCAGTGGCCGAAGCCACGCGGTCCGGACAGGTCTTCGGTGCGAGATGTCCGCAGCCCTCCACGATGTCGAGCTCCGATTGCGGATAGAGCGTGTGCATCTTTTGGCCGAGAGCGAGCGGAAGCAGCTCGTCGTCACTGCCCCAGACAATGAGCAGCGGCTCCGTAAGCCCGCCAATCCTATCATCCAGAAAGTCTTTTCCGGTCTGCATGGAGGTCATACCTCGGTCAACCACCCACTGACCCTCGGCCATCTTTCGCAGTGCGTCGCGGCGAATGAAAGGTGGAATTTTCCCTGCATGCGGCTCCATCAGATTCGCCAGCCGCTGTAGGGAAGGACCGTCCGTCGGATGAAAAATATGAGATCCGCCGGCGACCTGGTGGTGAAGTCCGGCGCTGTCATAGACAACCACACGATCTACGATGTCAGGATGGTCAAGCGCGAGCTTGAGAGTGATCCATCCCCCCATCGACCAGCCGCCGACATCGGGTTTTTGCAGTCCGAGCGATTGAATGAAGTCGACGACGAACTGCTCCTGCGTGGAGATCGAGTAGTCACTGCTTCCAGGTTTGGGAGAGCGCCCATAGCCCAGAAGATCCGGAGCGTAGACGTGGAAGCCAGCCCTCTTGAGGCGTTCGAGCATCGGCGCCCAACTCTCGTCGCGGTCGGCGAGCCCATGCACCAGGACCAGCGGAATACCGCCTCCCGGGACGTGCGATTCTGCCTCGTAGTAATGCACTCGTCCTTCGGGGGTCATCACGTAGTTGCTCTGAACGCGATGCAGCAAGAGGCTAAGGTGAATTCCCTGCTGCTGCACCCAGAGCGGCTGCTCGTAGAAGACCAGACCGAAGGCCAACCCGAGCACCACAACCAATAGCAGCAAACGTCCAAGCGTCTTCATGCGAAGCCCTCATCTATAACTAATGCCTTGCGTATCACTGTACAGGCGCGCGGCGTCAATGCGAAGTGACCCTGGTGGAGAACCAGGTGCACATCCGCCCAGACGGCTTCGCTTGCGTCCTCCCCCGCACGCAGTTCGCCAGAAATAACGTGACACAGAATGTCGACGATTAGGTAGTGGAATTGGACGCGGCCGGCGGCGTCGCGCAGAATGATGTCGAACGATTCAACTTCGGCGACAGTCCAAACCGTCAGTCCGGTCTCTTCGAGAACCTCACGAGCGCACGCTTCGCGGGTAGTTTCGCCCAGCTCGATGGCTCCTCCAGGCAGAGACCACGTCCCCGCCATGGGCTCAGAACGGCGGCGCACAAGGAGAACCTCGAAGCGCCCCTCATGCTTGCGCAGCACGACGGCACCAACGCCGGGGATGGGTCTTTCCGGATACTCGCGACGAGGGCTCATGCTGGTCTACTTGAGCTTCAGTGGCTTGCCGTACTCTTCCCCAAAGACCGCATGCGAGGGCTCAAAGCGGCCGCCATCGAACTTGTCCGGGCCCTTCAGGTGTCCCAGTGCGAGCATCGACACCACCCAGTAACTCATCGGTAAACGCAGCGTTTCGCAGACCCCCTGTCGTTCGAAGCCCTCCATCATGGCCGTATCGTAGCCGAGAACCTCGGCCATCCACATCATCGACGTCACCGCGATGGTGACCTGCTTGTTGAGCCAGCCGTGCATCTCTTCGTCAGAAAAAGTCGAGAGATAGTTGGGAACGTTCGCGGCCGCCTGCGCAGCGTAGCTTTCGGGCATGCCTGCGGCGCGACCGAGACGCAGCATCTCTTCCAGGTCCTTCCGCCATCCATCGCTGTCGCCGCACGCAACAAGGATCGCGGAGGCCTCCTCGACTTTGGCCTGGTTGTAGCAGACCGCGCGGAGCCGTCGCCGCTGTTCAGGATGTTGCACGACAATGAATCGCCAGGGCTGCATGTTATAGCCGCTTGGAGCGTTAAGACCGGCATCGATGATCTGCTGCAGGTCACTGGCCGGAATGGGCTCACCGTCGAAGCTCGGCGTCGAGCGCCGCTCGCGGATCGCCTGTGCCAGGGACTTCTGTGCGCTTGCCATGAACTCGTTCTCCAGTTGTCATTCCTTCAATAGGATGCCCTGAACACTGCGGCACCGTCCCAACACCGAAATCTCTGCCATCGCCTCGCCAAAATCGTAGCGCAAGGTATTCATACGGCAAGACTGCGCACCCCACCCCATCGACGACATCCGTCTACGGGATCGCCGAAAGCTGTAGTTGGGACAGGAGCGGGTCATGTCCCGGGGAATCGGTAAACACCCATACGCTATCGAAGTCCTGCCGTAAATCTTTATGCGCATCGAGCAGGGCGCTGATCGCGGCAAGGTTCCGAGCCTTACCGGCGACAGGATCGGCGAGGTAGGGCGCGCTCAGATGCACCACCAGCTTGAGTTCCCTGCCGTCCTCGGAGCCCTCGGCAGCGATGCTCGTGAAGTGATACTCCGCGGGCGCGCCCTGGGTGGTGCCAGCTTTGATGACCAGCGGCAACTCGGGTCCAATTCCATTGATCAACTCAGGGGGCGCGGCCGCAGTCTGCTCCGCGCGCAGCCGATCGAGGTTCGTGCTGGTGGCGAAGTTCGCCGGGCGCAGGAGCAGGTCCGCTTCTCCATAGAGAACCCAGGCAAGCCAGAGTTCCTTGGCCTTCGCGTCGGCCCGTGCCGTCGTCCAGTACCACAGGCCATCGTGGCCAGCAGCCGTGCGTGCGCGGGGATAGAAGCCGGCCAGCTTCCAGACGCCGCCATCCTGCCGCAGCAGGAACGAGAGCAGCCACGGCCGGCTGCCTTCTGCCTCAACCATGGCGAAACCATAGAGCCCCGGAGGGAGACCGCTGATGGAGAAGTCCGTTTCGGCTGTAGTGCCGCTCAGGGCGCAGCTGAAGTCGGCCTCCGACGTATCTCCTGGCTTTCGTCCGCGAGCGTCGAGTTCATAGATCTGGGTAACGTGCACCGTATCGCCCGCGAGCTTCGGCGCGGTTGTACGGATCACGGCGGCGGTGGGAGCAAAGGACGCATCGCTCGCAAACTCCGCGATAATCGAAGCCTGCACCTTCGCGGCGTTGCCCTCCCTGATGGACTGCGCCAGATTCATCGCGGCTCCGCTCAGATCGTTCCTTACACTGTCGCTCATGCGTGCCTGCGTCGTGCAGGTCTGCGCATGGGTAGCGGCCGCAGCAAAGATCAACACCACACCGAGCACAGACCCCGCCAGGGTCCGCGCGCAACTCAACTCAATACTCTTAGGACTCAATGTCGTCCTCCTAAATCCATGCAACTTGTCCTGCCCAGCATACGGAGGCCGGGGGCCCCAGTCCAGCGTACCGCTCCAGAGGATTCGGTCAGCGGTCGACGTCGGGCAACCGTGTATGCAGGTTTGACGCTATCCTGATGCAGTGAAGCTACCTTCCTGTTCGAGTGCGCGTCCCATTCAAAAGATGTATCCGAAAAGCCACTTACGCGGGATCATGAGCATTGCCGCCGGCGCGCTCGCGGTAGTCTTAGCCGCGCCGAGCGTGAAGGCACAGGCCCTGCCCTCGATGCAGCCTACATCACTGCCCAGCAGCAATGCGATACCGGCTCCGATTGACGGAGCGACGATATCTGGCACCCTGGCCTCCAATACGCCCCGCCGCGCGCAGGTCACGTTCGCCGACGGTAAAGTGAATGTCCGTGCCGATAACTCCAGCCTCAACCAGATTTTGCGGGAGATCTCCCATGCGACCGGCCTGAAAATTACAGGTGGGGTGGCGGATCAGCGGGTCTTCGGAAACTACGGTCCTGCACCGCTCTCCACGGTGCTTGCGACGCTGCTGGATGGGACAGGGACCAACATTCTTTTTCTGGCCGGCGACGCGGACAACGCACCCCGCCTCATGCTGACTCCGCGCGGCGGGGGTGCAACGCCCCCCAGTCCCGAGTCGCCTGTTTACGCCGCCTACGACGAGCCGGTTCCGGTCACGCAACCACCTGTACGGGTCAGCCCGGCGACCCCGCCCACCGCTGCACCAGCGACCGTGACGTCCGCGCCCGCGAGNNATAGCTCAGCCCTTGAACAACGTGAACGGCAGCCCCTCGAATACGTCGCCGACAGCGTCGACTCTCCCCACCACCCACTCCGTTCCGCTGGATTCGATACCCACGCCCTCGACAACGCCCTCGACCTCAGGCATTGTCGACGCCCCCAACCCTCCTGCACCTGCAAGCACGACCGGAAGCGCTCCCGCAGGAACCCTGACACCAGAGATGGTCTACCAGGAACTGCTCAAGCAGCAGAAACAACAGCAGTCAGCCAATCCATCCAACAACACAAAGCCTCAGCCCCAGCCGTAGTCAACAGCCGTCAGCCGTATCAGTTTTCTGAGTTGACGATCAGGCTCGCCGTCTGTCCGCGCTTGGCCGCCGATAAGGCGTGGATCAGGAAAATACGGAAAATGACCTTACAGATGCCGTAGGCCAATAGCACTCCGAGCGCCAACGATCCGAAGATTGCGCCTACCAACATCAACAAACTCATCTCAAGGGTCTCCTTCGCAAACGCGAAGATCTACAGAATAACAGCCTGGGGAATCAAGGCAGATTCGCTGGCCAGAACCATTCTGGATGATTTTGTTGAAAAATCCATCAGAAAAATGGGACGACTAGTGCCTAGATGGATTCGTGTGTGCCAGAACGGGTTTCGATCGATCCTGCGAACACCAGGGCGGTGGCAGTCTCCTCGATGCACGGTAAACCTAGTAAACTAGCAACTTGGCCCCTTCGATCCAAACACCGCGCAGGAATCTCACCCACATCAACGTTCGTGGAGCACGGCAGCACAATCTGCGCGATGTGTCGGTCTCGATTCCGCGCAATACCCTGACTGTAGTGACGGGCTTATCGGGTTCGGGCAAGAGTTCTCTGGCGTTTGACACGATCTACGCAGAGGGCCAACGCCGCTATGTCGAGACGCTTTCTCCCTATGCGCGCCAGTTCCTCGACCAGATGGAGCGCCCGGATGTCGACTCCATCGACGGCCTCTCTCCCGCAATCTCCATCGAGCAGAAAACAACGTCGCGCTCGCCCCGGTCCACCGTCGGAACGATCACCGAAATCTATGACTACCTGCGACTGCTCTACGCATCCGTAGGTCAGCCGCACTGCCCGAACTGCCACCGCCCCATCTCGCGTCAATCGGCGGAACAGATCGTTGCGCAGATCGTCGAACGCAACCGGACGGACTCGCCCGGCGAACGCATCACCGTCATGGCCCCCGTGGTGCGCGGGCGCAAGGGAGAGTTCCGCGAGGAGATCGAAGCGCTCGACAAGAAGGGCTACCGTATCCGCATCGACGGCGAAATGACCGAAGTAGAAGAGGGGATGCGGCTCGAGAAGCGCAAGAACCACACCCTCGAGGCCATCGTCGATCGCATCATTCTCAAGCCGCTGCCGGGTGAAGCCGATGCCGACGGAAGGCCGGTATTTGATACGCGCCGCCTCACCACCGCTGTCACGACGGCGCTGCAACTCGCAAATGGGCTGGTCCTGATCGGCTTGCAGGCAGGCAACGGCAAGGCCAGTGAGACGCTGTTCAGTTCCTCGATGGCCTGCCCTGATTGCGGCATCAACGTGCCCAAGCTGGAGCCGCGCAGCTTTAGTTTCAACTCGACGTATGGAGCCTGCCCCGAGTGCCACGGCCTCGGCTCGATCTACGATTTTGATCCATCGAAGACGATCACCGACTGGTCGAAGCCTCTGCTGGATGGAGCGATGGGGCCGGGTGCATCGTCACAGTATCTGCTGCGGCTGATCAAGCTGGCCGCGGACAAATACAAGATCAATCTCAAGCAACCGTTCGCGGATCTCACCAAGACGGAGCAGGACCTTCTGTTGTATGGCCCGCCGCGCAACGAGGTTGGCCGCACCGGCTTCCACGGCATTCTCAACTGGCTGCGCGACACCCTCGAAGACACCAAGTCCGAGGGCTATCGCGAGTACATGATGCAATACATGTCCGCAACCGAGTGCCCGCGATGCCATGGTCGCCGCCTGCGCCCGGAGTCGCTCGCGGTAACCATCCCCCTCTCAGTCAGGGTCCTAGACGATTTGTCATCTCGACCGGAGCGCAGCGAAGTGGAGAGACCTGCAGGTGAGGCAGCCACAGCCTCCGCCGATGCCACCCGCGACGCCTCCATCGCGGACTTCACCGCGCTCTCGCTGGAGCGCGCGCTGCTGGGTGCGCGCTCGATGCAATTTACCGGGCGAGATCGCCTCATCGCCGATCGCCTGCAGCGCGAGATCATCGAGCGCCTGGAATTCCTCAACGCAGTCGGCCTCGGTTATCTGTCGCTGAATCGCAGTGCGGCGACCCTCTCCGGCGGTGAGGGCCAGCGCATCCGCCTCGCCACGCAGATTGGCAGCCGCCTGCGCGGCGTTCTGTACGTCCTCGACGAACCATCCATCGGCCTGCACCAGCGCGACAACCAGCGTCTCATCTCCGCTCTCGAAGACCTGCGCGACCTCGGCAACACCGTCCTCGTTGTCGAACACGATGAGGACACCATTCGCAAGGCCGACTACGTGCTCGACATCGGCCCCGGCGCGGGCAAGAACGGTGGCCGGATCATGGCCTCCGGCACGCCCGCGGAGATCATGGCGAATCCGAATTCCGTGACCGGCCAGTATCTCGCCGGCCACATCGACATCGTCACTCGACCCACTCCCGGCAAGGCTCCACGTCCACTCACAGGCCGTTGGCTCTCCGTCCAGGATGCGACGTCGCACAACCTCCAGAACGTCACCGCGCACTTCCCTCTGAGCGTCATGACGGTCGTCTCCGGCGTCAGCGGCTCGGGCAAGAGCACGCTGGTCAACGACATTCTGTATCGCTCCCTGGCGAAGGAACTGTACGGCTCGCGCGAAGAACCCGGCGCCCACAAGGCCATCCACGGCGCCGACCAGCTCGACAAGGTCATCCAGATCGACCAGTCCCCCATCGGCCGCACGCCGCGCTCGAATCCCGCCACCTACACCGGAGTCTTCACCGCCATCCGTGACCTCTTCGCCATGCTTCCCGACTCACGCGAGCGAGGCTACAAGCCGGGACGCTTCAGCTTCAACGTGCAGGGCGGACGCTGCGAAGCCTGCCAGGGCGAAGGCCAGCGACGCATCGAGATGAGCTTCCTCCCCGACGTCTACGTGCTTTGCGAAATCTGCAACGGCCGCCGTTACAACCAGGAAACCCTCGCCGTAAAATTCAACAGCTACTCAATTGCCGACATCCTCGACCTGCCCATTGAGGACGCCGTGCCGATCCTCAAGGACATTCCGGCCGTCAACCAGAAACTCCAAACCCTCGTCGATGTCGGCCTCGGTTACATCCATCTCGGTCAGTCCGCCACCACGTTGTCAGGCGGCGAAGCCCAGCGCATGAAGCTCGCCCGCGAGCTCTCCAAGCGCCAGACCGGCCGCACCCTCTATCTCCTCGACGAGCCCACCACCGGCCTCCACTTCGACGACGTCCGCCGGCTCCTCGAAGTCCTTCACCGCCTCACCGACCTCGGCAACACCGTCATCATCATCTCTTATACACATCT
>DHWW01000344.1 GCA_002413385.1 Granulicella sp. UBA5172
GAGCGAGCCTGCATCTACGAAACCAGCAGCAACCTCCATGTACGCATCTTCACGGGCCTTGGTGAGATACACTCGCAGGGCCGGCTGGAGTTGCTGGAAGTAGAGCGCCTCCTGAATCTTGTTTTCGACGCTGGCCATTGGGGGAACACCGGCGGCCTGGTGGGCATCGACGTGCAGGATGACGAAGCCCTGACGGGTACGGATGGGAGGAGTGTTGCCTCCGACCGGCAATTGGAAGGTTGCCTTCTCGAGGATATCGCCGAGGGTACCGCGCTTGAAGTCACCAAGGTCGCCGCCCGCGGAGGCGGTAGGGCCACCTGAAGAGGTTCTTGCCAGGTCGGAGAACTTGGCGCCTTCCTTGAGCTGAGCGGCGAGTCCATCGGCCTTAGCCTGGGCTGCGGCGATTTCGGCTTCGGTTGCATTCTCGGGAGTGGTGACAAGGATTTCGCCGAGGTGCTCCTGCTCCGGAACGGTGAAGTCCTGAGCATGCGCGTTATAGTAGGCGAGCTCGTCGGCGTGCGTCATGTTGAGATGGCGACCGACTTCATCGCGCACAACCTGCTGACGGATGATCTGATCGCGGATGTGCTGCTTGAAATCCTCAAAAGAGACACCTTGGGTCGCGGCGGCTTTTTCGAGGGCCTCCATGGAAGCGAGGTTGTTCTTTTTGCGGATGTCGTCGAGTTCGCGCATGGTCTCGGCGTCGCCCGTGATGCCGAGATCCTTGCCCTTGGAGAGCAGGAGTTGCTCGTCGATCATGTCGCGGAGAAGATCATGGAGGCGATCCTGCAACTCAGCCTCTGAGAGGTTCTGCTGGCGCGCATCCTGAAGAAGCTGCCCCTCGGCGGCCACATACTCACTGCGCGTGATGATCTGGTCATTGACGCGGGCAATGACGTCCTCGACAACTGTGCCGTTGGGCGTGATGGCAGTTGGCGTGGGCAGTGTTTGAAGCTGCAGCGTCGATGCCGGCGCGAAGGCTCCGCCGGGAACGGGGAAATTGGACTGCGGCGCCTGCGCCAGCGCAGCTGGGCCTGATGCAGCTGCCGCGAAGAGAACAAAGGCGGCTACGATGCTGGTCGCAGAAACAAAGCGGCCGTGGAGGTTGATGCGTGTTAGCTTCTCGGTCATCCGATCCTTATGCAGAACCGCCCGTGCAGGAATGCTGCCCTGCGGCCCGATGAGGATTAGACCGCGCGGCCGGGTAGAGGTTATCTGGCAATTTCATTCTACCCGTGGAAACGCTCCTGTGGGGGACAGTGGTCTCGTCGAGTGCGGATGAGGGAGGCTTGCGGCCATCATCCGCGGTGTAAACGCGGGTACAGGCTAACCCGGCGATGCTATACTCCGTCCAAATGGAGACGGCTGCAATCCAGCAGGTTTGGCAGACCGTGTACCCCGAGGTTTTCCGACTACCCTATGTCTTCCCCAACGGCTTCCCCTACGCGTCGCGCACTCTTTACAGCAACAATCTTTCTCGCAGCCTGCGGGTTTACGGGCTCGATTATCGGTGGTGGAGTCGCGGCACAATCGGCCACGGATCAGTCGGCGCTGCGCGACTCGATGAAGCAGTTTACCGACGTCTATGCGCTGGTGGAAGAGAACTACGCCAACAAGCTGAATAAGGACCAGGTGGACAAGGCGATCTACGACGGGGCCATTCAAGGCATGCTCCATGTGCTCGACCCGCACTCTAATTTTTACGATCCCAAGAGTTACGCCCAGATGCGCGAGGAACAGAGCGGCAAATATTACGGCGTGGGCATGCGTATCGTGCAGCAGAATAACAAGATTGTGGTGGTGTCGCCGCAGGAGGGAATGCCGGCGTATCGCGCGGGCATTCGTCCCGGAGATGTGATTATGGCGGTGGACGGCAAGTCGGCAGAGAATATGGATTCGGCTGCGGTGGCTTCCCTGCTGAAGGGGCCGCGCGGAACTCATGTTTCGGTGACCATGGGACGTGAGGGCTCGGCAAAGCCGCTCGTGTTCGACCTGATCCGTGATGAGATTCCGCAGTATTCAGTGGACGTTGCGTTCATGATCAAGCCTGGCATCGGGTATATCCACATCACAAACGAGATGGAGACGACCTCGCATGAGGTGCAGATGGCTCTGGATAAGTTTGGGCCGAATCTGCATGGGCTGCTGATCGATCTGCGAGGTAATCCAGGCGGGTTGTTGAATGAAGCCGTCAATGTCTGCGACAAGTTCCTGCAGAAGGGACAGGTCGTCGTTTCGCAGAGAGCACGTAAGGGAGTTTTCCCTGACCAGGTCTATACAGTGCCGAGCGGATCGGATGAGAAGTATCCAATCGTGGTGCTGGTGAATCGGAATTCAGCATCAGCAGCGGAGATCATTTCGGGAGCCCTCCAGGACCATGATCGAGCGCTGATTGTAGGAGAGACGACCTTTGGTAAAGGTCTGGTGCAGACCGTGTTTCCGATCTCGGAGAACGCTGGGCTGGCGCTGACGACATACCACTACTACACACCGTCGGGACGCCTGATTCAGCGTAACTACAACGGCGTTTCGCTCTACGACTATTACTACGTGCGCAATGACGCGCTGCCCGCCAATGGCACCAATAAAGAGGTAAAGCTGACAGATTCCGGACGCACGGTCTATGGCGGCGGAGGCATTACACCGGACGAGAAGATTCCGGAGTTGAAGAGCAATCATTTCGAAGACGAGATGTTGATCCACTATGCGTTCTTCGACTTCAGCAAGCACTATCTCGCCAACCATACCGTCACGAAAGAGATGGGAGTGGATGATGCGCTGCAGCAGCAGTTCAAGGACTTCCTGAAGGCACAGAAGATCGATTTCACCGACAAGGAGTTTGCCGATAATCTGGATTGGGTCAAGGCTCGCATCAAGACTGAGCTGTTTACATCAGCCTTCGGTCAGGCGGCGGGTAGCGAGGTCATCACCGAGTGGGACCCGCAGATCAACAAGGCGCTGTCCTACATGCCGGAGGCTCTGGCGCTCGAGAATCACACGCTGGCCACCGAGCAAAAGACGCAGACAGCAAGCACGCAGCATTAGTGGTTGTAGGGAAATCTGGAGCGGGAGACGGGGATCGAAC
>DHWW01000099.1 GCA_002413385.1 Granulicella sp. UBA5172
GGTCTATGCCCGATCCGGTGCGCCTCTCGCACGAGACCATCTGCACGGCGCTGTACGCCATGTTGCGCGGCATGAAGAGGCTCCGGCACATTTGTAGTGGTGAGTCCTGGATACGAAGCGACCTCGCAGCAGTAAACTACCGTATCCTGAGCAACCGCGAATGAGTTCAGGTGAACCTCCAGGAAGCAGAGGGCGGAGGACGGCCTTAGGAGGGCGGACGGTATTGCGGAACTGAGATGACCCGTATAAATCGGACCACGTCTTCCATCTCTTCCTTCGTAAGCAGCTTGCCATGCGGAGGCATCATGGGGGACTTGCCGATCGCGCCCCCTCCGAGGGAGATGATTCGCACCAGAGAGGCGTCCGTCTCCTTGTTCAAGACGGCTCCATCATTCAACAGTGGCGGCAAAGGCACCACGTTGTTACGATTTGAAGGGCCGGCCGGGGTGGTGTCCGCATGGCACCACACGCACTGTTGGTAGAAGATGCGCTGACCTTGCGCCTGATCATAGTCCAACGGGATGAGCCGATCGGGATTCGTCCAATCCGCTTCAACCCCATAGGAGCCGTAAGAGACATACTCCAGGGAAGGAGGGCGAGTGTGCTCGGCGGCAGTCACTCCCTGCCCCCGATCCCAGCACCAGCACGGCTTGGTCTTCATCGTCTTGCCGACGAACACGAAGAGACCAAGGCAACTGACTACAGTGGCTGCGTATAAACTCACGACTCTCAATGGCTACCTCCCGCGGTTGCCGTTTGTACGACTCCCGGGACAGGCGTCTGTCTGAGAGTGAGCAGATAGGCGGTGAGGTCATCGATCTCAGCCTCCGTGAACGTGTGCCTCGGTTCAATCGTGTCGGGTATAAGAGCAAGCGGATCGCGCAGCCATGCTTTAATCCAGGCAGGGGTGAGCCAATCACCAGCCGTGTTGAGACTGGGACCGACATACCCTCCGGAGGATCCGATCGTATGGCACGACTGGCACTCGTACTTATGCTCGTAAAGCACCTTGCCTCGCGCAGCCATCTCCGGCGTATAGCTGGCGCGGTCTGTCGAAGGATTGACCTGCGGGCTACGCAGCGAGGAAGATATATAGTCCGCCAGGGTGTCGGCCTCTTCGTCGGTAAGACTGAAGTCCGGCATGCGAACCGTGAGCGCCGGACGAATTGTCTGGGGGTGCTTGAGAAACGTCACAATCCATTCCCGGCGGGAGCGGCTGCCCTCGAACGACAGATTTGGAGCAAGCGTGCCTCCGTAACCATTGATGGAGTGGCAGACAAAGCACTTGTAACGCTGATAGAGCCTGGCGAAATCACCATCAGGATGAAACTCGGAGTGCGGCCTTGGCACAATGAGTTGATCCTGCGGACGCTTTGCGATGGGCTCCCCAACCATGCTGAACAGAGCGGTCGTGAGGTCATCCAGATCGCCTTGACTCATGTGGAACTGGGGCATGCGAGATGATGGGACGTTTGACTTGGAATTTGTGATCTGCCTCTGTACGTAGGCAATCATCACCCGGGGAACCGGAGCAATCTGGACATCGACGCGAGGCGCATCGGCTTTCAGGAAGTGAAATCTGAGGTCCTCTTTGGCTGGATGTCTGATCTCAACGACGGCGCGGCCGGCACGCATGGCCAGACCTGAAAGATCAGGCGCGAAGTTCGGTCGAGCAGCCATACCGCGAATCGAATGGCATTGAACACAACCCTTCTCCAAGAAAAGCTTCTTCCCCTCTGCGATCTCCGCTTCGGTCGGTGTACCAAGCGCAGGAACATCTTTGAGCAGGTCTGGATCCGTGAGGCGGGTGGTGATGTACTGCGTTACCTGGTACAGGTCTTCGTCCGACCACTCGAATTGGGGCATCTTCGTATGTTCGAGGTACCGTTCTGGATCGCGAAGCCAGGCGATCCAGCCACTCGGACTTGACCTTACTTCCAACCTTCGAAAGTTCGGGCCCAACATCGCCTCCAATAATTGTTGTCTCTCCGCCGCGCGTGACAGCGAGGCTGTGACAGGTTATACAGAAGCGTTGATTGAAGCGGATCTGTCCCTGGTCTGCGGGGTCTCCACGTTTGTTTACTTCTGCGATAGCGCGAGCGCTGATTCTATAGGGCTGTACAGACACCCGGCGCTGCACGCTCAGGTAGGCACTCAGGGCGGCCAACTCGTCCTGGCTCAATGAAAATTTGGGCATCCGGGATGCAGTCACTACGCCGTCGACCGTGACGTCACCGGCTGCGTTGGTCAGGGTACGCGGCTCGTTGAGCCACTTGTAAATCCACTCGCGAGAAACCTTGGTCCCTATGTTTGTAAGGTCCGGTCCCAGCATGGCCGGCTGACCAATGTCCTGCAGCGTATGGCAGCCGATACAGTTGTACTTCGCGATCAGTTGCCGTCCATGATTGAGCCGCGGCGTCTGCGGCAGGTCCGCCTGGTGGCAAGCGCCGCAGTTTGCCTGCTCGAATTGGGCCGGCAGAATCGGCTGCTTCCAGGCAATGGTGTTCGGAGCGACGGATACGATTCGTCGCGGGGCCCTTCTGTAGGTTTGCCCGGCACTCCACAAGATAGTTGCCGGCCATATCATCATGGCCAGCATCAACGCCGACGTGCCGTAAAGAACGAACGGACGTCGGCGTTGGAGAAGCCGCGTGAGCTCTTCGAACATGGGGCTCCTTAACAAAGCCGATACGATGCGAGGACAGCGAAGAGACTTACTTTTTAACGATCACATTGACCGTAACAGTGCCGCTTCCGACCGTGACCGATTGCGTGGACGGCTTTGCATCTTCGCTCCAGGTCTTGAGGGTGTACTGACCCGCTGGAACGTTCCGGATCGTGAAGCTTCCTTCCTTGTCTGTCAAGGCGAAGTACGGCGTTGGAACGACGAAGATGTAGCCCGACATCTGCGGGTGAACATTGCACAGCAGCGAAACATCTCCAAGGTCGTTGAAGGTGTAGGACTTGATTCCGCCCTGTGGCCATGTCCCCAGATTGATGGCCAACTTACGATTGTGGTTAACGGCTGGCCAGTACACATTGTGGCCGACTGCATCATTGTTTTTGAAGTCGACTGTCGTTCCCTGAAGAATGGGGAGCACATGCGGAACGAAGGCCAGGTGATCTTGATTCATGAGAACGTGTTGTGCCGGTTTCGGAAAAGATTGGCCAGCAATGGTGTCGATGTACACCACGATGTTTCCCGATGATCGGAGGCCTTGAGCGGTAACTTTACCTTTCAAGTCTCCCGCCCATGCGACGTGTGCAAGGCTAGCTAATGTCAGAACAACCGTGAGCGGTGCCAAAAGAGCGCCGTGCTTTTTCATTGTTTCTCCTGGAGTTTGTCTTCATGTTAGAGAAGCGTTGGTAACCGTTAACTGCGTGATGGAGGCTCGCTCGACTATGTAGCCATCGGGTGAACTAAGTCCGTGCTTCCCTTCACAATTTCCCTTGCGACAGGAGAGTCCGCTGAGGCTGTAAGTGCCCGGTAGAGAAAGAGTTCGAGTGAGACAATTACGACCCCGATGTACATCGTGTAGCAAGCCACGAGGGTAAGAGCGGTGATTCTGGTGAGGTCCGACTCAACGGCGATAGCTATGCCTGAAGCGGATGTACCGGCAGCCAACAGGCCCACGACTGCGGCCCTGATTGTCAGCTTATTCAACTGGATAGCAAGTTTGAGTAGCCATATTCCCCATAAAGTACCGTGGAGGCCGGCAAGCAAAATGAGGAGGCGAAGATCGAGTGGCGAAGATTGAATGATCCAGGCTGCAACCCAGCAAGCTATCGATAGTTCGGCAATGAGACCATAGATCAATCTCATGTGGGTGCCGTCACCTCGCATCGATCTCAAAAGGCGAACACCTCCGAGGCATAGAACCCCCACCGTGAGGATCACAGCAGCACGATAGCCATTCAGTTCGGTGGTGGGTTTCACCATAAAGGGTTCAAGAGCGAAGAGGAGCGATCCGAGCGACAGCATTAGCACCCCATCCGTTGTGACGTCTTCACGTGTAAAGCGAAACGAGATAGCCATGGTGCCTTTCTTGAGGCCTTCCGGGCAGAGTAGCCGGTAGGCCGCTAAGATACGAAAATATCCGGCCCCATTGGACCAACGCCCCATTCGCACGCTTCACTTAACTTCGTGTGCTAGGATGCGCCTGTCCTCTTATACACCCCAGATATGCTAAGGTCTGTGACGGCGATCACAACGCCGATACAGACCACGCCGGCATTCGACTGTGGGCCCACGGCTGCTGAACGACTTGCATGCTGGCCCAGGCTTTCTGCGCCAACGCCTCATGCCCGTCGAAGGCGCGATTCCTCACCTTCCCGGCATCGAGATGTTTGGCAACTCCATTCCCGCCGGAACCGTCGACCCACCCCAAAATAAATACCTCAAAAACAGCCCAAAATCCGCATGTCAAGCCCCCGGATGCCCCGTGATCGCACCAAACCCGCATGAACACTGCCGATTCCACCGAAAAATACTTGGCATAGTTACCCCTCCCCACTCTCTACAATAGAAACAAGGGACAAATCCGGCAGCGCTCCCACCTGCCCGCTTCGCCCCAACCACCCCCTAAGTCCAATGTTTGGCATATTTTGCCTCGGTATGAACTTCCTTGGCTAACCCAATCAAAGTCGAGAGAAGAACGGAATATCAGCAAAGAGGTGGTGAAAATGAAAGAATCCTCATGATTAAAATAGTCATCAAATTAATGATATTTAGTGCGCTCGCCGTCGTATTCTTATTCAGCTATGGCAAAAACCAAGACAACCGCACTCAAGACCGCGAAAGCTACGTTGATACCCCCTCCCAGGGAGATCAACGTCATCACCGCACCGATGCAAAACCCGGACGGAATCAGGCCAACCTATACCAACAATGCGGCCTGCATGATTACTCCGCACGAATTCCGGATAATCTTCTCAGAATTGGTCGTGTCATCGCCCTCAGATTTGCCCGAGGTTCAGCTTCGCGCCAATGTGGCGATGGCTCCTACGCAATTCAAGGCTCTAGCGAAAGCGGTGCAAACCACCCTAGAACNNCAAAAAAATCCTCCAAGTCGAAGATAAAGAAGCATATCGACACGATCGATTTCTGGGGGAACCCTGTGCATTGTACTTGGGATCAGTGGCACGGTCACATCATTGAACCCCTTGATGGCCACCCTGAAATGACAGGGCGGGAAGCCGAAGTAATGAAGGCTATTCAAGATCCCGATGCTGTCGGCTACAGCACTCTTACGACAATAGCTATGGGTTACGACAAGGTTACTTCGGCGGACACCATTAGGGTTATTGTCTATTACGCCGATGAGACTATTGTGAAGGCAGGTGCGACGACGGGAACTATCGCAACCGCGTATCCCGACGACCCAGCTTATACGTCTCAAATAGCATCACCGTTTTATGTAAAGCCAAGGAAGGGAGACGGAGCATGAGAATTCGATACAGCAAGGAAGTAGACATGCTCTACGTTTCTCTTGCGATGCCACAGGGTAAAGTAGCTACCGTGGCCAACAAAAGTGGTGATCTGTTACGCATTGATACGACCACTGGAAATGTCATCGGTGTGAACATACAGCTATTCATGTACCGCGTTGGCAAAGGTGAGAATATAGAGATTCCAGAAGTAGAATTCTCATCTACATCCGGAATAGGTCATGCTTTCGTGGAGAGTATTCGTGNNCGAGCAGAGCCATTTTCTTCTCATAAGCGATTCGCCCCACGCCCCGCAAGGGCTTCCTAGGCTGAAATCGCCTCCTTCCCAATCAACTCATTCCATGTAAGCCGTTTGCCGCCTACCTGCGACAAAGCCTTTGTGAAGCGGTCACCGTCGTTCATATTGATACGGTTATTGAAACGGTAGCATTGCTCCGCAAGATACTTATCCATGTGGAACGCTTCGACTGCGACGTACGTTCCGGTGAGGGTGCGCTTGAGGCAGCTCCAGAAGTTTTCAATCGCCTGAGTCGAAACCTGGCCGCGCACATACTCGTTAGCGTGGTTCACTTGCTCATGGACGTAGCGAATATCCATGCGGTCGTATCCAGCCCAGCTATCGGTGTGAAGCGTTGCACCGAAGCCTACGCGCTCTAGAATGGGGTTTGATCCGGCTCGGCAGATAGACGAGATTGTGGATAGGCTCCGGGCGTGAATACGGTTCTGCCAGTTCCGGCCAGCGGATAAGCGCCCTCGTCGAATACAGTTCGTCCGATTCGCACCCTTACTTGGCGTGGTGGGATAGTTGCCCCGTAAGTGCCTTCGTTGCTATATTTTGCCCGTAACCCTTTTGGATGCTAGATTTTACGGGATTTTGTGTCTGTAACTTACTGATTCCAGAGATCACCCCGAAAACAGGGGGGGTG
>DHWW01000011.1 GCA_002413385.1 Granulicella sp. UBA5172
TGTATAAGAGACAGGATAAAAGTTGGCGAGCTGCAGGGCTGTACATATGTCATCGGAAAGCAGCATCAACTCTTCAGAGGTATACCCACTCATCAGCAGCACAAGCCGCCCCACAGGGTTCGCCGAGTAGCGCGAGTAGTGCTCAAGCGTCGCAAGAGATTCGTGATGCGTATAAACCTGGTCCTGCTCAAACGCGGAGATCAAATCATCGAAAGGCTGCATCGGCAGATCGCGCGTCGCAATCGTCGGTTGCAGTGCAATAAACACGGGATGGCGCGAAAGCCCAGGGTCAGCAAAGCATTGGTGCAACATCCCACGCCACTGACCAAGCAGACGCGTAGCCGTCGCCGTATCCGCGACCTCATCCCCAAGATCATCCGACGTCCGGCAGAACGCATACACACTGTGAAAATGCGGCCTCAGCGCCGACGGCAGAAAGAACGTCGCAACATGAAAATTCTCATAGTGCGTAGTCGCAAGCGCCTTGCACCACGCCTGCGCCTCCTCCAGCGACGGCCGCGTATCCGGTGTCAAATAAATTGCCGGAGCGCCGATCAGCCGGTCGTCGATCACGCCCGCAACGCCCTTCGCGATGACCGTCATGCGTGCTCCTCGATACGTTCTGGCACCGCAGTTTGCGCGACGGCACGAGGGAGTATGACAGTTTTAATATCAGGAGCAATTCCCTCGGCGGGCCGCACCAGCATCCGCGCAAAAACCTCCGGCAGCTCTTCGATGTTCGCCACGCCCGTAAGAAAATCGCGGCAAAGGAATTTGCCTGAGGCGATCAATTCGAAAGCCCGCCGCGCGGTTGCAGGAGTGTGATGGAAGCTGGCCCTCAGCGTAAGGTCGGAGTAGTGGATAAGGTTCGTATCGAATGCCACCGTAGTGCCAGCCGGAGGCCCCCCGAAAAGATTCACCAGCCCACCCTTGCGCGCCATCTGTACCGCCCACTGCCATGCCTCAGGCGTAGCAACAGCCTCGAACACAACATCCGCTCCACGTCCCTCCGGCGTTAGCGCGCGCGCTGCAGCAATCGGGTCCGCAACATCCGCAACGCGAACAACCTGTTCAGCCCCAAAGTGCAGCGCCGTAGCCACCTGATCCTTGCGCTTCACGACCGCGATCACATGCTGGCCCATCAGCGACGCGGTGTGAATAAACAGCAGCCCGATCGGCCCCGCACCAAGCACGATCACCGTCTGGCCGGCCCGCGCATTCGACTCCTCCAGCCCCCGCACAACGCACGCGAGCGGTTCCGTGAGTGCCGCATATTCAAAGGGCATGTTGTCAGGCAGGCGCAAAGTATTCTTCGCAACAATGCGCGCCGGAACACGAATAAATTCCGCATACGCACCGTTATTGAACAGCAGGTCGTCGCAAAGATTCTGCTGATCATGACGGCAGTAGAAGCAAACGTCGCAAGGCGCCGAATTGAGCGGAACAACCCTGTCGCCCATCGCGAACGTTGTGACCCCCTCTCCTACCTGCACCACAGTCCCAGCAAGCTCATGCCCAAAAAGCCGATCCAGCGTCAGCATCTTCGCGTGATATCCGCGACGGTAAACCTTCAGATCCGTGCCGCAGGTCAGGGCGGCGCCCACCCGCAGGACCAACTCCCCGGACCCCGCTTCAGGCATCGGCACCTGTTCAATGCGGAGGTCTTCCTTCCCACGCAGAACGGCGGCTGTCATCGTCCCTCCACGCGTTTGGTTGGTTCCTTGAGCCATCCCACTATTTTCTCATCCCGCGAGCACTCTCAGCCAGATAGCAGAGAATGCGACCATCAGGGATGCTGCCCGCATCTGATACCCTGAGCCAAGCGATCGCATGAGATTCATCTCTCCAGAAGCCTACGCCAAGACCCTTGTCGCCGTCGTGCAGGACTATTCCCTGCTCTGCGGCCGCGCGGTCGCCAACATCTTTTCGCACCCCCGCTATATCGCCGACACCTTCACCCAGATGGATTCCATTGGCGTCGGCTCGCTCCCAATCGTGGTGCTCACAGGCTTCTTCACCGGCTGCGTCCTGGCCTTGCAGGCAGCAGTCTCGCTCAAAACGTTTGGCGCTGTGAATATGACCGGCGAGTTGGTAACTCTTTCGATGGTGAAGGAACTGGGGCCAGTCCTGACCGGCTTGATGGTCTCCGGACGAAATGCGTCGGGCATGGCCAGTGAACTTGGGTCGATGAAGGTGACCGAGCAGATCGACGCGATGCGTGCTCTCGGAACCGACCCGATCCGCAAGCTGGTAACGCCAAGGCTGGTCGCAACAGTCTTCATGTTGTTCTTCCTCACCATCATCTCGGACGCGTGCGGGATCGCTGGAGGCGCATTTGTATCTGTCACTATGCTGAAGCTGAACGGAGGAAATTTCTTCCACACGGGTTACCTGTCGCTAGTGCATGGCGACATCGTCGAGGGGCTGGTGAAGCCTCTCTTTTCCGGCTTCATCATTGCGACCATCGGTTGCTACTACGGGTTGAAAACAACCGGCGGAACGCGCGGCGTTGGACGCTCGACAACCCAGGCCGTTGTTGCTTCCTCCGTGCTCATCATTCTTGTTGATTTTCTCGTCACGCAGTTGATGATCGGGATCTTCGGAAGGTAGACGATGGCCGACACGCTCGTGAGTTCGCAAATATCGGAGCTGATTGCAGCGGGCAAGCCCATGCTCGAGTTTGACAACGTGTCGATCGGTTTCGAAGGGAACCAGGTGCTGGTTGGCGTCACCTTCTCCGTAGCCCATGGCGAGACGCGCATCCTGCTCGGACCCGCGGGCGGCGGCAAAAGCGTTCTGATGAAGCTCGCGAATGGCCTGATTGAACCCGACACTGGCGAGATCCGCGTCTTCGGCCGCTCGCTCAAAGAGATGACCCAGCGCGAGCTCTTTGAGATGCGAGCTCACATCGGCATGGTCTTTCAGGAGAGCGCTCTGTTTGACTCGCTCAATGTCGAAGACAATGTCGCGTATCGCCTGCACGAGGAGCATGTCGATCCAGTCGAGGTGCATGAACGGGTAGTCGAGGTGCTTCAATTCGTCGAGCTTGAGAAGGCTATCGACAAATTTCCAGCAGAACTCAGTGGCGGCATGCGACGCCGCGTTTCGATTGCCCGCGCTATCATCAGCCGCCCAGACTTGATTCTCTACGATTCCCCGATGGGAGGTCTCGATCCGATTACCTCAAACACCATCATCGAGCTGGTTGTAAAACAGCGCGACGTCTCCCATACCACCTGCCTGCTCATCACCCATCGCCTGCAGGATGCCTTCACCCTTGCGACTCACCGGTACAATCTGCAAAAACTCTGCATGGAATCCATCCCCGATGGGGGGATCGCCACTGAAACCAGGTTCCTCGTGCTCAACGAGGGCAAGGTCGTCTTTGACGGCACGACCCTGGAACTCACGCATACCGAGGACCCCTGGCTCAGAAGGTACATAGAATAACGATGGGCTTTACGCGCCTACCGCGATCGTGCGGTGGAAGAGATCAAGCGCCAGCCCAAACATCGACCTCGCAAGATCCGGATCATACCGTACCCCTTCATCGCGCAGGAACGCGTGAGCACCGTTCACCTCGTGCCAGTTCAGTCGGGTTCCAACCTCATTCAGCCGCTCCAGAACCTTCATTCGACCTTCGGTCGGAATATGCGGATCCTGCCGACCCCAGACCATCAGCAGCTCACCCTTGATCTCCGGTGCCCGCGCCATCGAGTTATCCTTCATTCCCTCCCCCAGGCCGCCCCGATGAATGTCCGTCGCATAAAAGCACACTGCCCCAAGGACCTCTGGGTTCATCGCAGCACGGAAGGCCAGATGCCCGCCCATGCAAATACCCATCACGCCGAGTCTTCCCGTGCAATCTTCGCGCGAAGAGAGATGTTGGAGAACTGCTTGAGCATCGTCGTCATAGGCTTGCACCGGCTTCGTCGTCTTCAACGTATTGCCCCGGTCCGAGCCCTCCTGGTCGTACTTCAGCACGGTCCCGGCAGGCTCATACTCGTGATACACCTCCGGCACTGCAACCACATACCCATGTCCAGCCAGCTGAGCAGCCGTGCGATGGATCGGCGCCGTCACTTGAAATATCTCGGAATACAGAAGAATGCCCGGGTACCGGCCCGGCCCGGCAGGGCGCACAATGTGGGTCCGCATCGTGCCCGTCGGTGTTGCGAGGTCAACGTGTTCCGTGTCAATAACAATCATCTTTCTCTCCAGTCAACAATTCATTTAGCCAACTCAGTGTACGCTTCCCGGCCTATGACGACGGCTCAACCAGTCTC
>DHWW01000315.1 GCA_002413385.1 Granulicella sp. UBA5172
TAGTCAGCTCTTGGTTCATCCTGAGATTCAGAAGAGCGCCTTTCTTCTTCTGTGCGTCTACTTCAACTTGCAGCTTGATGCGCTCCGTTCGAGCACTTCCTTGACGTGCTTCCCACGCTTTGGCTGCAATCTTGGGTAGCGCTTTCGCCTTTGCGGGGTCCAAACGCATCTTGGTCAGGTATTGCTGGAAATTCCGCTTCCAGATCAGACTTCTGCTTTGAGATTGCCTTGCAGTCGGGTTTGCGACACCAGTAACGCGGATAGCTCAAATTTCGGCCTCTGTAAAAAGCGCCGGTGATTAGAGTGCCGCACGATTCACAACGGACCCAATGGCGAAGAGGAAGATCAGGGTTGCTCAATTTTCTAGGCTTGAGCTGGTTTATGCTTCGTCCATCCAAAACTGCTTGGACCCGATCAAAAACCTCCTGGGACACCAAAGGCTCATAAAGACCTCTTACTGGTGCTAAATCGGGATTGCTGTGCAAAGTGACCTGAAGCCGTTCTTGACGTTGTGCGAGAATTCAGAATCTTCATACGAAATAGGCCGCGACCATCCGGGAGAGCTGTGCCTCAAAACTGATCTAAAAGCCCAAGCAGGGCCTTCCTCTCAATTATGTTGCCGAAACCTTCTTAAGTTCGAAAGCAACTACGCGTTAGAGCGGGACAGGTCTTGCGCGGCCTGTGCTTCAATTCCCTTCTCCTCTCACGTCGTGTCTCGAACTCACTGTTGCGGACGTGAATTTTGATGAAATTCAGTTTTGATTTTCCTAGTGTATGCAAGGCGATGAGTGGGGTTCGAGCCCCGCTATCGCTACCAAAATAACTCCTCAAAATTTGTGGCGCGCTGGTTGTTTTTCAATGTCAGTGAGACGTCTGAAGCAGACGGCTCAGCTGGTGAGTGTCTGAGACTTTTTCAAGCTGGAGGACCTTCGCCATGAGCAGCCCGGATTGAGCGGCTCCGAGGACAGGCTCGATCAAATCGCGTGATTTGGCGATGACCTCCTCGCGGCTCATCGGGTTCTCGGCCGTTCCTCGGACGGCGTCGACTTGCTGGCGAAGTGCGGTGCCGTCGTTGAGTTGGATTTCGACGATGGCCTCGCGAGCGGGGAGTCGCTTCTCGATCTCTTCATCTCCGATCAAACTGACCTTCTGGCGTTCGCGGAGGATGGCCGGATCTTTCATCAGGGCGACGTCGTGTGCGGAGCGGAAGGTCAGGGTCCGCTGCACGAGCATGACCGCGACCAGATGCTGAAGACAGATGTCGGGGATGCTGCGGTTGTCGACGATGGAGGCCTCTCGAGTGGCAACCCTTACGGTGACCTGACGGACCTGGTCCGGAGTGAAGGGGTGCTGCTTCATCAAAGTCTGGATCGCGTCGAGCGGCGCCTGAATGGGAGAGCCTACGCACCATTTCTTGATGTTGGTTTGCGAGATGTTGTATCGCTCACCAAGGCCCGCGATGAGGCACTCGCCGAGGCCCTCGGGGTTGGCCTCCGGTTTGTAGGCGGCAAAGAAGCTGTCGGGGCCGGAGAAGACATCATCCACTCCGTTCCATCCTGCCTGGACGAGAAGAGCGGCGGTGACTCCGTTGCGCGCGGGCATGCCGGCGAAGACGAAGGCCTTCTCGAAGTGATGGGTGTCGTGCTGCCAAGCCGTGAAGCCAGCGGATTGTTGTGCGGCGTAATCGAGGAGGAAGCGCATCTGGCGTGTGTCGAGCGAAGCAGCGCAACCGGCTGCTGCGGCTGCTCCGAAGCCTTCGGAGGTGGCGTGAGGATCGCGGCGGGTCTCGGTCTGGTAGTCGACTCCGCCAAGCGTGACGCCCATACGCGTGCCAATGTCGTAGCCCAATGCGACGGCGCGGAGAAAGTGCGCGCCGCTGATGGTGAACCTCTCTCCGACTGCGAGCGCAGCTGGAATCACAGCGCAACCGGGATGGGATTGCGACGCGGAGTGCGAGTCATCGGTTTCGTCGGAGTGGGCGAGGACACCGTTGGCCATCGCTGCTTCGATGGGGCCGCAGACGACGTTCGATGCGGCGACAGTCGCAACGGGTTTGCCGCCATAGGATTGTGCAAACGCGATGGCGGCTCGCCCCGGAAGCAGTTGAGAGCCGGAGATCATGGCGGCCAGCGTGTCCAGAATATGGTTCTTCGCCTGTTCCATCACGTCCGGAGGGAGGGGATGGCTGGCCGCAGCGGCCATGTAGCTGCTGAGCGTCTGCATCAACGGACTTATGGCAGCGGTTGGGGAGTCGGGCGATTCTGCGGCAAAGGCTCGGAGAGGAAGAGCGGCGCCGGCGAGAAGCCAGGTGCCTCTTGCCATCAAACTTCGGCGGGTGAGTTCGCAGCCCGGCGGCGGTGGGGACAGCTTCTCGTCGTTCAGGTTTGACATGCGATTTCCTTCAGCTAAGTAATGCGTGTAACTGAATATCAGGCGAGCGCCCCGAGACGCGGAAGGTCGCCAGCGTTGTGCATCTCGGGGAGATTCCACGCGGCGGCGAGGAGCTTTTCAAGTTGTGCCTGAGGAAGAATCCCGGTTGCAAGCTGGGTGAACTTGAAGGAGAGGGCCTTGTCGGTGAGCGGATTTTGTACGCTGCCGATGGCGTGCTCCACCTGTTTGGTGAAGGATTGGCCACTGGTGGTTGTGATGGTGACATAGGCTTCATCCGTGCGGATGGCAGGGTCGGTGGTGACGGAGACGAGCTTGCGCAGGGCAACGACTTCGGGATCGCGGACAGCCTGGTCGGTGTACTCCTTTTCACCGGCAAAGCCCCGGATGAGTGCGATGGCGGCGGAGTGGAAGACGCTGAACTTGGCTTCGAGTCCGGTCGTGGGTGTCTTCTTGCCGGTAAGCTCGAGCACGAGAGGGTTGCAGCGGATCGCGATGGAGCGAATCTCATTGGACTTCAGGCTGTGCTCGTTGCGGAGTTGGATGACGGCGTCGATGACAGGGTGGATCACGATGCCGCAGGCGAAGGGCTTGTAGGTGTCGAGAGCGATCTCGTAGTGTTGGCCGAGTCCGTCGATGAGAGGGGCGTAGTTGTGCTCGCGCGATGCGGCGAAGATGTAGCCTTCTTTGCCTTCGATGCCTTCGTCGGAGCTGGTGAAGTTTTTTGCGGCGAGCAATGCAGCGAGAAGGCCGCTCTCCGCAGCGCGCCCGATGTTGAGGCTCTTGCACATGCTTCCGAACATGATCTTGAGACCGGCGGCTTCGGTTGCAGCGATGTCGAGAGCCCATTGCATCTGCTGGATATTGAGTCCAAGGACTCGGCCGCAGGCGGCGGCGGCACCAAAGGCTCCGCAGGTTCCGGTGATGTGCCAGCCCATGTCGTAGTGGGAGGGGTAGATTGCTTTGCCGAGGCGGCATTCGATCTCGGTGCCGAGGATGAAGGCGTGGAGGAGATCCGCTCCGCTGAGGGGATGATCCTGCGCGAGTGCGAACAGAGCACTCGCGACCGGGCCAGCGGGATGGATGATGGTTTCGAGATGCGTGTCGTCGTAGTCGAGCACGTGCGAGCTGATGCCCGTGATCAATGCAGCGCGAAGCGGATCGAGGGTTTCGGCGCGCCCGAAGAGGTGGGCTGCGGTGCTGTTGGAATAGGGCAGGACGGCGCTGAGAGAGCGCACTACCGCTTGCTGATTGGAGCCTCCGACGGTTACGCCTGTCCAGTTGACGATCGATCGGACGGCCTCCTTGCGAACGCTGTCTGGGACCTCTGATTGCGGACAGGTGACCAGCCATTCCGCGAGGATGCGGGTTACGGGTGGAGCGGGTGCAGTGGCTGCTTTGGAGTTGATGCCAGAGGGAGGCTTGGGAGTCTGTGGAGATGGGGGAGTGAGAGCGTTCGCGGCAGCTCCTGCAAGGGCTCCCTGGACGAGAAAGCTGCGGCGCGATAGTAGAGAGGACGGACTCATCTCGGGGGAAGGTGTTCACTTTCCGGGAGGTCTCGCAGAGTGTTCTTGCGGGACTGCCCCGTCTCGGGCTGTGGTTCATTGGAGACGGTCGCGGTGGAGAAGCGTGGTTCTCCGAATATGGCCAGCTTGCCTGAAAGAAGCATAGTCGATCTCGCGAGGAAGCGGCGATGGGATGACGCATCTCCTCGTGCAGCTGGAGGTGCAGGTACAGATTCGCCGGATGAATTCACGTTCCTTACCCTCCGATATCCGCTGGGTAATAGGCTGGCTCTCCCGAGGCGGCGAGGGCTTTGGTGAGAACGGTGCCTTCGAGCTCGTGCTCCCACAAGGCTACAACGATGGTCCCAACGCCGTTTCCGATCATGTTGACGAGGGCGCGAAAGGTGCTGAGGAAGCGGTCGATGCCAAGGATAAGCGCCATGCCGGCAACCGGGATGGTGGGAACGACGATGAGCGTTCCAACCAGGGCGATGAAGCCTGCGCCCTGCACTCCGCTGGCGCCTTTGGAGGTAAGGACAGCGACGGCGAAGAGGGTGAGCTGCTGGGTGAGAGTGACATGCGTGTTGGTGGCCTGGGCTACGAACAGTGCGGCCAGCGTGATGTAGAGACTGCTGCCGTCGGTGTTGAAGGTGTATCCGGTGGGGACCACGAGGCCAACGAGTGCCTTGGAGCAGCCGAGCAATTCAAGTTTTTCCATCAGGGTCGGCAGAGCGGCTTCCGAGGAACTGGTGGCGACGACGATGAGAATTTCTTCCTTGATATAGCGCAGGAAGCGCAGGATATTGAAGCCCGCGAACCAGGCGACCGCACCAAGGACGATGACTACGAAGAAGGTGCAGGTTCCGTAAAAGGTGACGATGAGTTTGAGCAGGGGGCCGAGGGAGGTTATACCGTATCGCCCAACCGTGAATGCCATGGCTCCGAACGCACCGATGGGTGCGGAGTACATGACAATGTTGACGACGGTGAAGATGGCTCCGGTCAGCGCGTCGAGCAGGCGGATCAGCGGCTCGGCTCGGCTGCGCATCATGGCGAGCGCGATGCCCAGAAGCACGGAGATGAACACTACCTGCAAAATATCTCCGCGTGCGAAGGCATCGACCATGGTGGTGGGGATGATGTGCAGCAGGAACTGGACGGTGCTCTGAGCTTTGGCGGAGCCCGCGTACTCGGCAACAGCTTTGGCGTCGAGGGTGGCGGGATTGACGTTGAGGCCCCTGCCGGGCTGAATAAGATTCCCGGCGGCCAGGCCGATCAGAAGCGCCAGCGTGGACACAATCTCGAAGTAGATCAGGGCCTTGCCTCCGACCCTGCCCACCTTCTTCATATCCTGCATGCCGGCGATGCCGGTGACGACCGTACAGAAGATCACGACGGTGATGACCATCGAGATGAGCTTGATGAAGGCGTCCCCCAGAGGCTTCATCGCAATGGCGGTGTGGGGGGCGAAGCGACCAAGGGCCACTCCCAGGAAGATGGCGACGGTCACCTGTACCCAGAGACTCCGGTAGAAGGGCTTGCGCTCGACGACAGTACGAGTGATCTCTGTTCTCATCGTCACTTCCCTCGGCCCTGCTTGCCAGGGGTGAGGGCGTAAGCGCTATACTTGCCGTCATCGTCGGCGACGCTCGTCCTGCTGACGCGGGTCGCCCTTACTGGATTTTCCGGATGATGCGCTGCATTGAGCACAGGCGCCCCTTTCTTCAACTCGACTTGCATGGTTGGTCGTGCCTATAATTACCGGCCAGCGACGGATTCCCTTTTCTGGTCACCTGTGACCCTAGATTGGGATCGAATGAAAGTCTTTTGAGAAGTGCGAAAAAAAGATAAAGGAATTCTTAATCGCTATGTCCCATACGATCAGTCACTTATACGAATTCGGGAGCTTCAGCCTGGACCCCGGCCAGAGGCTTCTGCTGCAACGTGGCAGGCACGTCTCTGTGACTCCCAAGGCGTTCGACCTGCTCGTACTGATGGTGGAGAACAACGGACAGCTACTTCTGAAAGACAGGTTGATGAGCGCTCTCTGGCCGGGCGTTTCGGTGGAGGAAGGCAATCTGGCTGTAGCGGTTTCGCACTTGAGGAGGATCTTAGGGGACGATCGCGGCAAGCATGAATACATTGAGACGGTATCGAAACAGGGATACCGTTTTGTGGCGGAGGTGGTGGAGAGGTCGGAGGCCCCCGTCGAATCCAGTGAGACGCAGATAAAACCAGGAGAGGCAGATCCCGCGGCGACCACTCTGATCTCGTATGCGACGTGGGCGAAGGTCGTTGCGGAGCGGAGATGGTTGGCAGGCTCGATCGTTGCGCTCGCGGGGTTGCTGATCGTGGCCGGATGGCTGGGTAACAAGCATTTGAAGATTGCATCGGCGTGGGATCGACCGATACGATCGCTCGCCGTGCTGCCATTCGAGACGATTGGAGGCTCGGCTTCCGATGAGTATCTTGGCCTGGGAACGGCCGACGCGCTGATTACGAGACTGTCGAACACAGGGAAGATTCTGGTCCGGCCCACCAGCGCGATTGAGAAGTACCGTAACAGTTCGATCAGCGCGGACGGCGCCGGAAAGGAGCAACAGGTCGACGCGATCATCAATGGACGGATCCAGCGCGAGGGCAATCGCGTGCGGATGACGGTGCAAATGGTTCGGGTTGAGGATGGGACGCAGATGTGGGCGCAGACGTTCGACGAGGAGTTTACGAATATCTTCAATCTCGAGGATGAGGCTTCCGAGCGTGTCGCGCGTTCCATACGGCTGCAACTGAACGACAAGGAAGAGAAGAGATTTACAAAGAGGCCCACCGAGAATCAGGAGGCCTACGATGCGTTCGTCCGAGGCAGGTACTACTGGAACAAGCGAACGAATGAAGGGATGCTGAAGGGGCTGGACTATTTCCGCGAGGCGATCCGGCTCGATCCAAACTATGCGGAGGCCTATGAAGGTGTGGCGGATTCGTATGCCGCGCTGGGACTCTATGCGGCTATTCCTCCGAATGAGGCGTTTCCGGCGGCACGCGCTGCCGCCCACAAAGCACTCCAGATGAACGACGATCTGGCGGACGCACATGCCACACTCGGATTCATCGACTTCTACTATGACTGGAATGGCCCCGCAGCACAGAATGAGTTTCAGCAAGCCTTCGATGTAAATCCGAACTATGCGATGGCTCATTCCTGGAATGCCGAAAGCCTGGCCGCGATGGGGCGCTTCCCAGAGGCGCTGGTCGAGGCACAGCGTGCGGTGGAAGAGGATCCGCTGTCCTCGATTGTGAACAGCAACGCCGGCTGGACCTTCTGTCTCGCAGGTCACTACAAAGAGGCTATCGACACTCTTCACAAGGCGATTGACATCGATCCAAGTTTTCCGCGGACTCACTTCCGCCTCGGTGACGTTTATGAGACAAGAGGCTTATATGAGCAGGCGATCTCAGAGTTCACGCAGGCCGTACAGTTCTCGGGAGGCGACGTCTACTACACCGCAAACCTGGGGCATGCCTACGCCATGGCCGGGAGGACGAGGGAAGCACATCAGATTCTCAATTCGCTCCTGCATCGATCCTATCAAAAGTATGTGCCAGCGTTTGCCGTGGCGCTGGTTTACGCCGGGCTGAAGGATAACGACCAGGCACTGGGGTGGCTGGAAAAGGCTTCTACGGACCACTCCACGTCCATGGCCTACCTGAAGGTGGATCCGTCGCTGCGGGGTCTAAGCTCTGATCCAAGGTTCTCCAAGCTTTTGCAGCATGAGAACTTCTAGGAGCTTGTTGAGCTTCAAATCTCTGGAGGAAGAAGACCGGGGACCGGAGACACAGGTTTGCTGAGGTCAGGTTGAATCGTCTCTTGTGCGAGTGTTGATGCGGGTTTGCGCGGCATGATGGAGATCGTTTGCGGCGCTCCGAATGGATCAAGTAAAGCGTCTGCAACAGCGTGTTGAAGCGAGCGTGAGGAACGTTGTCGATTCGATGCACTCGAAGTCTGCGACATCAGCGGCTTTTCTTGTTTGCGTTGCTTGCGTTGATGCGCTCGGTCGCACTCCTCTGCGGCATGACGGCATGCATGTTGCGCTCACTGTCTTGACACTCCGAGACGCATTGCGTTATAAGGTTGCGACGGTTGTGTAGGCCCCGTTCCCATCGCAAAAACCAGTCCGTCAACAAGCCCGCCTCAGAATCGTGGCGCGGTCCACCCGTCCAGCAACACCACCTGTGAATGCGAGGAAAATAATGAATAAATCGATTTGGGCACTGCTGACTTTGGCGGCGATCCTCGGCGGCAATACCTTGGCAGCGAACGCCCAAGCGGGCAAAGGAAATGACGCGGCGGGCTCCCCACCACCGGCAGATGTACCCACCTTCTCGACGGAGAACATCGCGCGGCAGGGACATTTCTACGTCGGTGGCAAATGGGAGGGTGAGCCCGGGAAACAGACGATGACCGACGCCATGTACGTCGAGGTGTGGGTTCCGAAGAAGATACGCCACCCGTATCCGATCCTGTTCTCGCAGGGCGGCGGAGGCCAGACCAACATCGCGCTGCTGATGACCCCCGATGGGCGGCCCGGATGGGCGTACGACTTCGTGAACCAGGGCTATACCGTGTACATGATGGATCTGCCAGCTCGCGGCCGCTCTGCCTATAACCCAGCGGCGGATGGCAACGTGATTCCTCCTCGCACAGGCGAGTTGATGGAGGAGGTATGGTCCGGAGGCAGCGTTTCACCGAACCCTCTGCGCCGCTGGCCGCAGCAGAGCAAGTACACGCAGTGGCCGAGCAACTCTCCGAACAAGGGCAAGATCGGCGACCCTGTGTTCGACTATTTCGCGAAGACAGAAATCCAGTTTCCAACGAATCCGATTCTCGAGAAAGTCTCCGCCGATGACATCGACCAGTTGATCGATATGATCCATACGCCGGTGATTCTTCTGGTTCACTCGGCGGCGGCAACCTCCGGCTTTCTGGCAGCGGATGGACGGCCAGGAAAGATCAAGGCCGATCCTCGCGCCGGAGCCGTGGGGACCTCCCATCATGAACGCGGAGCTGGACGCAAGAGGTCCGGCCCGCATCTGGGGCATGACTAACTTTCCAGTGCATTACGATCCTCCCATCAAGGACGCGTCGGAGTTGAAGCCGATCAAGGAGGCGAAGGCTGACGGTCCAGGCCTGGTTCCCTGCTATGTGCAGACGGAGCCGGCGCACAAGCTGATCAACCTGGAAAGCGTTCCGGTGCTGAACGTCGCGGGAGAGGCGAGCTATCATCGCCCCTACGCTCACTGCGTGGCCAGGTGGCTGAACCAGGCGGGCGTGAAGACGCAGTTTGTCGGCCTGGAGACGGTTGGGCTGCCGGGCAATGATCATCAGATGATGTCGGAGAAGAACAGCGCAGGCATCTCGAAGTTCTTCATGGAGTGGCTCGACAAGAACGTACACTAGGCCGCAGGACATCCTGATCCACGCCGACGGAATCAGTTCGAGGCGGCAATCGCTCGCATTGCCGCCTCGAGTCGCGTCTGCGCTATCCCCATCGAGAGCGAGGGAGAGAAAAGGACTCATTTATGAGCAGACGCTTGAACGGCAAGGTTGGCATCATAACGGGCGCGGGCAGTGGTATTGGACGCGCTTGCGCGGCCGCGATGGTCCGAGAAGGAGCCCGTGTAGTGCTGGTCGGCCGGCGCCGGGACCGCGTTGAAGAGGTGGCGAGCGAGCTTGGCGAGACCGCGCTCGCGGTGGCAGCGGATGTCTCCAGGTCCGCGGACATTCAGGCCCTGCTCGACCAGGCCGCGAGCCGCTTCGGCCGACTGGACTTTCTGCTCAACAACGCTGGCGTACTGCACGCCGGAACGTCGGAGCAGGTCACTGAAGAGCAGTGGGACCAGACCTTCAACGTGAATGTCCGCGGGCTGTGGCTGCTCTCACGGGCGGCGCTGCCGCACATGCGGAAGGCTGGTGGGGGCTCGATCATCAACACCGCCTCCGTGCTGGGCGTGGTGGGCGCGCGCAACCGCGCCGCCTATGCTGCGTCAAAGGGCGCCGTGATCCAGTTGACCAAGTGCATGGCCGTCGACCACGCGCCGGACAAGATTCGCGTAAACGCCATCTGCCCTGCGTTCGTGGAGACCGAATTGACCGAGGGCTTTCTGGCGCAGGCCGCAGACCCGGCGGCCGTCCGGCGGGAGAGGACCGCAGCGCATCCCATCGGCAGGCTGGGACGGCCGGAGGACATTGCTGGCCTCGCAGTGTACCTCGCCAGCGATGAATCCTCATGGGTGACCGGTGCGATCATGCCCGTGGACGGCGGCTATCTCGCAGTGTGACCCGTTTCGGTCGTCATGGCCATCGAATCATTTGACCAGGTCGGGACGATAGGCCGCCAGGTCCTCGTACTCCACAAACTCAAGAAAATTTCCCTCCGGGTCGCGCGCGAAGATCGCCGTGATTCCCTTGCGGATCTCAACCGGCCCTTTGCTGAAGAACTCGACTCCGCGTTCGCGCAGCCGCGCAGTCACCTCATGAACGTCCTCGATGATGAAGGTGAGATAGGCGATGCCCTGGCGCTCGAATACCCATTGCGGGATGGGGCTTTGCTGAAGGACCGTCTGCTTCGGTTGCACCAGCTTGATCCGTTCACCATAGGGGGTCTGTAGCCGAATGATGCGGAATCCGTGCGGCCCTGTGCCGAACTGCGTGCTCATCTCCGGTGATGCGACTGCGTCCGTGGCGAACTTCAGACCAAGAACGCCGGTGTAGAAATCGAGCATGCGATCGATGTCGATGCACACGATCCCGGGCTCCAGCGGGCTGACCATCTTCATGGACCATGACTGCTTTTCGACATCGTTCATACGCGACCTTCTACTTTCCTGGGCTTCCCTGCTGTCCAGGCAGGGCGCACCGATGGTATGGCTTCAAGAGGCTGGTTCGACCGTCGTCACGTCGAAGCTCAGTGGAGCGCGCGTCATAGTGAAGCAGATCACGGCCGCAACGAGCAGGAGAAACCCGGACACATAAAATGCAAGATCGAAGCTGCCAGTCCATTTGACAATGTATCCGGTGACGACGGGCACGAGCGAACCGAAGAGGTTACCGCCCAACATCAGGATGCCAATGGCGGTGCCGACCATCTCCGGGTTCCACGTCAGGTCGTTGGTGAGCGTGATGTTCAAGGACAGAGCGCTCGCGATGCAGGACAACGATACGGAGATCAGCACCAGGAGCAGGGCTTCATTGGCGACCATATTGGTGAGCACGACGGCGCTGGAGAGCAGGATGAAGACGATCAGCAGGGTGCGGCGGCCTCCCTGCTTGACTGATTCGTCCGTGAGGAGCTTGTCGCTGAATCTGCCGATCAGCAGTCCCGAAGCGACCGCGACGACGTACGGGATGGAAGTGAACCAGCTGGCCTTTACCAGCGACATGTGGCGCGACTGGACCAGGTAGGAGGGCAGCCAGAAGAGGAACAGCAGCATGGTGTACGCGCAGCAGCCCTGGGTGAGGAAGAGGCCCCACATGGTGCTCCGGCCCATCAGGCGGCGCAGCGTGCCACGGGGCGCTGGCGCTGGCCTGGCATGGGAGTCGGTCTGTGCCAGGATGTAGGCCCGTTCCTCCTCCGGCAACCAGGAGCACTCAGCGGGGTTGCGAAAAAAAATCAGCCACAACAAGACCCACACAAAGCCCACCGAGCCCGTCATCATGAAGGATTCCCGCCACCCGACTCTGAGCAACAGCCACGCCACCAGGGGCGCGGAGAAGGCGGGCCCTGCGAATGTTCCAGCGCCGAAGATGGACGTCGCGAGACCGCGTTCGCTGGGCGGAAACCATTGCCGAACAACTTTTGCGGAAGCCGGAAACGACGCGGCCTCTCCCACGCCGAGGGCGAGCCGCGTGGTCAACATGCCGCCGAACGATGTGGCCACGCCCGTCAGCATGCCCGCGATGGACCAGAGGAAGACCGACACGGAGCTGATCATGCGGGGCCCGAAGCGGTCGGTCAGCGACCCCCAGAGCAAAAGAAACAGGCAATAGGTCCACTGATACGAGGAGAAGAGGAGTCCCATCTGCCCGGCGTTCCAGTGAAACGTCTTCGCGATCGCGGGCGCTGCGACCGACAAATTAATGCGGTGCATGAAGTTGATGAACATGTTGAAGAACAACAGAACAGCAATGTAAAAACGCTTGCCCGACCATAAGGAGCCAGCAGCATAGGTTGCGTCTTCCTTCGGCGATTGCATTGCAGAGTTCACGCGTTGTCCTGTGGTTGGTTGGGGTGAAACCGCGAGACGTACGCTTCAGCGGGCAAAGCTACGCTACGAATGGAGCGCAGAGGACATGGCCGGAGCCACGCCCCCCAATGCACGGAAAGCAGCGATTGTGATCTCAGTGTCATTCGTCTTCGCCCCAGCCGAAGTTGGGCAGGGGATGGGGAAGGGGAGGCAAGTCCCAACTCCCGGTGGCGAGCGGCCGGATTTCACGGTCGATGCGAACGTCGAGGACCGTTGGCTTGCCGGAGGCGATCGCTGCCTCCAGTTGCGGAGCCAGGTCTGCTGGCTTTTCGATGGTCGCCCCCCTGCGCCCCCATCGAACGCGCCATCATCGCGTAGTCGGCGGAGAAGAGGTTGCCGTTCACGTCGTTGAAGCTGGTCGCCAGTTCGCGGTTCACACCGAAGTAGCCGCGCTGCTGATCGCGGATGGCGCAGTAGCCGAAGTTGTTCCACACCAGCCAAACGACCGGAATGTCGTACTCGACGGCGGTGAGCACGGCGCTGGAGTTCATCATGAACGCGCCATCGCCGACCACTGCGACCACTGGCCGATGCGGCGCCGCAAGCTTCGCGCCGAGGCAACCGCCCACGGCGAAACCCATCGACGCGAAGCCCCAGGTCTGGAGGAAGGTGCGAGTCTTCCATGCCTCGAACTCGGCGACCAGCCAGTTGTGGTGGATGCCCACATCGGCGAGCACGATGCCGTCCATGGGCACGACCCGTCTCAGATCCGCGACGGCTCGCTCGGGACGGATCGGAATGGCGTCGGAGGTGCGAGGCGGCACGGTCGCCTCATCCCAACGCTTGCGCCAGCCAGCGATCCGCTCCAGCCAGGCGCTGCGCTCGGCCGGAATGGCGCTGCGCCGCGCCGCGAGAAGCTGCTGCAGAACGGTCTTCGCGTCGCCGATGATGCCAAGTTCCGGCTGGAAGTTGCGGCCGATCTCAGCGGCGTCGATATCGACGTGGATGAGCTTGGTCCGCGGGATGTTGTAGGTGAAGCCGGGAAGCCACGCGCTGGTAGCACGGTCGTCGAAGCGCGTTCCAAGAGCGAGGATCACGTCTGCGTTGCGGCAGGCTGCGTTGCCCATGTACGAGCCGTTGCGGCCCGTTGGCCCCAGGCTGAGGCCGTGGCGGGGGTCGAAGACGCCCTTGCCAAACGGCGTGGTCGCTACAGGAATGCGAAGCGCCTCAGCCAACGCCAGCAACTCCGGCTCCGCGTTGCTCAGTTCCACTCCGTGGCCAACGACGATGACAGGGCGGTGTGCCTGCTGCAGCAGTCGCGCCGCCTTTTCGATGGCGGCAGGGTCGCCCGCCGGACGCGACCACTCGGCTGCCGGCCAGTGGCTGTCGCGCTGCGCTGCAGCGTCGTCCACCGATTCCGCAAAGACGTTCAGCGGGACATCGATGTTGACCGGTCCGGGACGTCCGTTGGTCATCAACGCGAATGCCTGCCGAAGCGCCAGCGGCAGCATCTCCGGCCGCGTCGGCTGGAAGCTGCGCTTCACATAGGAGCGGATCACGTTGGTGAAGTCGCCCTGAAAATATTTGCCGGTCTCCTGGAAGGGCCCGCGATTCCATTGGCCGGTAGGGACGTTGCCCGTGATGTTGAGCATCGCCGAGGAGTCCGAAAAAGCGGCCGCGATGGCGAGCAGCAGATTCACCGATCCCGGGCCGCACGAGGTGAAGGTGGCCACGGGCTTCTGCATGATGCGGAAGTACGCGTCGGCCATGAAGCCCGCGATAGCCTCGTGATGCACTGAGATCGTCTTGATTTCGTCCTGGCGGTCATACAAACCGTCGAGCAGGCCGAGGATGCCGTGGCCGCAAACACCAAACAGATAGGGCACTTTTTGCTGGATGAGAAAGTCAGCAATGTACGCGCCCCCCTTCAACGCCGAGCCGTCGCCAGTGGACTGAGTTTTGCTGTGGTCAGGCATAGATCCTTCTTTCTTGAGGTTGTTATTTCGCGATGCTGAAGCCGCCGTCGAAATTGTCGGACATGCTCCAGAAAAGTGTCTTCACCTGCTGGTAGGTCCTGATTCCTTGCAGGCCCTTCTCGCGGCCGAGCCCGCTGTCCTTGAATCCTCCGAACGGAGCCGCGGTGGAGAACTGCTTGTAGGTGTTGATCCAGACAATTCCGGCCTCCAGCGCGCGCGCCACACGCCATGCGCGTTTGTAGTCGGCGGTCCAGATGCCCGACGCCAGTCCATACGGGATGTCGTTCGCCTGCTGCATCAGGTCCTCTTCGTTGTCGAACGGCATGGCGCAGAGCACCGGCCCGAAGATCTCCTGTTGCGCGATGTAGGACTGGTTGGTGATGCCGGCGACGATGGTGGGCAGGTAGAAAGCACCCTTCGCCAGCCGCTCCTCGGACGGGCGTTTTCCGCCGATGAGAATCTCCGCGCCCTCCGCCCTCGCATCGTCCACCATCTTCTCGACGAACTCTCTCTGTGCGAAGCTGGCGCTTGGCCCAAGCTGCGCTCCAGGGGCATCTGGCAAGTCGACGCGTAGCGAGCGCATTCTCTCCATGATCATGGAGATCACCTGGTCATAGACCTTGCGTTCAACGAAGAGGCGCGACCCCGCGGTGCAGGATTGACCCGTGCCCTCGAAGATGGCGACGGTCGCGGCGTCGGCGGCGGCGTTCAGGTCGGCGTCCGCGAAGATGATGTGCGGTGACTTGCCTCCCAACTCCAGCACCGCCGGAATGATCTTTCTTCCGCACAATTCGGAGATCCTTCGGCCCACCTCGGTGCCTCCGGTGAAGGAGACCATCCGGACCAGCGGGTGATTGACCAGAGCGTCGCCAATCTTGCCTCCAGCGCCAGGAACGACGTTCATCACGCCGGGAGGCACGCCCGCGTCCAGGGCGATGCGTCCCAACTCGATGCCGCTGGTCGGCGTGTAGGAGGAGGGCTTCACGACAACCCCATTGCCGGCAGCCAGGGCGGCGGCAATCTTGTTGCACGACAAAGTGATCGGCGAGTTCCAGGGTGTGATCGCGGCGACCACTCCCCACGGCTCGTACACCGTCATGTTCAGGTAATTCCCGCGCGAGGGAGTGATCTCCGACCCAAGAGTCTCGATGGCCGCCGCACAATAGCGGAAGGTGGCAGCGCCGTTGATGACCTGGTTCTTGCATTCCTTCCAGACCTTCCCGTTTTCCAGCATCTGGGATCGGGCGAGCAGGTCGGAGCGCTCCAACATCAGGTCGGCAATCCTGTTCAGCAGGAGAGCGCGATTATGCGGCAGCATGTTGCGCCACGCTGGCTTTCTCGCGGCCTCGTGGGCCGACTTCACGGCCGCGTCGATGTGGGCTTCGGTCCCCGCGCAGACCTTGTAGTTGACCTCTCCGGTGGCCGGATTCACATGCGTGATGTAGGAGGACGTGTCCTCAATCCATTCCCCTCCTATGAGGAATGGCACTGGCTTCGCAGTTTCAGTTGCAGGCATTTTTCTGGCTCCCCGTGCTCGGATATCGATCTCGTCGCGGACAATGGCGGGCCGCTCCGTACCTTCGTTGTGCAGCGTCATCTCGTACGCCATTCCTCGAACTGGATGCGAAATACATGGGTGGATCGATTCTCCAAGGCCGTACAGCGCCTGGACTACTTCATGATGACCAGCTTCTCGGTCGGAATCTTGCTGATCTCGGCCTGATCCAGATTGAGGTGCGCTTCAACCATCTCTGGAGGCAGGTGGCTCAGCCAGTTGTTGAGTGAGAAATCAACGAATTTATCCGAACGGATCAACTCCAGGAAAACAAGGTCGGCGTCGCCGGTGTTCTCGATATAGTGGCCGGACATCGATGGAACGAAACCGACATCATTCGCGCTGAAATCCTGGGTGCGGCCGCGGCCTGGCGCTCCGAAGACGGTCATACGGCCCTTGCCCGCAATGTAGTACTGCCACTCGGAGCCGTTGGGATGCCAGTGTAACTCGCGCAGGCCTCCGGGCTTCAGCGTCACAAACCCGGCTGCAATCGTGGTGGATGGAGGAAAGTTGCGCGAGTCCACGATGCGGACTTCGCCTCCGGCATTGGCTTTGGTCGGAGCCATGTCCTTCATCTTGAAGGCGTAGTTGACGGTGGACTGCACGGACGGACCGCCGACAGCGGCCTTGTCCTCCGCGAGAGACCTGGGCAGAGCCGCCGGAAAGATGAACATCTGCTCGGTTGGGAGCTTTGCGATCGCATCGGCCCCCAGCCCAAAGTTCTTCTCCATCACGTCGTGCGGTATGCGCTGCACCCATTCCGACAGCAGAAACGTGTCCTCCTCGGAGAACATTCCTTCATCGAACACCAGCAGAAATTCGCACCCGTCCGGGCCCAGGCCCTGGATGGAATGTGGGTAGCCGGCTGGGAAGAACCACAGATCGTCCTTGCCCACGTCATCGATGAAGACGGTGCCGTCGGGGTTCAGGACGGTGATGCGCGCGGTGCCGTAGAGCATCATGGCCCACTCTCCTGCCGTGTGCCAATGCAACTCGCGGAAGCTGCCCGCGCCGAGCCGCATGTTGACGCCCGCTACATCCTTCGACAGCGGCAGTTCGCGCTGCGTCACCTGGCGCGTCCAGCCGCCGTGCTGCACCCGCTTGTGGGCGAGATTGAAGGAATACCATATAGACCCGAGGTCCCCGTGATCCGTGCGAGGCGGATTGTCGGTGCTGGGATTCTCGGCGAGCTGCCACACGTCGCTCGGGCCGGGGTCGCTTACCAGCGGGTAGTTGCCCTTCTGTTGGCCTTGCGCGGTTTGCGAAATGCCAGCCAGCGCAGCGGCGGCCAGGACAGTCGAGCCTGCGCCGAGAAAATTTCTTCTAGACCATCCGAGCCCGAATGGGCCCTCATCCTTCGTGTTACCCATAAAACTTATCTCCTCCTTGAACGAATGCGGGGGGTGAATGTGCGGTCGGTTGCCGAATGGCTTCCGCTTCCGAGCCGACACCCCTTGCGCTATCCCTTGATGTTATCTAACCGAGGAGGCATGTCCAGATAGCAGTGCAGCACATGCCAGAACTGTCGCCGGTTGATTCCCAGGGCGACCGCGTGGGATGCGCCCGGAAGCACGACAAACTCACGGTCCGGCACTGGCAGCTTTTGGAAAAACGCGAGCAGGTCGTCTTCAGATGCGATGCCGTCAAACTCTCCCCGCACGATGAGCACCGGCATGGGCAGCCGGGTAGGATCGACCAGCGGCAGATGGGTCGTCATGTCGAGATAGGTGCCGGTGGGAACGCTGGTTCCAAACTTCATCTCGGCGTCGGCCATGGCATCGGCTACCGCCGGGTCGGAGGTGCCTGGCTTGTCGCGGGTGAAGATGCTTCGGATCATCGCCCGGTCCCGAGGACGAGTGCTATGGGTTCTGTAATAGTCGTCCTTCAGCGCTCGTTTGGCCAGCGTGGACGAGCCCTTTCCGGTCCACGTAAATCCGGAGAACGCCAGCCGGCGAACACGCCGCGGCTCCGCCATGGCGAACACTCCGGCGCGAAGCGCGCCGCCCGACTCGCCATACAAATGGAAACTCTCCTGGCCCGTCTCCTTCGACATCACCAGAGCGGCGGCCTTCAAATCCTCGGCGCCGTCGGCAACATTGGAATTGCCCTCGCTCTTCGAAGACTGGCCGTAGCCCTCGAAGTCCATCGTCCAGACATCGTATCCATAGCGCGCGAACACATCCATGAAAGAGAATTCGCCGTGGCCTGGAACGCTGAGGTCGAACGTCGATCGCGACGAGACCGAGGAGCCGTGACAAAGGAACAGGATGGGACGCTCGGAGCTTCCCGCCCTGGGTTCACCCAGGCACTTGCGGTAGAGATAGAGCTTGATGTTTCCCCTCTTCGCCCAGTACTCGGAGGCGTGAATCGGGGCGGAGTCCGGCGCTTGCGGCCCGGCCGTCTGCCCAAAGGCACCTTGCTCCGCGGCTAGCCCTCCCACACCCGCAGCAAGCGCGAGTGCAGACTGCCCCAGGAATCCGCGTCGAGTGAGCCGAAGATCGTTCCCCATGGCGAAATACCGTTTTCCCTCTCTTACAACAGGTTGAGAATCTGCGCCCCCGGGAGAGAAATGCAGCCCTCTGAATGAGGAGGGCTGCGTGGAGGATCGCGACGAGGATGCGGACTCATTCACGTAGTGCCTGAACTCGCCCGCATAGTGAGGGTTGGATCGTTAGAAGGTGAACTTTGCAGCCAATTGAATCTGCCGGTTGGTCAACGTGGTCTGGGTGATCTGTCCTGCGTTCGGCACGGGGTTCCCACTGCCATCATAGATGGCGAAATTGGAAGCCGGAACGTCGAGATTCGGATGGTTGAACAAGTTGTAAACCTCGAGACGGAGTTGCAGGTTCGCTACCTCGGAGATCCGGGAAATTTTATTGTTTTTGAAAGCGGTGAAGGCAAGGCTGTCTTCGCCCGGGCCCGTCAGCTCGTTGCGCCCCGCATTTCCCATGCGGTTGATTGGGTCGGGGAAGGCGAAGCACTTCAAGTTGATGTAGGCGTTTGGATCGCCCGTGGTGAGGTTCTTGCCGCAACCGTTGCCCTTGAGCCTGTCAGGGAAATCGAACGCTCCAGGCCCGACCGCATTGGTGCCTAGAGGGTCGCCGCCGATGACCACGCTAAACGGAACACCTGCAGCCCCAGTAAAGATGCCACCTAACTGCCACCCGTTGGTGACCATCTTGACGAGGAAATGCGAGGATGGCGAGCCAGGCAAATTCCAGGTCCCATTCATGGAGAGCGACTGACCCACGTTCGTGTCGCACGGCCCGCGATGGGTCGAGGGCGCAGTGTAGAGATCGAGATTCAACGATTGACGATACTGGTCGGAGGCCGCCGATCCCGAACTGGTGTCGATGCACCGCGAATATGCGTAGGAGACTTGTCCCTCGACCCCATGCCACGCTGATAGGCTGAGCTGACTCTCCAACCCATCAAAATAGTTGCTCCCGTTCCATCTGGCATCGAGCACCTGGCCAGCGTTCGGATTCTGGATGACGCCGCTCAGGTATTCCTGGCAGTTTCCGGCTGCGGTGCATTGCGGATTCGGCCCTGGCCAGTAGTATTCATTTGCCTTCGTGTCGTGGTATACGGGCAGAGCGATGTTGCCGTTGTCGGTCTGGTACCAGTTGTGTTTCCCTCTCGATCCAACGTAGCCAACCAACAGGGTGGTGTGGGAACCGAAGGCATGCTGCATGTTCAGGTTGTACATCATGTCGTAGTTGCGCGGCGGATCATACTGTAGCACATAGTAATTGCGGGCGATCGTACTGGTGGAGGCCCGATTGTAAACGCCTCCCGGAAACTCCCCGGGGTTGACACTGGACGAAACATCCTGCGCGAAGGGATAAGCGCCATCCAGACCGGTGCCGAGCTCGATAATGTACGGCAGATTGTCGTAGATGCCGAACGCACCTCGCAGAGAGGTCTTGCCGTCCCTGAAGGGACTCCACGCGAAACCAACCCGCGGCTCGAAGTTCCCGAAGGTCGGGTTCTTGATGTATGGGTTGCCAAGGTACGGGTTGGGAATTTCGTCGGGCCCCGCTCCGTTGGACAGCGTCCGAAGATTTGAGAGCTTTCCGTTGATCTCATCCGGGACGGTCGCCATCTCGTAGCGCAACCCGAGATTGAAAGTTAGATTAGGAGTGGCGCGAAGATCGTCCTGGATATACGTGCCGAAGATGGTCTGTCGCACGTTGCGCGGGGTGAGAGCGACCGGTAGGGTGGTATTGAATTGCGTGCTTTGACCGGCCGAACCAAAATTTCCGTTGGTGAGGAACGCTTCAAGTGTGGGGAATTGGAACTGGCCGCCCGGAAAATCGGCGTCCTTCTGGTTGTTCTGGATCCGCTCCAGCGCTATGCCCATCGTGAAGGTATTGATCCCAGCGGTATGAGAAAGATCATCGTAGCCCTGAAAGGAATTCCAACGGAACAGGAGCGGATTCGCCGCGCTGACGCCGCCGGTGAAGGTGGTGAGTCCAGGAACAAGGACAATTCCGGGCGAATCGGTGGGCTGAAAGCTGAACTGCGAGGTCGCCGCAACCGCCAGAGGATTGATCGCTGTGGCCGAATAGGGCGACCCGGCGTTGTCTCGATTGAAGCCGAAATGAAGTGTATTCACCGTGTTGGAACTGAAGATATGTGTTTCCAGAATCGACACGGTGTTGCGGATAGTTTTGCTGAATATCTCCACATTGTTGAACCCATCCGGCGACTGCGATGGCGAGTTGTCATACATGTAGACAACGGCAACGCTGTCTTTGGCGGAGAAGGTGCGGTCGACTTTGCCTGTGATGTAATTCTCGGTTGTGACCTGTGCCAGCGGTACGCTATAACTCGCGACGTCCGCCGTGTCCCCTGGCTGCGTCGTATTCGGCAACGGATAGAAAGCGTTGATGAACGCAAGGACCGTCGGATCCACAGCTGGGCAAGGATCGCTAAATCCAGAGCATGACGTTCCGTTGCGTGCTTGGAGAGTCGGAACTGTCTCCAGGTTCGAAGTCGTCAGGTTCTGGCGGACCCCTTCATAATCCACGAAAAAGAAGGTCTTGTCCTTCTGAATCGGACCTCCGAACGATGCCCCATATTGATTTCTTGTGAAGGCATTCTTTGGTCCACCGCTGACCACTACTCCCCCCACCACGACTGGCGAAGTATTGAAGTAGTCGCGCGCGTCCAGGGAGTCATTGCGGTAAAACTCATAAATGCTGCCGTGGAACTTGTTGGTTCCGGAGCGGGTGACAGCGCTGATGACGCCGCCAGCGGTGCGGCCATACTGCGCCGTGGGGTTGGTGGTGACGACGTTGAATTCCTGCAGCGCGTCGACCCCCAGGTTGCCGCCGAGCACGCTGCCAGGACCGGCATTGGAATAGTCGTTGACGTTGATTCCATCGAGGAGGTAGCTGTTCGCCTGGGGACGACCGCCGGCGATGCTCAGTTCGCCGCCAAGGCCGCGCTTCACGCGATCCGGAGCGCCGACGGGCGGCTGGGTCGCAATGGTGGTGACGCCAGGGTTGAGCGCAGCGAGGTCGGTCCATGACCGTCCGTTGAGCGGCATGTCGCGCATAGTGGCGCCGGTGACGGTGTCGCTCACCTGGGAGGTGGTCACGTCAACCGTGGCCGGGTTCTCCGTCACGATGACTTGCTCGGAAACGTTCCCCAGCTTGAGGGAGAAATTTAATAGGGACGCCTCACCAACGGTGAGGACGATGCCCTTGCGCGTCTCACCGGAGAAGCTCTTGGCGGAGACCTTGATGGTGTAGTTGCCGGGAACCATACTGGCCGCGTTGTAAAGGCCGCTGCCGTTGGTCACGATAGTTCTGGCGATCCCTGTGTCAATGTTGGTGATCACCACCGTCGCGTTTGCGATGTTCGCGCCGGTGGGATCCTGGACCGTGCCGGAGATCGTCGCGCGGCTGGTTTGCGCGGAGGCGCGCGGTGAAAGCAGGACGGTTCCCGCGAGCAAAACCATGCCCGCGACGAGGAACAGCATCTTGATTCCAGACTTCATTGGCGTCATTTTCATTAGTATCATGTTGCAACCTCCCAAGGAGTGAAAAGTACTTTCATCTGTTGCGCGTCCCGGACCGGGGTGCCATTCTCTCTCGCTTACTGCAAGGGAGTCCAATACCGTGTACGGGTCGCTTGAATTCACCTTCGTCAAGCGTGCACCTCAAGCCCGATCCGCAAACCACGCAACACACCGGCTTGTTGGTACGGTCGCCAAAGCTAGGTGCGCCGGCGCACCATTGTCCTATAGAAAAGGCGAAAAGAATATAAAGAAATTCTTGCGTGGCATCTATCGATATGACAGTGACTTAGCGGCGCAAGGATCCCGTCCAACCCAGCTTTAATTCAGGCCGCGCTCCCCCTTGCGGCCACCCTTGAAGACAGACCTTCAAGACCGACGCTCGCCGCGAGGAACGATTCGCGGACCTGAATCCAAGCCCAAATTCGCTGGTCCACGGACGGGACGCGAACGTCATCAACGGCTTTTGGCCGCCGGATCCTGCCCCAAGGATTGCCCAGGTCTAGCTGGCTCGGAAGGGGCTGTCTCGGAAGGTATCGATATCCGTTGCTTCTACTGGGTGCAGGGAGCGTGTTCGTTATCATCCACCAGGTTGGTTGCGTCAGCCGCGACCGTCGAGGTATCCGCCGGGAGGGCGGATGATGTCCTGAACGTCAGAGGTGTGTCATGCTTCAGCTACCGCCGTTACCAACCTGGGATTCTCTGCATCCTTTGATCATTCACTTTCCCATTACCCTGCTGCTCGTATGTCCGTCGCCCTGAATGGCGAGGTAGATCAGAAGCCTCAGAGAAAAATCGGCGTAAGCGGTCAATTGCAAGTTGTTGGCTCACCTTTGAAGAGTCTCAAACATATCGTGTTATAACCTCAAAACCCTATAAGGTGTATATAGAATGCATGTTTGTGTAACACGCGACGCA
>DHWW01000314.1:0-7829 GCA_002413385.1 Granulicella sp. UBA5172
AGGGATTCGGATGCGTGTCGGCTAAGTGAGTGGATGGCGGACTTGCTGTGTGAGTAGTGTAGCCGTAGTGCGGCTTGGCGACTAGGTTGGGCGCTACTCGTTGGCTAGTTTGGCCAGGGTGAGGGCGAGGATGCGGGTTCCGAGGGCGAGGGCTTCGAGGGTGGCGACGATGTGGGGGTCGCTGACGGAGGGGAGGCCTGCGTCGATGAGGACTGCGGCATCCTGTTCGCCGTGGGGCGTGATGACGCGACGGGAGCGGAGAGCATGTACCATATTGCTGATTAGAGCGGAAATGCAGGGAACAGGGATCAGGAGACGGATCATGCAAGGGAATCCAGCGTTCATGCAGCAGGCGATCGGGCTGGCGACTGAGAATGTGACCAGCGGGCGCGGTGGCCCGTTTGGTGCGGTCGTGGTGAAGGATGGCAAGGTGATTGCGACGGGCGTGAATCTGGTGACGGCCTCGAATGATCCGACGGCTCACGCGGAGGTGACGGCGATTCGCAATGCTTGTCATCTGCTGGAGACGTTTCAGCTCGATGGATGCGATGTGTATACGAGCTGCGAGCCTTGCCCGATGTGCCTGGCGGCGATTTATTGGTCGCGGTGNNGATTTGTTTTTGTATGGCGAGATGAAAAAGCCGCTGAGTGAGCGCACGATTCCTATTGAGCGGATGCTGCCGGATGAAGCGTGGACGAGTTTTGCGGCGTGGCGCGATGCAGGCACGAAGGTGGTCTACTAGATGGCAGTGGAGCGAGGACGGGAAGTTTTGCGCATTGGATTGTTGGGATTTGGAACGGTAGGAAGCGCGTTTGCTGAAGTGCTCGCTGCGTCTGGGAATGAGGACGTGCGGATTACGCATGTGTTCAATCGCGGGGTGGAGCGCAAACGTGGGCACGAGCGCGCGAAGTTTGTGGCCACGGGTGCGGTGTGGACCGAGCGCGTCGAGGATGTGCTTGAGGCCGCCGATGTGGATGTGGTGGTGGAGTTGATGGGTGGCCTTGATCCGGTGGAGGGCTGGCTGCGTGCGGCTCTTGGTGCGGGCAAGCACGTGGTGACGGCGAATAAGCAGTTGATTGCCTATCGTGGAGCGGAGCTGTTTGCGCTGGCTGCGGAGAAGGGCGTGCAGTTGCTGTATGGAGCCGCGGTGGCTGGTGGTGTGCCGGTGATTCCGGGGATTGCGCAGGGGCTGAGCGGCGATGTGATCACGCGGATCAGCGGGATTGTGAATGGGACTTGTAATTTTATTTTGAGCTCGATGGAGGGCGGCGCGGATTACGGTGAGGTGCTGGCGAAGGCGCAGGCCGCGGGGTATGCGGAGGCGAATCCGTCGGCGGATGTGGATGGGTTCGATGCGCGGGCGAAGCTGTGTGTGCTGGCAAGATTAGCGCTGCATGCGGAGATTGATCCGGAGCAGGTTCCGGCGCAGACCATTTCGACGATCTCGGCGGTGGACTTTGCGTATGCGAAGGAGTTGGGCTGCACGGTGCGGCAGGTGAGCCGTGCGGAGATCGCTGACGGCGTGGTGAGCGCGAGCGTGGGGCCGATGCTGGTGCCGAAGACGTCGCCGATTGCGTGGTCGCGCGGGACGCAGAATATGGTGGTGACGAGCGGGCGGTTTGGCGGCGATGTGGTGTTTAGCGGGCATGGCGCGGGCGGGCATCCGACGGCGGTGGCGGTGATGAGCGATGTGCGAGCTATTGCGGAGGGTAGCGTGCAGGTGCGGTTGCCGGCGAAGAAGATGAAGGTGGTGGGGGATGTGGTGGCGCCGCATTATCTGCGATTTGTGGTGGCCGATGAGCCGGGGATTGTGGCGGCGATTGCAGGTTCGCTGGCGAAGGTGGGAGCGAATATTGATTCGATCCTGCAGCATCGTGGGTTTGGCGGGGATCGGCTGCCGTTTGTGGTGACGACGGAGCCTTGTTTGAGCTCGACGCTGAAGGGGGCTGTGGCGGAGATGGCGGCGATGAAGTTTATGGTGGAGCCACCGGTTTGCTTGCAGATGCTGGTGGTGGATGACCGGGATACGGATTAGCGGGTACAGCAGGTTGTGATTTAGTGGTGGGCGAGAGTGACGTAGAGCTCGGAACGGAGCTTCCAGCCACCCTTGCTGCGCTCCCACATGGCCATGTAGGTGCCGGTGTAGGCGACGTTGCCGTTGGCGTCGGTGCCGATCCAGTGGCCTTGTTCGGCGGCGATGGGGTGGGCCGTGGAGACCTGCACGGTGTCGGTGATGCGCTCGTAGCGGATAGACGTTTTCGGCGAGTTGAAGTCCTGCTGGAAGAGCTTGAGGTAGGCAGCTCGCGAGGGGACGAAGCTGCCGTCGCCGACGACTGCGACGAAATTTTCGGCGAGCGAGTTGCCAACGCCGAGCAGATTGCGGCGCTTGATGGACTGATTGGAGAAGGCGCGGGCGGCGCGGATCTGGGCTTCGTCGTTGGCGGGTGAGGGGGTGGCGTGCATAGGAGCGGAGAGGGGCAGGAGAAGCGCGAGGAGAGCGACATGCTTCAGCATGTCTATTTGTAGCAGTAGAACCAAGGCCCGGCCGGGTGGATTTCCGGCCGGGTGCTTGGGTTAGTACTTGGGGAGGGACTTGTCGATGCGGTCGGCCCAGGCGAGGATGCCGCCGGAGAGGTTGCTGACGTTGGTGTAGCCGTTCTCTCTGAGGATGAGGGCGGCGCGCTGGGAGCGGGCTCCGGATTTGCAGTGGACTACGATTTCGGTGGTCTTGGGGAAGGTGAGGCGGTGGAGGTTCTGGGCTAATTCGCCGACGGGGATGAGGGGAGCGCCGATGTCGACGATGGCGTACTCGTGGGCCTCACGGACGTCGAGGACGAAGGGCGCAGTGCCGGCGTCGATGCGGGATTTGAGCTGTTCGACCGACATCTGCGGGATGCCATCGACGACGGCGAGGTCGGCGGTCTTGCCGTGGGAGCTGACTTCGAGCGGCCCTAGTTCGGTGGGCTTGGGAATGCCGCAGAACTGGTCGTAGTCGATGAGTTCCTTGATCTCGTGCGTGCCGCACAGGGGGCACTCTGGATTCTTGCGGAGCTTCAGGGTTCGGAAGGCCATGGCCGCCGCGTCGACGAGCAATAACCGGCCGATCAGGGGGTCGCCCAAGCCGAGGATCAACTTGATGGTTTCGGTGGCCTGAATGATGCCGAGCAGGCCAGGCAGGATTCCGAGGACGCCGCCTTCTGCGCAGGAAGGCACCAAGCCAGGCGGTGGCGGCTCTGGATACAGGCAGCGGTAGCAGGGGCCGGCCTCTGTGGCGAAGATGGAGGCCTGACCTTCGAAGCGGTAGATCGAAGCGTAGACGTTCGGCTTGTTGCCGGAGAGGACGCAGGCATCGTTGACGAGGTAGCGCGTCTGGAAGTTGTCCGTACCGTCGGCGATGATGTCGTAGTCCTTGAAGATGTCGAGCGCGTTGGCGCTGGTGAGCATCGTGTTGTGCTTGACGATCTTGGTGTTCTTGTTGAGTCCCTTGAGCATCAACTCGGCGGAATCGACCTTGAGCATGCCGACGGTGGACTCCGAGTGAATGATCTGGCGCTGGAGATTGGACTCGTCGACGACATCGAAGTCTATGAGGCCGATGGTGCCGACGCCGGCGGCGGCAAGATAGAGCGCCATCGGCGCGCCGAGGCCGCCGGTACCGACACTGAGCACCTTCGCTGCCTTGAGCTTCTGCTGGCCCTCCATGCCGACTTCGGGGAGGATGAGGTGGCGCGAGTAGCGGGCGATCTCTTCGTTGGTGAGCTTGGGGAGGGTTTGCTGATCGAGAGTGGCTGGCATAAGGATTCCTAACTAATGGAGATGCGCTGCGCGGGAGAAAAGATTCTGCTTCATCGCGCAACCGCCGACCTCCAGTTTACCTGTGGTGGGCAAAGGTACGGACGAGATGTTAGTTTACTGACGGACTTTAAGTCCTTCAGGAGGAGTCGGCTGTGCGTCTCGTTACCTTAGCGCTTTTGGTTGCTACGTTTGGAGTTTCAGCGGCAGGACAGACTGCTGCGCAGCGCCCGTCCATGGGTTGGAACAGCTGGAACCACTTTGCGGGTCATGTGACGGACGCCGATGTGCGCTCGGCCGCCGATGAGCTGGCGAGTACGGGGATGCGCGATGCGGGGTACGTGTATGTGAACCTGGATGACACCTGGCAGGGCAAGCGCGACGCCAACGGCGTGTTGCACCCGAACAGCCGCTTTCCGGATATGAAGGCGCTGGCGGACTATGTGCACTCGAAGGGGCTCAAGTTCGGCATTTACTCTTCGCCGGGCGCGAAGACCTGCGGTGGGTACGCGGGCAGCCTTGGACATGAGGCGCAGGATGCGAAGATGTATGCCGCGTGGGGCGTGGACTTTCTGAAGTACGATCTTTGCTCGTTTCAGGACGACATGCGCGCGGAGGTCAAGGCACATCCGGACGATCCGATGGCGGAGTACAAGCTGATGATTGCCGCGTATCAGAAGATGGGCAATGCGCTGCGGGCGACGGGGCGGCCGATCGTCTACAGCCTGTGCCAGTACGGTGTGGATGAGCCGTGGAAGTTTGGACCGGGAGTGGGCGCTACGATGTGGCGGACNNCACCGGGGCACTGGAACGATCCGGACATGCTGGAGGTGGGCAACGGCGGCATGTCGACCGAGGAGTACCGGACGCACATGAGCCTGTGGGCGGTGCTGGGATCTCCGCTGCTGGCGGGCAATGACTTGAGCAGGATGTCCGCGGCGGACAAGTCGATCCTGATGAACCGCGAGGTGATTGCGATTGACCAGGATGCGCTGGGCAAGGGCGGCGACCGGGTGCGGCAGATTGGCGACATCAGTGTGTGGGAGCGGCCGCTGAGTGGCGGACGCACTGCTGTGGCGATTACGAATGCGTCGAGAGGGGGGAGGGATGTGCCGATTGACTTTGCGGACATTGGTTTCCCCAAGGGTGCGAAGGCGCACGACGTGTGGACGGGCAAGGACCTTGGCCGCCTGCACGGGGTGATGAACCGGCACTTCCCGGGGCACTCGGTGATGCTGCTGATTTTGTCGGAGTAGGCGCTAACGTCTACAACCGCGGGAGGCGGCGCCGCCGGCGATGGAGGGGATGATGGTGAGCTCGTCGGTGGGGGAGACGGGGCTGTCTTCCTTGGCGGGGAGGTAGCGGACGTCGTCGTCGTTGAGGTAGACGTTGACGAAGGAGCGCAGCTTGCCTTCAGCGGTGAAGAGGTGCTGCTGCATGGCGGGGTGCGCGGCGGTGAGAGCTGCGAGGCCCTCGGCTACGGTGGCTCCTTCGACGGATACGGTTTCCTGTTTGCCGGTGTAGGTGCGGAGCGGAGTTGGGATGTGGATTTCCATGGGTTAATTATCTCTTATGGGGCTATTCGATTGCGATGAATTGGGGCACGAAGGCTTTGTCGTCTTCGCTGGTGCCGGTGAGGAGGAAGCTGTTGGTGATCTGTGCGGCGCCTTGCTCGACGGCGGTGATGACGTAGGCGCAGCCGAACCAGTGGGCTTCGGCGAAGTCGGTGGTAGACCACTGGGCGGGGTGGTCCGGGTGGGAGTGGTAGAAGCCTACGATGTCGAGGCCTTGTTTGCGGCCTTCGCGCTGGGCCTGGATGAGTTCCTGCGGGGCGATGTTGTAGCGGTTGTGGGCGGAGTCGGTGCGGGTGTTGCCGGCGCGGATGAGCTGGCGGACGTGGAGGTTTTCTTCGGTGGATTTGCCGAGAAGGATGCCGCAGCACTCGTGCGGGTAGGTTTCTTCGCCGTGGGTGCGGAGCTGCTGGTAGAGGTCTTTGGAGAGGAGAAGGCTCATTTTAGTGGCTAGTGATTAGTGNNATCCTTCGACTGCGTGCTGCGCACTCCGCTCAGGATGACAGATTCTTACTGCTGACTGCGGCCTTATGGTTTGGCTTGGAGGCGTCTTCGCCTTCGGTCTTTTCGGTCCAGAAGCGCTCGCTGAGATATTTATCGGCGGAGTCGCAGAGGATGGTGACGATGACGGCTTCGCGGCCGGCGCGGGCCTCTTCTTCGGCGATGTCGAGCGAGGCGGCGACGGCTCCGGCTGCAGAGACTCCGACGAGCAGGCCCTGCATTTTGCCGAGGCGCTTGGCCATGATGTAGGCGCGCTCGGTGGGCATGTCGATGTTGCGATTGGCGAGAGTGGGGTCGTAGATGGGCGGGACGATGGCGGTGGCCATGTGCTTGAGGCCTTCGAAGCCGTTGAAGGGCGAGTCGGGCTGCATGGAGATGCACTGGATGGCGGGGTTGAGTTCGCGCAGGCGGCGGGTGGTTCCCATGAAGGTGCCGGAGGTGCCGAGGCCGGCGACGAAGTGGGTGACGCGGCCTTCGGTCTGCTGCCAGATTTCGTTGGCGGTGCCGCGGTAGTGGGCGAGCCAGTTATTTTCGTTGCCGTATTGGTCGGCGTAGAAGTATTTTGCTGGATCGTTTGCCGCCAGCTCTCTCGCCTTCCGAATCGCACCGTCGGAGCCGTCGGCGGGGTCGGTCCAGATGATCTGGGCGCCGTAGGCGGTGAGTATGTTTTTGCGCTCGGGGGAGACGTTGGAGGGCATGCAGAGGACGACGGGGAAGTCCATGGCGGAGGCGAGCATGGCGTAGGCGATGCCGGTGTTGCCGCTGGTGGCGTCGAGTAAAGACTTCCCGGGGGTGAGCTGGCCGTCGCGGATGGCGGCCAGGACGATGGAGGAGGCGGCGCGGTCCTTGATGCTGCCTCCGGGGTTGACCCACTCGACTTTGCCGAGGAGCTGGACGCCGGGCAGGTGTGCGGTGAGGCGGTCGAGCCGCAGCAGGGGCGTGTTGCCGATGCGGTCGAGGAGGCTGATGCCGAGGGGCTTTGCGAGTATTGTTGAGGGAGCGGTGGCCATTGTTTGCATTGTAGGCTCTGTGTATCGGAGTGGATGGAACGGCCCTGCGTTGAATGGTCGCACGTCCATGTGCGACAGTTAGATGAGTTTAGTCGAATGGTCTGGATGCCGAGATGGGAGTGAACCACCGGCGGTATAGGAGACTTCGGCAGAGAGAGTTTTGAAACCGACCATGGCAAAGACGAAAAAAATTCCAACCTTCGATGATGTTCTGGCCACACTGGGCGGGGAGAAATTTGATGTTTCTCCGGCGACGGAGGGTTCAAATCGTGCTGCGGGTGCTTATCGGGTAAGCAAGGATGGGTGCGCGGCGGAGATTGCGCCCAGCTCGGAGAAAGATGCTCCGGTGCGCTTGCTGTCCAAGGGCGGGTGGGTATTGGGTGGAGAGATTTCGCGGCTGCTGGACCGCGGGTATTCAGAAGTTTTTGAAGACCAGCAGGCTCGAGATTCCTGCTACGGCGGATCATCTGCGCGCGCTGCACCATTTCAACGAGCAGTTGAAAGAGGCCGTGGGGGCGATAGTGCTTTATAACGAGGCGCTGGGGACGACGAGCGACCGGTATGTTTATGACCGGGTCAAGGGCCGTGAGTAGGGGTCAGCGCCTGCGGGATTGGGAGCGCTGGAGCTCGCGGTAGGCTTCGCTTTTGCCGATGCCGCGGGCTTTGGCGACTCGCTTGAGGGCGTCTTTTTCGGAGAGAGATTCGACGCGCATGAGGGTGGTGACTTCGTCCGCGAGTGTGGAGCCTGGTGCGCCTGCGGAGGATGCGGCTGGGGTGGGAGAGTTCTCGATGAGGAGGACGATCTCGCCGCGGATGGAGGGGCGGGCGGTGAGGGTTGCCAGCATTTCGGCGGCGGTGCCTCGCAGGAATTCTTCGTGGAGCTTGGTGAGCTCGCGGGCGAGGACGATGCGCTGCTGCGGGCCGAAGGTTGCGACGATGTCGGCGAGCGCGTCG
>DHWW01000314.1:7868-12853 GCA_002413385.1 Granulicella sp. UBA5172
TGGCGGGTGTCTTCGCAGGCGATGCGGTCGACGGAGCGAAGGACGCGGAGGGCGCGGAGGGTGATGTCTTCGAGGTTGCCGATGGGCGTGGCGACGAGATAGAGGCCGGGCGCGAGGGGACGGTCGTGGGAAGGGGCATCTGTGCCGCTACCAGCTGCGGGTCTCTCCACTGCGGCGGCAAAAGGCGCCGCCTCCGGTCGAGAGGACAGTGCTTGAAATGGTTCGTCAATCACGGTTGTTCTCACGAGACTGGGAGGGCGCGGGGCGCACGAGTTTGACCTGCTGGACGGCGCGGGAGAGGCTCTGCGGGGTGAGGATGCCGATCATGGCACCCTCTTCAACGACGGGGATAAATTCGTTGGCACCGAGGGCGGCGGCGCGCTGCAGAGCTTCGAGGAGCTTGTCGGTGGGGCTGGCAAGTTGCAGGCTGCGCGTCATCGCGCCCTGCAGATAGCTGTTGCCTTCAGAGAGCAGGCGCTCGGCGATGGTCTGGCGCGCGATGGAGCCGACGAGGCGGTCGCCACGCACGACGGGGAAGACGTCCTGCGCGCTGTGGATGGAGCTGTCGAGCGCGTCCTGCAGGGTGTCGGAGCTGGAGAGCAAGGTGTATTCGGTGAGCATGACGTCGCGGACGAGGATGGTTCCTGCGTCGGCGGAGGAGACGGTCTGGGCGCTGGAGAGCTGCGCTCCGAGCATCATGAAAGCGCCGAGGATGACGAGCCAGAGATTCATCAGGAGGAAGCCTGCGACGATCATTGCGAGCGCGAGACCCGTTCCGAGGCCGAACGACGGGAAGGACAGTGCTTTGGAGAGTCCGGATTTGGAGGCCTTCGAGTCGGCTGCGGAGTCGGGCTTCGAGGCTGGCATGGGTACGTTCGGCATGGGGAGAAGACTGACCATGCCGAGGATGAGCTGCATCCATACCATGCTGCGGAGGATGTGGCCGGTTGATATCCAGGGCTGAGCGAGGAGCGAGACCTGCGGTACCAGGGCGTAGCTGGTGCCGAGCAGGATCAGGCCAAAGCCGAAGTTTGCGATGGGGCCAGTCAACATCAGGAGGCGCGTGTTGGCTTCGGGAGTGGTACCGCCGGGGGCCGAGGTGGAGAAGGCCATCAGGCCTCCGACTGGAAGCAGGAAGAGAGCGCGGAGCCGGAGGCCAACGTAGGTTGCGGCGATGGAGCGCGCGACCTCACGCACCAGGACGGCGGAGCACAGCGCCAGCCATAGGGCTACGCCGCGGTATGCCCCGCCATTATCGACGACGGAGAAACCAACGGATAGCACAAGCAAAAGAAAGAAGGAGATGTGTACCCTCAGGTCGACATTCATGAACCTGCCGATGGCGATGGACGAACGCAGCATCGTTCTATTGTAGGCGGTCCTGCGCGGACGGCGAGAGGAAGGACAGAGTTCGAGAGTGGGCGTGCGGGCGCGCGATATCCTCGAAGGATGAGAGTGATTGCAGGCGAGTTCCGATCGAGATTGTTGCAGGCACCCCGCGGTGTAACCACGCGGCCAACCAGCGACCGGCTGCGGGAGACGTTGTTCAGCGTTCTCGGACCGCTTGTGGAGGGCTCGCGGTTTGTCGATCTGTATGCGGGCTCGGGGGCAGTGGGGATCGAAGCGATCAGCCGGGGTGCGGACTTTGTGTGGTTTGCTGAGAGTGCCCGGACGGCGGTGGCAACGATTCGAGCGAATCTCTCCGCGCTGAAGATTGCAGGCGGTTTCGCGCTTGAGGATCGCAGTGTCGGGAAGTTGCTGCAGGCGCTGGTGGATAAAGAGCGCGCGGCTGAGATCCTGTTTCTCGATCCTCCGTATGAGGAGGCCGCGGAGTATGAATCGACGTTGAAGTTCATTGCGCGGAATCATGCGGCGATGCTTGCGGACGGAGCGGTGATCGTCGCGGAACATGCGCGGAAGAAGCCGCTGGAGGCGCGGTATTCGGTACTGGAGCGGACGCGGGTATTGGAGCAGGGCGATGCTTCGCTGAGCTTCTACCGGGTCAGTTTGTAGGGACGGATCAGGCTGTGCTGGAGGGATGAATCAGGCTGTGAAGCCTCCGCCTTCGTGCTCGCCAGTGGCGAGGTCGATCGAGAAGGGAACCTCGCGATCGGTGTGGAGATTCCAGCCTGTGCCGTGAAGGTGGTGGTCGCGGACCTCGATCATGGAGACGCCCTCCCAACTGAGACGCTTGCTCTGCCAGCGCAGACCGTTTGCGTCGACGGCGAGGATGTTGTGGAAGCCAGCGAGCAGGATGAGATTGGCGGCAGGTGCAGGAAGGATTTGCGTGGTGGGGCGGAGGGGGAGGTGCAGGCAGCGCTCGGGTGCGAGCATGTCGATGAGATAGGCGTAGCCTCCTGCGACGGCGAGGAGGTCGTCGGCGCGTGGGCAGGCGAAGATGCCGGTGGGCAGGGAGGGCTCGCGAAAGCCGAGAGCGCAGGTGGCGAGGAAGTTGGGGCTGGCAGCGGGTTTTATGTCGAGCAGGAGAGCTCCGCGGCCCATGGCGTCTTCTTCTCCGAGGACGTACTGCGGGTAGACGAACTGGCGCGCTGGGGCGATGAGTGGAGGGACGGTGAGGATGCGTGCAGTCCAGTTTTGAGGGAAGGGGGCAGCGCTCATGTGAGGTGCTCCCAGCCGTGGGATTGGAGTTCGAAGCGGAGGCCGTCGCTGAGGAGGGACATTTGCGGCTGGTTCTTTTGGGGTTTGACGATGCGTCCGATGCGGGTGATGGGGACGTTGGCAATGGAGCGGGGGATTTTGGTGGCGGGGCCGGCGGTGAAAAGGAGCTCGTAGTCTTCGCCGCCGTGGAGGAGGGCGGTGATCTGGGCGCGGTCGTCGAAAGTGGCGGCGAGGGGGTGGAGCGGGAGTTGGGCGAGGTCGAGCTCGGCGGCAACGTGGGAGGCGGTGCAGAGGTGGGCGAGGTCGGTGGAGAGGCCGTCGCTGAGATCGATGCAGGCTGTAGCGAGGCGGCGGCGGAGCAGGGTTTGGCCGACGGCGAGGCGAGGCTGCGGGAAGAGGTGCGGATGGTCGCCAATGGGCTGCGCGTTGCGGAATTTGCGGGGAGAGGCGGCCAGTGCTGCGAGTTCGGCAGCAGCTCCGCCGAGAGCTCCGGTGCAGTAGAGGAGGTCGCCAGGGCGAGCGGTAGAACGGCGAAGGGCGCGGCCAGCGGGTGCGGATCCGAGGAGGACGATGTCGGCGAGGATGTGATCGGAGGGGGACTCGGAGGTGTCGCCGCCGGCGAGAGGGACGTGATGGATGCTGGCGAGGGAAAGCAGGCCGTCGAGGAAGCCGTCGAGCCAGCGGGTGTTGCGTGCGGCGGATTTGGGTAGAGCAAGGGATAGAAATGCGGCCAGGGGTTTGGCGCCCATGGCGGCGAGATCGCTGAGCCCGCGGGCGAGGGTGCGGTGCCCTGCGGATGCGGCGGAGTGCCAGTCGCGGCGAAAGTGGCGGCCCTCGAGAGAGAAGTCGGTGGTGACGAGAAGCTCGTGGCCGGGAGGGGGCTTTAGAACGGCGCAGTCGTCGCCGATGCCGAGACGAACCGCGGGTGCGGCGGAGGCTGAGGCTCGGGTGCGGATGCGCTCGATGAGATGGAGCTCGCCGATCAATTTGCTCGAGTTGCGTGAGTGCGAGTCGTATGGCACGGATTCCAGAGTAAATCCTCGCCGCAGCGAACGGGGGCGGGGGGCAGGTGAGTTGTCCAGGTTGCTTGTGCCAGCGGAGTCCGTTAAGATGTAGGAGCACGCAAAGGGCAATCGTAGCTGAGCAGATCTGGAGCAATGTTCGCCGGTTGTTGTCGCAGAACGCTACAGAATAGAATTTGAATCATTCAGTGGTTTGGGCGTTGGGGACTGGTGTATTGTTCGCAACGGGTAGATGCAGCGTGCGAGTATCGACGCGAAACAAGATCTGGGTCAGGGAGTAGCAGTGCGAAAGCGCTATATCGTTTACGTGACACAAGGTGAAGATGGTGCGGTAGAGCGCGTTGGCATTCCAATGCGCTACGCCTATGTGTTTGTAGCGGCTGCAGTTACGGGGATGTTCACGATTGCGGGAATGGCGGGATCGTACTCCCGGATGCTGGTCAAGGCAGAGTCGATCAACCATATGCGCGACGAGCTTGCGATGACGCGCAAGGATTATGCGGGGCTGGAAGCGAAGGCGCACGAGAAGGATGTGCAGGCGGCGAGCCTGGGTTCGCTGGCGAGCGAAGTGTCAGCGATTTATGGGTTAACTGCGGGGAAACTGACGCATATTCGGAGTGGTCATGGAGCGACGCTGGCTTCTACGGATGTGGCGAAGGCTCCGCTGAAGGGTGATTCGGCGGGCTTTACGGACGATAGCTATTACAAGTCGCTGGACACGTTCTATGCGCTCAAAGCTACTGCAAGTGCAGGACTTACGCTGAATGAGACGGTGAATCCGAACCTTGGAGTGCGTGGGGTGTTGAGCAATTTCACGTCGCTGGATGCGGATGCAGCCGGCAATATTCCTGACATGTGGCCGATCATGGGGCCGATTCATAGCGGCTTCGGGGAACGGGAAGATCCTGTTTTAGGCAATGGGGACGGGGAGTTTCACAAGGGTATCGACATTGGTGGGACGGATGGAACGCCGGTGCATGCACCTGCGGCTGGGCGGGTGATCAAGGCGGGGATGGGGTCGGGGTATGGGCGCGAGATTGAGATCGACCATGGCAACGGAATTGTGACGGTTTATGGCCATCTGCAGGGCTATAACGTGGTTGCGGGGCAGATGGTGGTGAAGGGCGAAGTCATTGGTTATGTGGGACATAGTGGCCGGGTGACGGGACCTCATCTGCACTACGAGGTAGAGGTACGGGGGACGGCGGTGAACCCGCACAAGTATCTGCGGACGACGATGGCGCAGCTCGGTGGCGGGGCTGGCGGCGGTCGGTAAGGCTCAAAACGGGTGAATTTAAGACATATTCAGCCATGTTTCGGGCTGCAAAGGGCGTGACTTAAGCT
>DHWW01000059.1 GCA_002413385.1 Granulicella sp. UBA5172
GGAAGTACTTCCTGTCGTCGGAACACGCTCAATCTCTCGGGTACATGCACCACGACCTCCGGCCCTGGCTGGCCCTAGCCACGATACGAAATTCCGATCACGGCCAGGAAAAGCAGTGCTGTGACGACGGCCACCATATTCATATCCAAAGATCTTTCTCTGCGAAAAAGAGTCAGACGCAACGGCGGAATCCCCCCGGGGTCCGACAGTGCCCCATCGAACGACTTCCGTGCCACCCACGACAATAGAAACGCAACCGGCGACACCAGCGTCAGGACCAGCGCCAGGTAGAAACCGCTCTCCTCGCCAGCAATCTTTCCCCATATCAATCCAACTTCCACCACCGCCAGAAAGGCCATCGTCAGCGTCTGCCAGACAACGTGAAACCTCGCATGGCGCGCCCAGGTTGGATTCGTCGCGTGGGTCCGGTTCAGATCGATCACCATCGTAGCGATTCCCTGAACTCCACAAAGCAGGGAAAGCAAGACACGGCAGACAAATCGATGATCCACAACCTACTCCAACGTACCGAAGATTTCTGAGCGCATCTTGTCGACGAGTTATCCCGCCAGCACCGCAAGCGGCTGGATTTCTTCGCCGCGATCTGGTAACGCACAGGGCAACAGGATGGTCAGCCGCGCTCCACCTTCCGGCCGGTTCGAAGCGCTAACATCACCCCCATGGGCGCGAACCACCGCCTGCACAAACGCCAGCCCGAGTCCATGACCGCTGGAGCCTTCGCCCTTCACTCGCTGCTCAAACATGTGGCTGCAAATTTCCTTCGCAAAACCAGGTCCATCGTCTTCCACCATGAGCGTCGCAACATCCTTCTCGACGTGCAGATGGATGACAATCGTGCACGATGCCGGAATATGTTTAAGTTCATTATCCAGAAGATTCGCAACCACTCGATGGATCAGCGCTGCATCCGCAAAAACCCGCACCGCGCCTGCACTGCGCAACTGCATGCGCAGTCCACGCTCCGACATACACGGTTCATACAGGTCCATCATCACGAGAATCAGCTCATCCAGATCCATCTCGGAACGCGACAGCCTGAGCGCATCGGCTCTTGCCTCTGCCACGTCGAGCGACGTATTCAGAAACTCTGTCAGCCGGTCCAGCTCGTCGATCGCGGATACGATCGGCTCTCCTTGTTCACTGCGGACGCCGGCCGAAAGGTACACCTCAAGCTTCCCGCGGATTGCCGTCAGCGGACTGCGCAGATCATGCGCCAAAGAATCCGTGATCGTATGGAGCTGGTGCATTGAACTCTCAATCCGATCCAACATCATATTGAGAGTCCGCGCCAGGTGCCCAACCTCGTCGTTATATTGAGTTGTTGGCACCCGACTACTCAGATCGGATCTCCCGATCCTGGATGCGGCCTCGGTAATCTCACGCACATGNNAGCCCAAGATAAATCGAACTTCCATCATCCATCCGCACCGACGCTACACGGAACGGAATATCGAACCCCTTCACAAGCAGGTGGAACGGAACGTCCGGCTCGACCTTGCTCGCCCGGATCGCCTTCAGATTTGCCTGTCCATTACCAGCACCCACCCACAATTGCGACGAGCCATCCCGTCCCACCTGCAGAAAGAAGACTGAATCGTTTTCGATGGTCCCCGGACCACAATTTATCGGGGAACCTCTTTACTCGCCAGCTCCGCAACTTCACTCACAACTCGGCCGTAGAGACGATCCTTGGGTGTCCGCTCAGCCACATCCCCCAGCACTTCCACCTCGCCCGCGAGCCAGGCATCACTTCGTCTTTGAATATCGTTCGCAACAAAACGATGCAGTCCCGCAAAAACCAGCGACGTCCCAAACGCAAACGCCAGCGTAGCCCCAAGCGAGATGCGCCATGCTGCGCTCCGCATCCGTATCCTATCGGTCTTTGAGGACATACCCCACACCTCGCAGCGTCTTGATCAGTGGCTCGTGGCCTTCTGTGTCAACCTTACCCCGAAGCCGATAGATATGGACGTCCACCACATTCGTATCGGGCTGGATTCGCATCCCCCAAACCTCCGCCAGCAGCATCGACCGCGTGACAACTCGACCAGCGTGCCTGCACAGGTATTCCAGCAAACTAAACTCCTGCGGACTGAGACTCAGCACCTCGTCACCCCGAGATGCCCTCCGTTTCAGCAGATCCAACTCCAGGTCCACGACCCGCAGGATTGTCGGACTCTCCGCAGCCGATGCCTTTCGCTTGAGCAGATTGCGCAGTCTCGCCAGCAGCTCCGCAAGAGCAAACGGCTTCGTCAGATAATCATCGCCACCCTGCTCTAATCCGCGCACCCGATCGTCCACCGAACGGCGAGCCGACAGAATCAATACCGGGCTGCTCACCCCAAGCTGGCGAAGCCTCAATATCAGGTCGATACCGTCCTGATCAGGCAGACCCAGATCCACGATCAAAGCATCGTAAGACTTAGCGGATGCCAGGCCCTCAGCGGTCTTCCCATCGCCCGCAACATCCACTACGTACCCAGCATCGGCCAGCGAAGCCTTCAGGAAACCTTGGATCTCGAGTTCGTCTTCGACAAGCAGCAATCGCATCATCCGATGGTAAGCCATTACCCCTCTTTGATGAGGTCAAAGCCCATCCTCCAATGAACAAATCGTCATGCCAATTCGAGCCTTCCCCTGCTATCTACCGCCTCAAATTCCCGTCTTATTCCCCAGACAGCGCGTATCCTTTACCCATGGGTTCTAAATTGACAATTCATCGTTTCGAAGCATCTAAACCTCATGCGTTTGCCGAAAGGCAACACAGGAAATCCATGACGGATGTGAATCAAACGAACCTGAAAAACGCTCTAGCGGAGTACCTCCCACTTCCCGCTGATACTGAGCCGCATCTCAAAGCGGCGCTGGAGGAGGTGCTCGGCAATCCCGGCAGTCTCGTGCGGCCCGAAATCGTCGGAAAGATGTTCTCTGCTTATGCCCTCCCCGATGCGAATGCCACCGAACTCGGCATCGCGCTGGAGTACTTCCATACGGCCTCGCTGCTCTTTGACGACCTCCCCTGCATGGACGATGCTCAGGAGCGCCGCGGCGAACCCTGCATTCATGTTCAATTCGGTGAGGCCCAGGCCATTCTCGCCGCTCTGGCCCTCATCAACAAGGCCTACGCTCTCACCTGGCGAGCGATCGCTGGCTGCGGACAGGCTGGCTGCGGACCAGACCGTCAACAGACTGCGATTGCGTATCTCGAGCAGTATCTCGGCGTCGGTGGCCTCCTCAACGGCCAGAGCATGGACCTCAATTACGCGTCGCTCAGACACGACCAGAAAACCACCGAACGGATCGCCATGGGCAAAACCGTCTCGCTCATCCGTCTCACTCTCGTTCTACCCGGATTGCTGGGCGGAGCTTCCGCCGCTGAGTTGCAACTCCTCGAGCGAGTTGCCATCTGCTGGGGCCTCAGCTATCAGATCGTCGACGACCTCAAGGACGTACTCCACACCCCCGCTGAAAGCGGTAAGACCGGCTCCCGCGATGCCTCTCTCGGGAGGCCCAACATTGCCCTCGTCGCTGGCGTCCCCAATGCCGTCGAACGCCTCACACGTCTTATCAATATTGGCGACCGAATGCTCGAGCGTGTCGTTCGCCTCAGGCCCGGTGTCGCGTTTCTACAGGTTCTGCGCAAGCAGTTGAATGGCGAGGCCGACGAGATCATCGCCAATGCCTACGATAATTCGGTTCGAGGAGCTGCATGATCTTCCTCAAGCTGATTTTTACAAATCTGCTTCGACACCGCATTCGATCAGTCATCAGCATCGCCGGCATCGCCTTCAGCGTCGCTGCCATGCTCACCATCGTTACCATCCTGCAAGGTGCCGTCGGCATGTTCTCCGGCATCCTTTCCAGCGATAGCCAGATCATCGTCTTTGAGCGCAACGTCTCCGACCTCTTCTTCAGCGATGTCCCCGCTTCCGCCGTAGCCGAGATAGCCTCCTGGCCCATCGTCCAGCACGCCGACCCCGTTCTCTTCGGCATCGTCTCCAGCTCCGACCATCCCATCATCACCTGCTTCGGCATCACCGAGTCCGATGCCCGTCTCCGTAAAGCAACCTGGATCGGCGGCAATCGCGCCGACTTCGCAAAGCAAAGTGATGGAGTCGTTTTAGGCGAGCGAGCCGCGGAATTTCTCCATTCCTCCATCGGCAGCCATGTCGCCATCGGCCACGGCACCTTCCACGTCATCGGCATCATCAAGACCGCCAACGGCTTCGAAGATGGCGGAGTCTTCATGCCCCTTAAATCTGCGCAGGCCTTCTTCCACAAGGAAGGCTCGTCCTCCGTCATCACCGTCAAGCTGCATGACAAAAACGATGCGACGAAGTTCAAAGCGATGGTGAAAGCAAAATTCCCCACCCTCGTCGCCCTTGAAGATGAAGAGTTCACCCGCTCCTACTCCCAGTTCAAAATCCTCAAGGCAACCGCCTGGGCCGTTGGAGGCTGTGGCCTGCTGCTCGGCGGCCTGGGCGTCGCCAACACCATGATCATGTCGGTCTTCACCCGCATCCGCGAGATCGCCATCCTCCGCGTCAGCGGCTTCTCCAACCTCCAGATTGCCGGCATGATCTTCGGCGAGTCGGCTCTCGTCTCCGTCATCGGCGCCATCACCGGGCTATTAATCGGCGCTGGATTCCTCTTCATTCTGAAGCTCATTCCCGCGCTCCATGGCTACGTCGACGTCTCCATCCAGGCAGTCGTCGTCCTCATCGTCATCGTCCTCGCCCTCCTCACTGGCGTAGCCGGAGCGCTCTACCCGGCCATCTACGCCATGCGTGTTCGACCCGTGGAGGCCCTGCGCTTCGAATGACACCCTCTACCCAAACACCGACCAGCCACACCAGCATCGTCCTCCGCGCAGCCGACGTCTGGAAGAGCTACGACGACGGTGCCATCACCGTCCTCAACGGCGTCAACTTCGAGGCCATCGAAGGCCAGACCGTCGCCCTCACCGG
>DHWW01000131.1:0-4128 GCA_002413385.1 Granulicella sp. UBA5172
GACGGAGGCCAAGTTGCCAAGATTGCTCGCATACGTCAATGCATCCAGGTTGATGACGCGGCCCTTGCCTGAGCGAATCCAGTGCAATACGAAATTAGACCCAATAAAACCCGCGCCTCCAGTGACCAAGATTCCCGTGTTCATCGACATTTCATCCGCCTGCCCCTTTGTCCTTGCGAGCAGCTTGTGGTCTGCCCGATCTTTGCACCAGTTTGTTAGTGTAGCGCAGCGCGGACGTGAAGGGCCATGTGAGCGAACGATCCCTAATACAACTTTTAGTCTATCGTGACTCAAGCTTGGTCTTAATGCGGGCTCGATTGGTAACTAGTTCTGTAAGCATTCGTTGCCACCCATCCAACGTGACCTCACGTGAAAAATGTTTACGATAAACGCTTTGGCAACGCTCGTTCATCTGCCTTGTTGCCACAGGATTATTTGCCAACAAGGTTATGGATGCTGCGACAGCGGAAGCATTTCCTTCTGTAAGCACCCAGCCGATATCGTATTGTTCAATCCACTGAGCGATCGATCCACTGAGTGATCGATGAGTGGCGGTCTCCGCAAAACAGCAGGGGACGCCCGATCGCCAGCGCCCCAAATGATTTTGAAGGCACAATCGCCCCGGTCCACTCTTCGCGAAGGCTGACGACGTGCACGTCAGCGCATGCAAGTCGAGCTGCAAGGTTCTCTGCTGTCGCAAACGGCACAAAGCTGACGTTGAAATCTTCGGGTTGCACTGCGGCCCGAAGAGCATTCTCGCGGTTTCTGCGAACACTGAGCGCGAGGTGAACACAGTCGGGACGTACGATGCGCGCTAGCTCCAAAAGACTCTCGTAGCTGTGTGCGCGGCCAAAACTACCTGCATACAACAGCGCAACCGGTGCGTCGTCGAATACCAATCGACGCTCGGCAGAGGGGATCGGTAGAACGTGTTGCGGCTCGTCGAGTGCCCACGGCACGAGCGTTGCCATCGGCAGGGCTGCATCATATCGAAGCAGCAAATCGCGCATGCACGGACCGATGTCAACGATCAGGTCACAACTCCTGTAAGCCTTCTTTAGCAGGAAATGTAGGAGTCGCGCAGCAGCGCTCTGGCGATTCAATAGGCCATCTGCGAATGCCGCCTCCGGATAAAGATCGAAACACCAGTGAGCAATGATGACATCCGGCTAAAAAAAAGCCATACGATCGCGATCAAGATACTCAGAATTGGATCGGTTCCGACGATGACAACATCCGGCTTTGGCTGCCGCTGAGTCGCAAGCATTGACCAGCGGAGAAGCATCCAGACAGCATTTAGAATTCGTCCCAGGCCCGAGGACTGACGCCATGCCGGTCTCCAGACTCGTCTGATTCGGACGCATTCAAACCCGTCCTCTTTTGGATACTCATTGGATTCGCTGCGGCATCCTCGAGTACTCGGGAATGCCGTGACCTTCCACCCACGCTTCACCAATCCGGCACACAGTTCGCTGAAAAGGGTCGAGCCAACGACATCATCCGGATAAAAGAACTGGTAAAAGACATATGCCCGAGGCAAGCGATTAATCCTATCGGTTCAGCAGAACCGCACATTTTTGCTGTTCGGCCATAACTTGCTTCGCGACCCAGCGGTATGTTAACTTCCAGCCCTTCCGTCAGGGAAGAGGATGGTGCCCAGCCCAGTTTCTCGACAATCACGCGATTGTCTGAGTTACGCCCGCGCACGCCGAGTGGGCCGGCAATGTGATGCAGAAGCAGCTTCTTTCCTCGTTGTTCATCGTCATCTCAGCAAGTTCGTTGATGGTCACCATTTTTTCAGATCCGATGTTCACTGGGCAGGAGAAATCGGACTCCATGAGCCGCCGCACGCCTTCCACTCTCTCGTCAACGTAGAGAAATGATCGGGTCTGCTTCCCGTCCCCACAGATATCGATAGTCCCTCCAGCCGTGGTTTCAGCGACCTTTCGGCCGATGGTAGCTGGTGCCTTCTCCCGCCCACCCTGCCACGTTCCTTCCGGGCCAGATATGTTGTGGAGTCGGGCAATGTGGACTTCGATTCCGTAGTTGCGGGCGAAGGCGAGGTAGAGCCGCTCGCTGAAGAGTTTCTCCCAGCCGTATTCGCTGTCCGGAGCTGCCGGATAGGCAGAGTCCTCGCTACAGACCGGATTATTCGGATCCTTCTGATTGCACCCCGGGTAAATGCAGGCAGACGACGGATAGAAGAATCGCAGTCTTAAAGTCTGAATTGACTGCATGCCCTGTTCATGATACTTTTACGAAAACTCGCCATGTGGTATTAAAAAGGCAGGTGGATCGGCAAGTTCAACTTGGGTTTATACGGCCAACACTTTACTCTGTAGTTGCTCTTTATTCTTTCAGAATCCATACCACGTATTCACGTACCAGAGGGATCTGTGGATGCAAGGGCGGTTTCATTTCTTCTATGTTAGGCTCCGTGCCTTGAGGATATTTCTTGCATAGCGACGGTTCTGAGTTGCGCTTTGCGCCGGTGATTCTTGCTGGCGGCAGTGGGACAAGATTTTGGCCGAGGAGCCGACGGGCATACGCGAAGCAGGTTCTCGCGCTCAATGGCGATCAAACGATGATTCAGCAGACGCTAGAGCGGCTGCTGCCGATGGCTGATACTTCCAACGTCTGGGTGGTGACCAACCATTGGCTGGACAAGATCATCGCCGAGCAGTTGCCTACAGTGTCGGCGAAACATATTCTCAGCGAACCAGTTGCACGGAATACGGCACCGGCGTGCGCGCTGACGGCTTACATAATAGCGAAGACCGATCCGGAGATGATAATTGGGATCTTTCCTTCGGACCATGTGGTCGCGAATATCCCGCGGTTTTCAGAAGTGATCGCCGCAGGCGTAAAGCTGGCAGCGCAGGGGGAGAACATAGTTGTGCTGGGGGTTCCGCCGACGCGACCGGAGACCGGTTACGGGTACATTGAGCTGGGTGAGGCGGTCGGCCCGAACGAAAATGACGGAAAAGAAACCGTGAAGGCGTTTCGCGTGAAGCGGTTCCGCGAGAAGCCGGATGGGCATACCGCTGAGCGTTTTCTGATGGCGGGGAATTTTGCGTGGAACGGCGGAATATTTCTTTGGAGCGCGCAAACTCTGGTTGCTGCTATTCGCGAGCATGCTACAGACCTGGTGCCGATCCTCGAGACAATTGCGGCAGCGCACGGGACGAAAGATTTTGAGAGGGTATTTGCGGATGAATATCCGAAATGTGAGAACATCTCGATCGACTATGCGGTGCTGGAGCGGCGGTCGGCGAAGGGCGAGCAACGATCAGGGATTTATTGTCTCCCAGCGGACTTTGGATGGAACGACCTGGGATCGTGGGCATCACTGCATGAGCACTTAGGAACGAGCGACAAGGACAATGTGATCGACGGTCCGACCGATGGGCTGATCGGGATAGAGGCCGAGGGCAACTATGTATATGCCCCGGGCAAAATGGTTGCGTTGCTTGGCGTAAGCGACCTGGTGGTGGTTGAGACTCCCGATGCGCTGCTGATTACAACACGGGGTCGGTCGCAAGATGTGGGCAAGATCGTACGGCAGGTGCATGAGGGATTGAAGCGGGAAGATCTTATTTAGAGGAAATGGGGTAGCTGTCTTAGGCGCTTACATAAAGAAGTACTTCATATGGGGAATCCCATATGATAGCGTTCGTGTATGGTTGGGTCGACATCCGACAGCGTTACGAGGAATTGTCCCCTGTTTTGGACGAACGGGGGCGGCGGCGGCTTGCCGCCGCTGAGACCCGCGCATACGGTTATGGCGGTGTGAGCGTGGTGTCGCAGCTCACGGGCATGGCCCACAGCACGATTGGTCGTGGCCTGGAAGAAATTGAGCAGAACAAGCAGGTTGAGACTGGGCGGGTACGCAAGCCTGGGGCTGGACGCAAGAACAAACGCGCGCAGGATTCCACCTTGTTATCGGATATCGAACGGCTGGTGGAATCGGCAACGCGGGGCGATCCGCGCTTGCTGGAACTCGCTATCGTGTCATGATCCGGATGCTGGTCGGCCGACAGAATACCGAAACGCCAGATCATCATACGTCCGTGCCTCGATCTTGCGCGAACTGTAGAGCCCCGTCGTGTAGCCGTACAACAACACCCG
>DHWW01000131.1:4141-4373 GCA_002413385.1 Granulicella sp. UBA5172
ACCAGAAACCGCGCCAGATGCTTTTTCCGGTAGCCAATTTAGCGGCGAAGGAGCCAACAGCAACCCCTGGTTCAGATCGTCGGAGCAAAATCTCTTTCCCATGTCCATCATCTTAAACCGATGCTGCCAAAGGGAATCTTTTGCGGGGCCCCGGAATCTATTCCCGACACACTCAAGCGTGTCACGCGCACCGGGTGATAATCTGTAGATAGAATGCGAGAAAAGACACTTG
>DHWW01000301.1:0-259 GCA_002413385.1 Granulicella sp. UBA5172
ATCGCCAGCCCATAATTCGCCGCCCCGGCATACACGTCATACTCCTTCAGCAGTTCGGGATCACTCATCATCCACGCATTCTGATACGTGTAATCCGTGTTAGGCATCCAGATCACATCCGGCTTCCGCAACAATAGCGCGTGCACATCAAACCCATGCAGCGCGATCTCGTTATCATTCAATCCCGCCATATCAATCACGTTCGCCTGCCCCGCGCGCTCCCCCAGATAACCCACCTCGGTCGCCGCCACCGTCGCAC
>DHWW01000301.1:486-3104 GCA_002413385.1 Granulicella sp. UBA5172
CGCCCCAGCAAGATCATCGCCACCAAATACAACTCGCACGCCGCAAAAAACGCCAGCATCAGCAACTCCGGATGCCACACCGAGCGATACCCCTCATACGCATGCCGGCTCTTCATATAAAAACTCAACGGCAGCGCCGTATGAAAGTACAGCTTGCACACGACCAGCTCCACCACCACGCCCGCAACAAACAAACCCAGCAGCCGCGCAACGCTCCCCTTGCCCACGCGTTCGCCACTCCATGGCATCAGCACAAACAGCAGCGCTGGCAGCATCACGATCACAATCGCCGCATCTGGCCGCGTCATAAACAGCGCAAACCCTACCAGCGCCACCCATTCCGGCCGCACCTTCCCGCGACTCCATCCCAGCGCCATCCCCACAAACACCGCCGCCAGCAGCGCCGCGAGCATCGTCTCCATGCCCGTCCCCTGGTTGCCCGTAAACACCGCAGTCGCCGTCAACGGCAGCGCCACCCACGGCAGCACCCGCCACGTACTCCGCAGCAAATCGCTCTTCGCATTGGCCGCCACCGCCCACGCCATCGCAATCAACGCGCCTATCGCGCTCAGCCACGATCCAAGGCTCAGCATCTTCCACACATCCAGCGGCAGATAGCTCAGCACCATCACCACCCCGCACCACAGCAGCGACGTCTGCCCATAGGTGTGCACTCCATCCAGGTTCCACGAGATCCCCAGACCATGCCGCATGTTCATCGCATAGCGCGCAAACATATACGCATCGTCAAAGTGCAGCGTCGTCCGCCACCCCAACCAAAGGTCATGCAACAACCAACCCGCCACCATCGCCAGCAACACGGCAGCGGCGATGCTGTACAGACGTCGATAGCTCGTGCTGCTCATAGACTTACTTCTTCCACTCTTCCATCATCTTTCGAAAATCCCGAAACAGATAATGCGAATCATGCGGCCCCGGGCTGGCCTCCGGGTGATACTGCACGCTGAACATCGGATCGGTCTTATGCTTCAACCCGGCCAGCGTCCCATCATTCAAATTCGTATGCGTCCGCTCCACATCCTTCGGCAAGCTCTCCGGATCGACGTTGTAGTTGTGATTCTGCGCCGTAATCTCAACCTTCCCCGTCGCCAGGTTCTTGATCGGATGATTCCCGCCGTGATGCCCAAACTTCAGCTTGTACGTCTTCCCGCCCAGCGCCAGCCCGAAAATCTGATGCCCCAGGCAGATCCCAAACACAGGCACCTTTCCCTGCAGCGCGCGAACATTCGCCACCGCATACTCCAGCGGCTCCGGATCTCCCGGCCCATTCGAAAAGAACACGCCATCCGGCGCCATCGCTAAAACATCGGCAGCCGAAGTCTTCGCGGGAACCACCGTCACGCGACAATTCTCACGCGCCAGCATCCGCAAAATATTCTGCTTGATCCCAAAGTCATACGCGACCACATGCAGCGTGTCCTTCGCGCCCACATCCGCAACCGGCAGCAGATTGTCGCCCGTCTCATTCTTCGGCTCATTCGAATCCCACTCATACGCCGCGCGAGTCGTCACCACGCTCGCCAGGTCCGTCCCATCCATCTTCTTATGCGCCCGCGCCTTCGCCACCAGCGCATCCGTATCCTCCACCGCAGTCGAGATCACGCCCCGCAAGCAACCATGCGTCCGCAGATGCCGCACCACCGCCCGCGTATCGATCTCCGCGATCACCGGAACGCCATTCCGCTCCAGATACTCATCCGCCACTTCAGTAGACCGCCAGTTCGAGCTCACCGGCGAAAACTCCCGCACCACCAGCCCCTCGATATACGGCTGCGCCGACTCCGCATCGCTCGGACTCGTCCCATAGTTCCCAATGTGAGGATTGGTCAACACCACAATCTGCCCCGCATACGACGGGTCAGTGAAAATCTCCTGGTAACCAGTCAACGAAGTATTGAACACTACCTCGCCAACGCGTTCGACCGCAGGTCCATTGGCATTACTGCCAGCCCCGAAGGCCTTACCCCAAAACAGACGCCCGTCTTCGAGGGCGAGAATTGCACGCATACCCTCTCCCTTGCAGTGAGATTTGATCATTCGCCTGAATACGGCTTTGTAGCGAGAGGATCACTTGATTCTATCAGCCCACGCTGTCAAAAACCTCACTTCACGCAAGCAATCCTCCCCACCCGGCTCAACCCAGCTGCACCAGTACATCCCCGCCCTCGATCTTCACCGGAAACACCTCCACCTTCCCCTTCTCCGGAGCCTCCGCAACCCCGGTCGTCGTGCTAAACGCCCACGAATGCCACGGACAAACCACCGCCGCCCCCTCCAGCCATCCCCCACCCAGCGGCCCATGCCGATGCGGGCAAACATTATCCAGCGCACATAACCGCCCCTCCACATTCGCCAGACACACGGCCACGCCCCCTGCCTCGGCCTCCATCACCTCACCCACCCTGGGAGCCTCATCCACCCCACACAACCGAACCCACTCCGCCACATCCACCTCCATCAACCTACTGTACAGCCGTCCCGCCCACGCCCTTGCCCTTGCAAGTTTCTCCCGTCATCTCGACCGAACCCCGAGCGAGCGCAGCGAGTCGAGGGGGCAGTGGAGAGACCCCTGTATTGGCCGTTGCAGTTGCCGTTGC
>DHWW01000135.1 GCA_002413385.1 Granulicella sp. UBA5172
CCGGCATTCGTCACTGCAACATAGTCCAGAACCACGCCGTCCTTGACCTTGCGATACGGGCTCTCAATAAACCCGTACTCGTTGATCCGCGCAAAGCACGACAGCGACGAGATCAGTCCAATGTTCGGACCTTCCGGCGTCTCAATCGGGCAGATGCGGCCATAGTGGGTCGGATGAACGTCGCGAACTTCGAAGCCCGCGCGCTCACGCGACAGACCCCCAGGTCCAAGNNGAACTGCGACAGCTGCGACGATCCGAAGAACTCGCGGATCGCGGCCATCACCGGCTTCGCGTTGATCAGGTCGTGCGGCATCGCCGTCGACATCTCCTGATACACGCTCATCTTCTCCTTGATCGCGCGCTCCATGCGAACCAGTCCAATGCGGAACTGGTTCTCCATCAGCTCGCCGACCGCGCGAACGCGGCGGTTGCCAAGGTGATCGATGTCGTCGACGTTGCCGATATTCTTGCGCAGCTTCAGCAGGTAGCGAATCGTTCCGTAGAAGTCCTCGGACGTCAGCGTGCGCTTGTCCAGCCCGCTCGGGTCCTGGTTCTCATACAGCTTGATGTTGAACTTCAAACGCCCAACGCGCGAGAAATCATACTTCCGCGGATCGAAGAACATGCCTTCGAACAGCGCAGTCGCCGTGTCCAGAGTCGGTGGATCGCCCGGACGCAGCTTGCGGTAAATCTCGATCAACGCCTCTTCAGGCTTGCGCACGGAATCGCGGCGCAGCGTGTTCGAGATGATGTTGCCCACATCGTCGCGCTCCGGGAAGAACACCTGGAACGTCGTCACGCCGGACACCAGAATCTTGTGCAGCTTGTCCGCCGTAAGCTCTCCGTTGGCCTCGTACAGCAACTCGCCCGTGCCCATATCGATCACGTCCGCCGCAATCATCGCGCCGTCGAACTCGCTGGTCTCAACCTCAACCGTCGCCGTGCCCGCAGCGCGCAGCGCCTTCAGCACAGAGGCCGAGACCTTGCGGCCAGCCGCAACAATCTCTTCCTTCTTGCCGCTATGGACCGCCACTGCCGAGCGCGTGCCCGTCAGGTTCGACGCCGTGCCCTCAGGCGTAACCGCCCAGAACAGCTTGCCGTCCTTCAGCGTGATCGTATCGACCGTATAGAACGTCTTGAGAATCTCTTCGTCCGTCCGCAATCCAAGCGCGCGCAGGAAGATCGTTCCCAGGAACTTGCGCTTGCGATCGATGCGAACATACAGCGTGTTCTTCTGGTCGTACTCAAACTCAACCCAGCTGCCACGGTACGGAATGATCTTGCCAAGGAAATACGTGCGGTTATTCGCCGTCTCAAAGAACACGCCAGGCGAACGGTGCAGCTGCGAAACAATGACGCGCTCCGTACCATTGACAATGAACGTGCCATTAGCCGACATCAGCGGAATATCGCCGAAGAAGACTTCCTGCTCCTTCATGTCGCGGAGGCTCTTCACTCCGGTCTCCGGGTCCTTGTCGTAAATCTTCAGCCGGATCGTCACCTTCAGCGGTGCCGAGTACGTCATGCCGCGCTCTTCGCACTCGGCCTGGTCATACTTCAGCTGCAGACCCACCGGGTCGCCGCACTTGGTGCAGAAATCAGGGGTGTTCTTGTTGTACGTACCGCAAAACTTACACAGCACATCGCCCGGATGGAATGGGTCGGTGATCACCATATGACCGCAGCTCGTACAAGCAGTCCGCAGGTGGTTCAACCCCTTCAAATACCCGCACTTGCACTCCCAGTTACCGATCGAGTAATCGACAAACTCCAGCTCCGACACATTGCGGAAGTCGGTGATCGGAAAAACCGACGTAAACACCGACTGCAGACCATTGTCCTCGCGCTCCTGCGGCAGCTTATCCATCTGGAGGAAGCGCTCATAGCTGCGGCGCTGCACCTCGATCAGGTTCGGAATCTGGATGCTCGTGGGGATCTTGGAAAAGTCGAGACGGCTGCGGATTGGCCGCATTGCGATGTTGCTATCACGATTGTTCGGATTCGACATGCTCTCTCCTGTTGCTTGACTAGCCTGTTGCTCTTGACTCGAGGCCCCCCAAAGTTCGCCCGCTTGGGGCGATCAGCTTCGGAAGGGAGAAGAAACCGCTGTGCGCGGCACCCCTCGTTGGACTCTCTGTGCGCCTGTTCCGGTGCCGCCACTCCTCGCAGAGAAAGCACCTGAAGCGCATACTACAAACCCCAGCGAAGCATTCTGCGGGGTGGAAACTTGATCTTGCNNCGCTATTGCTCGCCAGAAGCGACGAAAGCGCCCTGCGGGACAGCCTGCCCGGAGAGCGCGCATACGCTATTCGTAAGTGTTTTGAAACCGAAACGAGGTATAGTCGCCGCCCTTTGATGCCCCGGCTGATCTGGCCGGAGCTTCAACAGTTTGCCGCTTGTCGCACGTTTGCACCCTGCGGGCCCGCCGCTCGAACCACAAGGTGGCCGGCTCCATAACCTGCTTCGCATTGCCAGGATGAACCGGAAAGTACCATTAACTGCTAAGCTTTCGAGAACCCGCGAACAGACGCTGCACCGAGGCAGCTAGGGTAGTCTCCCATTGGAGATACTACCCCATATCTGCCTCGGCCGCAACTGAGAGGATTTTTACAGGTCGAAACCCGCTTATTCCCCACAAACTGCCTCGAATCGTCCCGATTACTTGATTTCGACAGTCGCAACGCCATCAAACTTCTTCGCGATGGCTGCTGCGTCTTCCTTCGAAATGTTCTCCTTCAACGGCTTGGGAGCTCCGTCGACCAGGTCCTTGGCTTCCTTCAAGCCAAGGGCGGTGACTTCGCGTACGGCCTTGATGGTGTTGATCTTGTTCGCGCCGGCATCCTTCAGGATGACCGTGAACTCGGTCTTCTCTTCAACCGGAGCCGCAGCAGCAGCGCCGCCGCCCGCAGGTGCAGCCGCAACCGCAGCCGCTGCCGAAACGCCGAGGCGCTCCTCAAGCTTCTTCACCAACTCCGACGCCTCAAGCAAGCTAAGGCTAACGATCTGATCTTCCAACTGCTGAATGTCCGCCATGTTCTCTCTCCGTAGTACTTCTGAATTTTCTAAACCGCTGATTTGATTATCCCAAAGCCCTGTTCCGCCTCAGGCTGCCGCACCTTCGAAGGGTTTCCGTTGCGCCCAGACTGCGCACCCTGCGAACATTGCGACGAAACTTGTCTCCGAGAATCGAAACCCGATTCCCGACCCTTCTATCCCTCGACCGGCTCAGAGCCTTCAGCCGGATTCAAGCTGGCAGCTTCGCCAGCCTGCGTGGCCGTGCCATTCTCCGGCTGAGCCGCGCCCGAAGGCTGCTCGGAATCCGAAGCAGGCGCCGCCGCCGATTCCTCTACATGCGCCGCAGCAGCTTCCGCCGCAGGTGCCTCAGCAACCGGAGCTTCAGCCGCCGGAGCAGCCTCAACCACCGCAGCCGCAACCGGCGCGCCAAACTTGCCCTGCTCCGCCGCCATATTCACGACGACCGCCAGGTTGCGTCCGGTAGCGTTGATCACCGTAGCCAAACGCTGTGCGGGCGACTGAATCAGGAACAGCAGCTTCGAGAACAGCTCGTCCTTGCCCGGCAGCTTCGCCAGCGAATCAATCTCCTGCACCGTGATGACCCGGCCATCGACGATGCCGAGCTTGAACGTAAACTCCGAGTTGTCCTTCACCCAGGTCGACAGCGCCTTTGCCAGCGCCACCGGATCGCCCGAGGTATACGCAACCGAATTCACGCCCTTCAGACCCTGCAGCGCGGCCTCAACCTTGGTGCCCTCGGCCGACTTCGCCGCCAGCTTGTTCTTGACGACGTGGTAGCTGCCGCCCGCTGCGCGAATCACCTTGCGCAACTCAAAGTCCTTCGAGGCCGTCAGCCCCTTGAACGTTCCAATGATCGCCGAAGTCGAGCTCTCAAGCTCGCTCGCCAGCATCGCTACTTTTGCGTTCTTCTTCGCTTTGGTCAATGCCATGATGAAAACCTAACCTTTACCTGCTGGCCTCTTGCCGCCAACCTGATCTGTCTCGCTCCAAAATCCGGAGCGCGGAAGTCTAATCCCTAATCCCTGCTTTACGCCTTTGTCGCCACATCCGCCACAGCGGCTTCGAGCTCAATGCCCGGGCCCATCGTGGAGCTCAGAATGATGCGCTTGACATACTTGCCCTTCGCCGCCGAAGGCTTTGCCTTCATCACCGACGAAATCACCGTCAACGCATTCTCCTGCAACTTCTCAGCGCTAAACGAAAGCTTGCCAACCGGAACATGCACCAGCGCCGTCTTGTCCGCGCGGAACTCGACCTTGCCGGCCTTAATCTCGCGAATCGCCGCAGCCACATCCGTGGTCACGGTGCCCGTCTTCGGGTTCGGCATCAAGCCGCGAGGTCCGAGAACCTTACCCAGACGTCCAACCGAACGCATCATGTCCGGCGTAGCGATCAAAGCGTCGAAGGCAGTCCAATTCTCTTTCTGAATCTTCTCGACCAACTCTTCGCCGCCAAAGAACTCAGCGCCGGCAGCCTCAGCCTCTTTCACCTTATCGCCCGAAGCGATAACCGCAACAATCTTGCTCTTACCGCCCAGCCCGTGGGGAAGGATCACCGTCCCGCGAACCATCTGGTCAGCATGACGCGTATCGACACCCAGCCGCATCGTCAGGTCGACCGTCTCGTCGAACTTGGCGTACTTGGCCTTCTGCAACAGGGGAATCGCATCGCCGATCGTATAAGGACGCTGCTCCACAAGCGCGCGCGCCTTCGTAATATTCTTGGAAGATTTCTTAGCCATTTATTTCCTCGTCTCCCACCCCATCATGCATTGCACCGCAAGGGCGTGGTCCCGACTAGTCCACACGGAAGTGCAGACAACCTTCTAAGTATGCCGAATCCCTACAAAAAGTGCAAGCAAGACGCAAACATTTCCCACCGCCATCTTCCCACCGTCATCCGTTCTTCGCCGTCATCCTGACCCTTGAGCGTAGCGAAGGGGAAGGACCCCCGTATTGGCCCTTGCTGTTGCCGTTGCCTTTCTTTCTGTCATTCCCGCAGGGAATCTGCTTCTCCCTCGCACCACCACAAATCCGGGTGCCCCATCTTCGCGACGGTTTCATCGTCGCTAAGGTGGGCATCGCGCGTATAGCGCGGCCGCTCTCCCCACCCCAACCCCGTCATTCTGAGCGAAGCGTCTCGCGCTTTATGCGAGACGCGCAGCCGAAGGACCCGCCACCCCGCTGACACCGGCAACCCTCCCAACTCCAGCACAAACCCCGCCACCCCCTGAATAGACCACCCCTAAGCCCAGCCGAAAACCCCCGTCATCTCGACCGAAGCGCAGCGAAGTGGTGAGACCCCTGTATTCCGCCCGCACTCCCGCTCGCGCGACCCGCCGTCCGCGCAGAACCCCACGCCCCGCAAGCTCTTAACTCTCGCCGTCCGCGCAAGACTAGGCGCGTCCGGTGAACTCTCCAGTCTCGGTCGACACCCTGATCTTCTCGCCTTCTTTAATAAACAGCGGCACCTTGATCACGAACCCTGTCTCCAGCGTCGCCGCCTTCGTCACGCTGCCACTCGACGTATCGCCGCGCACTCCCGGCTCGGTGTACTTCACATCCAGCTCCACAAAGATTGGCAACTGCAACCCAATCGGGCTGCCGTTATACATATGCAGTTGCAGCATCGCACCCTCGACCAGGTAGTTGAGCCCATCGCCAACTTTCTCTTCCGTCAGCGTATGCGTCTCAAAGCTCTCCTGATCCATAAAATGTGAGCCTTCCGCATCGCTATACAAATAGCTCGCATCGACAAACTCCAGGTCCGGCTCCGCGAACTTATCATTCGCCTTGAACGTCTTGTCGAACACCGCGCGAGTCAGCAAATTCCGCATCTTCAACCGCACCAGCGTCTGCCCACCACGAGCGGTCGGCGTGCTAATGTCCGAATCCAAACACGTATAAGGAGCGCCCTCAAACTCAAACACCATCTTCCGTTTCACATGAATCGCTTCAACCAGTGCAGCCATAGACTCCTTAAATGCAGCGCCGCACAAACACCCTGCAGCCCACTGCTCCAACGCCTCTCAAGTATAAAGGGACAACCACGCCGCAACACGCAACCTCGTCACTCACCCCCCGAATCCGCATCTCAATCTCAGAAAACACCACCGGCATCAGGAGTACACCATGAACACCACCGACATCCTCGCCGCCGAGCGAACCTATCTCGCCTGGCTCCGCACCGGCCTCGCCCTCATGGGCTTCGGATTCGTCGTCGCCCGTTTCGGCCTCTTCCTCCGCGAGATCCAGCTAGCCCAGCACCTCGCGCCACAAGCCCACAGCGGCCTCTCTCTCTGGTTCGGAACCGCGCTCGTCGCCATGGGAGTTCTCATGGAAATCGCCGCCACCATCCGCCATCTCAAGCTCGTCCGCCAGCTCCAATCCGGAGAACCCTTCCAACTCGGAGCCTCCCGCACCGCCATCGCCGTCGCCGTCCTTCTCGCCCTCACCGGCCTCGCCCTCTGCGCCTACCTCATCTTCGTCCGCTAGCCAGCCAGCCGCACCGCCCGGCACGCATGGTAAAAATGACCATGCGCGCCAGCCTCCTCCTCACCCTGCTTCTCGCACCCGCCCTCCTCCACGCCGAGACCACGTCAGCCACGCCCACCATCGCTGCCAAAACCGCCGCCATGCACCACATCCCCGGCTTCCTCCCCCTCGACTGGGACGCCGCCACCGGCAAGCTCTACCTCGAAATCCCCCGCCTCGACCCTGATGGCCGCAGCCCCGACCTCCTCTACACCAACTCCCTCCCCTACGGCACCGGCTCCAACGACCTCGGCCTCGACCGCGGCCAAACCTCGCCCGGCCGCATCCTCCGCTTCGAGCGCTCCGGCCCCAAGATCCTCCTCGTCGAGCCCAACCAGGAATTCCGCTCCTCCGCCACCGACCCCGCCGAGCGCCTCGCCGTCACCCAGTCCTTCCCCGAATCCATCCTCTGGGGCTTCACCGTAGCCGCCGAAGACCCCGACGATTCTCAGCATCCCGGCGCAGTCCTCGTCGACGCCACCGACTTCTTCCTCCACGACGCCCACGGTGTCACTGAAACCCTCGCCTCCCTCAACCAGGGCACTTACAAAATCGACCCCACCCGCTCCACCATCGCCCTCGACGACACCAAAGCCTTCCCCAAAAACACCGAAGTCGAAGCCATCCTCACCTTCGTCACCGACGCCGTCCCCCACGGCAAATTCGTCAGCGACGTCACCCCCGACCCCCACGCCCTCACCCTCCGCGAGCGCCACTCCTTCATCGAACTCCCTCCCCTCGACGCCAACACCGGAGGCTNNGTCGATCGCGGAGCACCCGAACCCATCCGCACCGCTCTCCTCGAAGGAGCCCGCTGGTGGGATGCTGCCTTCCAGTCCGCCGGCTGGGCCCCCAACACCTTCCGCGTCGACATCCTCCCCGCCGACGCCGACCCCATGGACATTCGCTACAACATCATCCAGTGGGTCCACCGCTACACCCGCGGCTGGAGCTACGGTGCCGCCGTCGCCGACCCCCGCACCGGAGAAATCATCAAGGGCAACGTCACCCTCGGCTCCCTCCGCGGCCGCCAGGACTACCTCATCGCCGAAGCTCTTTTGTCTCCTTACAAAAATTTGTCATCTCGACCGGA
>DHWW01000236.1 GCA_002413385.1 Granulicella sp. UBA5172
TTTACGGATAAGCTCTTAGCCTTCACATCACGCCGCTTACCATCAGCTGCGCCCTGCTTGATTTTGAGCGTGAAGCGATCCATAGGAACAATCTCATGCGGGTCTGCGGTACGGAAGGTCTTAATTGCCTGGTCCTTTCGATGGTGGAGGGCGATGGTATCGCGTTGTGGGTTGGGGGTTGTAGACTCGTCGCATTGATAACGTTATCGAATCAATTTCTGAAGGGGATGCGTCGGCTTATGAGCGTTGGGAAGATTGTGTTTGGGGTATTGATGTTGCAGGCTTCAATGGCGTTTGCGCAGCAGGGCGCGGTGACGGTGGGTGGGTGGACGTTGCAGGATATGGCGAAGGTTTCGGCTGCGCCTGCGGTGGTGGCAGCGGCGGGATTCAAGCCGGAGGGGTGGTATGCGGCGACGGTTCCGGGAACGGTGCTGACGACGCTGGTGGATAACAAGGTGTATCCGGAGCCGCTGTATGGCGAGAACATGCGGGGGATTCCGGAGAGCTTGAATAAGACGAGCTATTGGTATCGCACGACGGTGATGGTTCCGGCGACGTACAAGGGGCGGCAGACTTGGCTGCATTTTGGAGGCGTAAATTACGCTGCCGATGTGTGGGTGAATGGGCATGAGGTGGGGACGATGCGCGGGGCGTTTGTGCGCGGGGACTTTGATGTGTCTGCGTATGTGAAGCCGGGCAAGGAGACGACGGTGGCGGTGCTGGTGGCTCCGCAGCCGCATCCGGGCGTGGCGCATGAGCATAACACTGCGAATGGCGTGGGGAAGAATGGTGGCGAGACAGCGATTGATGGACCGACTTTTCTGTCGACGATTGGGTGGGATTGGTTGATGGCGATTCGCGATCGCGACACGGGGATCTGGCTTCCGGTGACGATGGATGCTACGGGGCCGGTGGTGGTGAAGGATCCGTTTGTGGTGAGCGATCTTGCGAAGTCGAATGCGTCGGCGGAGCTTACGGTGTCGGCTACGGTGGAGAATGCTTCGGCGAAGGCTGTGAGCGGAGTGCTGGTTGGGACGATTATGGGGCAGGGAGAGCCGGTTACGTTTCGGAAGGACGTGACGCTGGAGGCGAAGAGTAGTGCGGTGGTTTCGGTTGATAGCCACTCGATGGCGGTGCTGCATCTGGAGCATCCGAAGCTGTGGTGGCCGAATCGATATGGGCCGCAGAATCTTTACTCGCTGCAGCTTAAGTTTGAGGTGGGGAAGGAGACGTCCGATGCGCAGACGACTGTGTTTGGGGTGCGGAGGATTGAGTACCAGGTGGCGGACTCGGAGAATCTGACGATCTCTGTGAACGGCGTGAAGGTGATGGTGAGGGGCGGGGACTGGGGGCTGGATGAAGCGATGAAGCGCGTGCCGAGGGAGCGGCTGGATGCTCAGTTTCATATGCACGCGCTGGCGAATATGAACCTGATTCGGAACTGGGTGGGGCAGAGTACGAATCCGGAATTTTATGAGATGGCGGATAAGTACGGGATGCTGCTGTGGGATGAGTTCTTCCAGCCGAATCCTTCGGATGGACCGAACCCTACGGATATTCCGACGTATCTTGCGAACGTGCAGGACAAGATTTTGCGGTACCGGAATCATCCGTCGATTGCGGTGTGGTGCGCGCGGAATGAGGGGTATCCTCCGAAGGATCTGGATGACACGTTGAAGACGATGATGGGGAGACTGGATCCGACGCGGCTGTATCAATCGAACTCGGCGGATGGGCGGGGCGTGTCGTCGCATGGGCCGTATTACTGGCGGGCACCGCGATTTTTCTATCGGCTGAATGAGAGCTTCAAGACGGAGACGGGATCGGTGTCTGTGCCGACGATTGAGTCGATCCAGGGCATGATGCCGAAGAAGGATTGGGAGACGATCAACGACGACTGGGCGCAGCACGATATGGCGACGGGTGCGCAGCGCGGGGATGAATATCCGTTTACGCTGGCGAAGCGCTATGGGCATATTCGGAATCTTGCGGACTTTGTGCGGAAGGCGCAGCTCGCGAACTACGAGGCGTTTCGAGCGATGTATGAGGGGCGCAATTCTCTGATGTTCAAGGAGACGACGGGNNGATCTCGATCCGAACTCGGCGCTGTATGCGGTGAAGAAGGCGGCGGAGACGGTGCATGTGCAGCTCAATGAGTCGAATGGCGGGATTGAGGTTGTGAATAATAAGCCGGAGGCTCTGACGGGGCTCACGGTGCGGATGACGATTTACGAGTTCGATAGCAAGGTGAGTTCGGTGAACAACTATGCCGTTGCGACGGTGCCGGGGAGCACGACGGTGAAGATCGCGGAGATCGAACCGAACACTCGTATTTCGCCGCTGTATTTCGTGAAGCTCGACCTTTTGGGAAGCGATGGTCAGGTGATTTCAACCAACTTCTATTGGCAGAATGTGGCGCAGGATGACTTTACGGGACTGATGAAATTGCCGACGGCGGAGGTCGAGGCAGAGGCTACTTCGCAGGTGGTAGGCGAGAATACGGTGCTCACGGTGACGGTTTCAAATCCGACGGATCACATTGCGCTGATGACGCATTTGCAGCTGCACCAGAAGCAGTCGGGCAAGAGGGTTTTGCCGGCGTTCTATTCGGATAATTACCTGACGCTGGTGCCGGGCGAGTCGCGGACGATTACGATTCAGGCTGCGACGAAGGACCTGGAGAAGGATTCGCCGATGGTGCTGGTGGATGGGTTCAATGTCGCGGCGAAGCCGGTGGAGGGTGCGGTGTCGATTGAGCCGAACTTGAATGCGGACCCGATGCATTGGGCGGCGACAAATATTGTTCCGGACAAAGAGGATTGAGGTTAGAAGAGGTCGGCGATCGGAGGGAAGGCCAGGGCGATGCTCAGGATGAGGAGGATGAGAGCGATTGCGCTGATGCGACCGAGGGCTACTGACTTTTTCTGCCAGCGGACTTCGAGGATTGCCCAGGTGACGAGCCAGAGGAGGATGGCGGTGGTGGTGACGCCGGAGAGCGGGCCTGTGGGCCTATAGAAGATGAGGTGGCTCTTGATGAGCGCGGACTTGTCGCCGGCGATGGCGAGGGCCGCGAGGGCGAACGAGCCGATTCCTGCCGAGAGGAGAGCGGCTGCGCCGGAACCGTTGGTGAGGGCTGGTGAGGCTGTATTCGTTGGAGGATTCACTTGGCTTCTCCGTGGCTGAGCTGGATGGTGTAGCCGCCGTAGACGGGTGCGTTCTTGTTGATCATTGCGCCGAAGAATCCTGCGATGCCGGCTGAGACGAAGGAGGCTATCGCGAAGGTGAGGACCGCGGAGCGAAGCTGACGATGGTTTTTGAGGTCCCGGCCGTATTTGATGAAGACGAACGCGACCATGGTGATGGAGATGGGGGCGAACCAGGCGACGTGGTCTTTCCACTCCATACCGAGAGAGTGCCAGCCGATGGTGGAGGGGCTGGACATGAGGAGGCGTTGCGGGAACAGGGCGAGATCGACGGTGCCCGGAGGAGGCGTGGCGCGGTACCAGGGATAGATGATGTAGGCACCGGTGAGCACGGCGGCCCAGGCGAGTACGACCATGGTAATGAGGTAGACGTTGAGGAAGCGAGTGCTGGTGGGCGCGGACGCGGAGGGTTTGGTGAGGCGATAGAGTTCGACGATGGCTCCTGAGCAGGCGAGCAGGTAGAGCGCGCCGAAGCCCATGCCGTGGATCAGGGTCCAGAGACTGCGTACGGTGATTTCCATTGAGGTTCCTCGGTGAACGATGCGAGTGAATTAGTTTTTGTGGGGTTGAGTGGATTGCAGAGCGTCTCCTGCGGCTTTGTCTTTGGTGTCGCGATCTTTGCCCCAGGTTTTGAAAAGGCCGAGGTAGGCGTAGTTCTCGGTTTGGCCTGCGACGGAGTGGCCATAGGCGAAGAGAAGCTGGAGGCCGGGGGAGTTGAAGTGGTAGTAGCCTCCGGCGTCGATGAGTGTGGAAGCCTGGGACTGCGGGGCGGCGGCACCCTCAGCGCCATGCGAGAAGACTTCGGCGGCTAGCTCGAGCTTTTTGCTGAGTTCGCGTTTGGCGAGGAATCCTCCGTAGAGGAAGTTGCTGTAGTCCGTCTGCGGAACGACGGTGTAGCCCATGCCACCGACGAGACTCCAGGGGCCGAATTCTTTCTCTGCCCAGAGGGGCAATTTGTACCAGACTTTGCCGATGCCGAGACCCCTGGAGTAGTTGCCGGTGGGAATTTCAAACATCGTGAAGGAGCCGATTTGAGGACGGTGTCTGGTTTGCTTGATGAAGCCGTACTTGATGCCGAGTTCCATGTCGGTGACGCCGAAGGTAGTGGGGCCGGAGCCGGCGGGGGCGTAGACGGGATGGTTGAGCGGCGCCGCGACTCCGAAGGGGAAGATGGCATGGAGTTGAATGTTGGGGATGGCTCCCCAGTTGAATTCGAATGCGGGGCCGGTGGAGTCCATCTCGACGGGTGTGCCGTCGGCGGTGCCGAAGACGTAGGCTTCGTAGTGGCCGAGATCGACGGGGGTTGGGTCGTCGGTCTGGAAGGGCGGGCCGGCCTGTGCGCACAGTTTTGTAGCCGTGAGGATGAGGAGGAGGCAGAGGGTTCGCTGGGAGAGGCGAGCTGTACATTTCATCGGTGGCTCTGTGTCCTTATGGAGGGGGTGACGACTTCGTCGAAAGAAGGCTTATCTCGAAGAGGATATATCGAAATTCGATATATGCCAAGAATGGGATCGAGGCAGTGGCGGTATATTTATGTTGTGTTGAAGCAACAGCGCGAGCTCTATTTCGGACTGATACGGATTCATGTGCTGGTGCATGCGTCTCGCGAGCCGATTTTTGGTTTGGCGATGATGGAGGAGCTGACGCATCATGGGTACCGGATAGGCCCTGGCACGCTGTATCCGTTGCTGCATGGGCTGGAGCGGGGAGGCCTGCTGAAGTCGGTGGAGAAGACGGTTGGAGGACGCAAGCGCAGGTTGTACAGGATTACGGCGGTGGGGAAGAAGGCTCTCGCGAAGGCCAAGGGTAAGGTCGACGAGCTGCATGACGAACTGAACGAAGAACCACCTTTGCGGATGATCCAGGCGAGCCAGGGTTGAGGCTCTGGGCGTTTGGGAGAGGGTGCTGAGAGGCAGCAGTTTCGCGCGCGACGACAGGGGTTGGAGGAGTTGGATATTCTTGGAGTGGATGGATTCAGGTCAGGCACTGTCGATGAGGCTTAGGGGAGTTGTGGGGCAGGCTTTGCTGCGAAGTTTGAGGAGGTGCGGGCTTGTGCTCCTGGTGGGATGGGTGGGGGCTGGGCTGGCG
>DHWW01000239.1 GCA_002413385.1 Granulicella sp. UBA5172
GGCGACCGCATCCCCGCCATCCCCGGTCGCGAAGTCATCTTCCTCAACGGCTCCGTCGTCGCAGAAAACCCCTCGCCCGACAGCCCTCCAAGATCCAAACCCGCCCGCACCCGCAGCAGCGTCGCCGACATGCTCCGCGCCGAAGCCCTCACCCCTCGCCCCACCCCAACCACTGCATCACCCGGTCTCTTCTCATGACCGATTCCCAGTACCCCCCACCCAAACCCGGCAAGCCTGCCCTCGACAACGAGCCCCTGCGTCCCGAAGACTTCTACATGGAAGGCCCCTACCTCGTCTTCACCTCCGCATACCACCTGCGCCGCGGCTATTGCTGCAACTCTGACTGCCGCCACTGCCCCTACAAATAGCCCTCGCGCCTATCGCCCGCCCGACACCGTCGTCGTCGGTGCCAGTGCCCCCACCGCGGCATTCACCTTCAGCGCCAGCCGAGGAAACAGGAAACTCCCACCCGCATCGTCGATCACGTTCACCTGGCAGATGTACGTTCCCGGCTTCAACTGTGCCAGCGGCACATCGAACTGAAACGCCACACCCTCGTGCTGCGGATCATTGATCGCATCCGCCGTCACCAGCGGCGTCTCGTACACTTTCTTCCCGTTGTTGAGGAACTCGATACTCGTCAGCACTTTCACCGGCCCGCCCACTCTCCGCCCCAGCCCCGGCGAACCCGCCGGTTCAGTTCCACGCTTCTCCTTTGTCGGGTCATACACCTCATACAGAAAATACAGGTGCTGGTCCTGCCGAAACACATGCGCAATATTCGGCACCCACTCCAGCCCATCTCTTACCAGCGGGCTCGCCGCATTCTTCTCCGTATTCGGAGTGCGTTGACTCGCCAGCACCACCGAGCTCAGCTTCAGCGGAGACTTCTTCAAATCCGGAACCTGTATATCCGTCTCGAAGCTCCCCATGTTGCCCGTCTGATTTTCGCGCACCACAAACTTCAGGTGATACCTCCCCGGTGCCAGCGTAAACCCAGTCGAGTACTGAATATTCTTGTGCTTCACCTGCTGCGACGCATCCACCGCCAGCTTCACCGTCTCGCGCACATTGCCCACCACAATCCCTTGCGCGTTCTTCACCTGCCCCACAATGTCGAGCGTCGCCTTGTCGCGATCCCCACCCACCACAAACGGAATCTGCGCTCCCGGAACAATCAGACTCACCGGAATAAAATACGAGTTCTCGCTCTCTCTGAAGAACAGCGCCTCCAGGTACACCGCCACATCCGTCGCCGGTGAATCACTGCGCATCTGCTCCGTCAGCGCCAGCTCGCGGTCCTCCGTCTTCTGGTGCTGGAAGTCCGCCGGAGCATAATACCCCGGCCTGTACTCGATCTTCACATCGTTCCGGTCCACCGTGATCGTCAAGTGCCGGAACGATCCATCGCGCGTCTGGTTCGTCGATCGAAACCCAAGAATGTAATACGCCTCCGTGTCATGCTGCACCTGCTGAAACGCCGGAGCAAAATCATTCGAGTCGAAAAACGCCTTACCCCCCGTATCCGCACTCAGCGTGCTCAGCGTCTCCTGCGATCCAAAGTTCGCACTCAACTGCGCCGTCGCCGCCGATCCGCGATATGCCGAATTCCCCCGCAAGCTCCCCTTGCTCGCATCTCCCACCGGCGGCAGAGCCTGTAGTCCGCGAGTATCCACGCTATAAATCGCAAGATTCGCCTTCGCCGCTTCATTCGTAGCAGCGCGCAAACTCGCCTGGTTCTCGATCCCATTGCGTGTGATGCCACCTGAAAAATACAGCATCGACTTCCGCTGATCCACGCGTTCCAGGCTCTTCGAAATCGCCCGAATCGCCAGCAGCTCCCGGTCCGTATTCAAGCTGTTGTACTCCGTATCGTCGGCCGCGAACGCAGTCGTATCGTCGCTCGCGCCATCCGTTGAGTCTGTAGCTCCATTCGCAAAGCCAGTCTCATCCGTGCCGTTGTACTTCGCCAGCCCACGCAGCAGCGCCGCCTTGTCCGACGTAAAATCCTGGTCCATCGTCAGGCCCGTCGACATACTCACCAGCGCAACCAAATCCGCCGGCTGCATCTGCTTGTTCACATAATCATCCGCTGCATCCACCGCGCGATCGATGTCCTCGTCCTGCATCGAGCTCAGATCGAAAAAAATCACAATCAGCCGATGGTCCTTCAGCGCCTTCGGGTCCGCCGAAAAATTTCTCTCCAGCAAATCCGCAACCGAAGCCTTTCCTCCCGCCGTCGTCTTCTCCGCCAGCACCGCCGCCTCGTCCACATTCTGATAATCAAAACTAATCAAGTGCTGCGGCTTCTTGTCCTCGAGAACCGTAAAATCGCTCTCCTTCAAGCCCTTCACCACCGCACCCGTCTTCTTGTCGCGCACGATCACGTTGGTCAGCACGATGTTCGCATTCACACTCAGCCTGAACGTCCCCTCACCCGTCTGCTGAGCCTGCGCTTGCGGCTGAGCCTGAGCCGGCGTCTGCGCAGCAGCCCCCATCGGCCCGCCCACTCCCAGCACTCCGACCATCATCGCCGCCACCAATCGCCGCATCCAGCAACTCCCAATCATTAACCACTAATCACTAACCACTAATCACTAATCACTANNCACTAACCACTAACCACTAAAACCTGTATCTCGCCTGCACCAGCAACGACCGCATTGCCGCCGCACTCGTCACCTGCCCAAAATTCGCAGAGTTCAGCGTCGTATTGATCCCGCTGTACTGCACCGTGTTGAACACATTGCTCGCCGTCACGCGAGCCTCGAACGATCGCGTCCCGCCAAAGTCCACCGTCCGCGACAGCGACGCATTCACCGACACCGTTCCCGGCCCCTCAATCGATCCCTGCGATGCCGTCCCATACTGCCCCGCCGCCGGAGCCGTGAACGCCGCCTTATTGAAAAACTCTCTCAGCGTCCCCGGCCCCTTCACTGGCTGCGATGCATCCCTGTCCGGCCGCTGCTGATACACATTGCCCGCCGCCGCCTCCGCCTGGTTCCCCGAATAATGCGGCGTCAGATACGTCCCCGACGCGAAAGTGAACGTCCCACTCAGCAAAAATCCATCCAGCATCCTCGACGTCACGCCGCCCTTGTTGAAGAACGCGCGATTCGGTCCGAACGGCAGCTCGATCAACCAGTTGCCGGTGAGATTGTGCCGCTGATCGAAGCTCGAGTTGCCCTCCTCCGCCCTCAGGTCATACAGGTTCTGCACCGGAGATCCCACCGCTCCCCCCACGCCCGAAGCATTATCAATCGAGTGCGAATACGTATACGTCGCCCCCAGCGAAATCCCTTTCTGTTGCCGCTTCTGCAAGCTCACCACCAGCTGGTTCGACCGCGATCCCGCCGCCGACTCTTCATAATCGAACGGCGCCACCCCCGCCGTCGTCGTCCCGCTCGGCGTCCCATTCGGAGACCCGACCACATCCAGGTTCCTGCCCTTCGATCCGTTGTAACCGATGTTGAACACGATCTGCAGTGGCAGCGTTCGCTGAACATTCAGGTTATACAGTTGCACCATCCCCAGCCGGTAATTCTTGTCCACCGCGTAGTTGTTCTGAATCGCCTGTGTCGACGAGCACCCAAACCCATTCGCCAGCGTCATGTTCGTCGTGCTCGTCGTCGTATTCGTCACGCATCCCGTCGGCGTCGGATTCGGATTCACCGTCGTCGGCGTTGCCACCGCATTCGTCTGCGTCACCGAGAACGGCTCCTGGTGCGACAGCGACTTCGCAAAAATTGCATACTGCCCGGTGTTGTAGTTGATTCCATATCCGCCCCGCACCGCCGTGTCCTTCAGCAGCGTCGCCGCAAACTTCGCGAATTTCGGGCGATACGCAAATCCCACGCGCGGCGAATACATCGCATGGTCCGGATTCACCAGCGACGCGCTCCCTCCAGCCGTGCAAGTGACCGTGCCCGCAGCCGTCGAGTAGCTGATCCCATTCGGCGTCACGCATCCTATCCCCGACGTCACCGGTGTCACCCCATTGATCCCCGTCAGGTTCACCAGCCGCCCATTCTTCTCGCTGTACGGCCCAAAATATTCATAGCGCAACCCATAGTTAACCGTCAGGTTAGATAGCGCGCGAAAGTCATCGGTCAAATACCAGTCATACACATTCTCCCGCAGGTACGTCTTGTAAAGTCCCGCCTGGATGCTCGTACTCTGCGGCAGTCCCAGCAGAAAATCAGCGAACCCATCGCCGCTCGTCTGCCCTCCCGTCCCCGCCGCCTGCGCCGCCGGACTCGCCGTCGCGTACCCCGTAAACGTAAAACTTCCCAGCGGATTATTTCCGCCAATCGAGTCCGCATGCACCCGTCGCACATCCAGCCCATACCGCATGTTGTGCTTCTTGTGCCGCCACGCTACAAAGTCTGAAAAGCTGATCGTCTGGTTGATCGTCTCGCTCGGGCTCGTATTCGATAGCCCCGTATCGTTCGCAATGTTGATGGACGCCAGCCCGTTATAAAACCGCGGGTCGGCAAATCCTCCCGAGGCATTCGGAATACTCAGCCCTGCCTCCGCCGATGGATTATTCGACGTATCCGTAAAGTAGTTCCGCGTCTTCGCATTCGACCGGTTCCACGTCAAGCTCGCATGGTTCGAAAGCCGCCCATACGAAATCGTGTACCCCGCACTCAGCGCCGTGCCATCGCTCTGTTGCGTTCCACCCAGCGGCAGAAAAATATTCCGCTCGTCACTCGCCGCGTGCGAGTAGTTGTAGCTCAAATTAATATTCTGCCGCAGGCTCGGCGGCAGATTCGAGTTCCCGCCGCCTCTGCCCCCGCCGCCAAATCCACCGAACGGCGCTCCCGCAGCTCCGCCCAGCGTCCGCACATAGCGAGCATTGATCGACACATTGTTACTGCCCGCATTCGTCACCGTCTGGTAGTTGTACCCCTGCACATTCGTCGGAATATTCGGCAGCGGATAGTAGCCCAGCAGCGACTCCGCTGCCGGCTGAATGCACGTCTCGCCAGCATCGCAACTGCCGACGGTCGGTATCGTATCGCCAGCCAGCGGCAGCCCCGTCTTCGGATCGTAGATCGTCACCGGAACCGCATTCGTCCCCGTGCCCAGCGACGACGCAGAGAAATTCCCTGCACGCTCAAGTGTCGTTGGCACCAGCCCCGTCGCCAGAAACGCCGTCAGATTCTTCTGCCCCGTCACATTCAGAAACACAAACTGCTTCGTGTTCGGCTTCGTCAATCCCGGAATATACGGCGACCCCGCCAGCGTCACGCCATAGCGGTTCGAGTACCCCGCAGGATTTGCCACCGGTGTCAGCGCCGGCGACCACGGTGCCGAATTCAACGCCGAGTTGCCGCCCTGATAAAAAATGCTCCCATGCGGTTGCGCCGGGTTGAAGTTCCGAAATCCCCCACCCCCAAATCCGCCTCCGCCTCCGCGTCCGCCCCTTCCACCACCACCCGGCCCGCCGCCCCCGCGCATCATCCCTCCCAGCATCCCCACAATCGCATTCGTCGGATCGCCTCCCGGAGGAATCATCCCACTCGCCCGGCCCTGCGCCACCGTATCTTCCACGCGCTGCCGAATCTCATCTTCGCTGAACCTCGCCAGCCCATTCGTCTGTCCCGTCTGTCCCGTCACCGCGACCGAGTCCGAGTCCGACGCTCCATTCTCGATCCCCGCCATCGTCGGCAACGCCGCACCCGCATTGCCTCCGCCCTTGCTCGCATCCAGCGCATCTTCACCCGCACTCAGGCTCAGTCCCTGCAACCCCTGCAGAGCGTTCGTCCCACCGCCCACCGCTGCCTGCCGAGCCTCATTCGCCGCCGCTCTACTCGCCAGCTCCAATCCGAAATCAGCAGCCTTCGGCACAATCGTGATCGACTGTTTCGCCGCCTCCGCCTCCACGCCATTCAGCACCACCTCCTGCGTCGCCACGGCAAACCCCGCCAGCTCCGCTCGCACCACATAGCGCCCATTGCGAGGAATCGACATCGCATACGCTCCATCGATATCCGTCGACGTCGCATATTTTTTCCCCGTCAGTGAATTGGTCGCAGTAATCGCAACCCCAGGCAGCGGAACCCCTCCCGCCTTGCCCGCCGTTCCCGCCACCACATGCCCTGCAATCGTTCCACCCTGCGCTGGCGCGGCAGTCGCGGGCGCACCAGTAGCTTGAGCCGTCAACGTCGTCGTCGCCGCACTCTGCTCTGCCAGCGCTGCCGAGCTCCACGCCAGCCCCGCAACCGCCAGCGCCGCCACAGCCGCCAGCCCCACAGCACCTCGCCGAACCCGCCTCAACTCTCGACCTTCCACGTACACCTCGCCCTGCGCCGATTTCACGTCAGCCCTCGCCTCACCAGACCCTCTACACTCCATCTCTCCCGCTACTGCGGGTCTACAGGAGGAGTCGCACCCGCACCCGGCACTGCTGCACCGCTCCCGCGCCGCCGCCCTTGCCCCGGAGTCCCAACCACCAACTGCGTTGGCACAAACATCCCGCCCTTCACCGACCCCGTCCCCCGCACCATATCCCCCACCTTGATGTCCGCCAGCGTAATACTCTCCCCACCCTCCGCCGGAGCTGCACCCTCGGCCATTCCTCCGCCCCCGCCCATCCGTCCCACCCCTCCGCGCCCGCCCCGCTGGAACGACGTCGTCTCATCGAACCCGATCGTCTGCGCCACATGGTCGGGCCGCTCCACCGTCATCTTTGCGTTATCCAGATCGATCGCCGTCACCTTCCCCACGATGTACGTCTTCCCCAGGTTCTCCCGCATCGCCTTCACCTGCGCCGCGTCGGTCGCAAACACGATCGCCGCATGCAGCGTCTTCTTCGGTTCATCCAGAACCCCCGCCGCCATCACGCCATCACCCACCTTCAGGTCCGCAATCTTCACCGTCACGCCGCGACCCTTCAATCCCCCGCGTATTGTCGGTCGTCACGATCTGCATCGTCGCGCCGTCCTCGGTCTTCACCGTCACCGTCGCACCCGAAACCGCCGTCACCTCCCCTGCCACCCTCTGCATCCCTGCAAAGACCGCGCGTCCCTCTCTCTCCTGCGTCTGCGGCCCCTGCGCCTGCAGCGTCCCCTGTGCCTGTGGCGTCCCCTGTGCCTGCAACATTCCACCCGCGCCTATCATCATCCCGAGTGTTCCGCCCGCCAACATCGCTCTCAATCGCATCGCCATCTCCCTGCGCATTACACAGAAGAGACGTTATCGCCGCGAGGAAGACGCATCCGCCTCATAAAATTTCACCGCTGCCGCTGCCTCGGGCGCAACAACCTTCTACACTTTCAATATGCCTGTACACACAACACACGCCTCGCCTGCGCCCTCGCATGATCATCACGAAGTCCACTTCACCTCCTCCGAGGCGGTCCGCGACATCGTCATCGGCCTCGCCGACGGCCTCACCGTCCCCTTCGCCCTCGCCGCCGGTCTCGCCGGAGCCATCTCCGCCGCTCACCTCGTCGTCACCGCCGGACTCGCCGAAATCGCCGCCGGCTCCATCGCCATGGGCCTCGGCGGCTACCTCGCCTCGCGCGGCGACACCGAGCACTTCGCCTCCGAACGCCGCCGCGAGGAACTCGAAGTCGTCACCCGCCCTGAAGACGAGGCCGCCGAAATCTACGAGATCTTCGAGCAGTACGGTGTCGACCACGAATCCGCAACGCCTGTCCTTCGCTCCCTCCAATCCAACCCCAAGGCCTACGTGGACTTCATGATGCGCTTCGAGCTCGGCCTCGAAGCGCCCGCCCCCGGCCGTGCCGTCCGTTCCGCCTTCACCATTGCCATCTCCTACATGGCCGGCGGCGTCATCCCGCTCGCTCCCTACATGATCTTCCCCAACATCACCACCGCCCTGCGCGTCTCGGTCATCATCACCCTCATCGCCCTCGCCATCTTCGGCGGAGCCAAAGGCCGCGCCCTCGGTTCCAACGTCTTCAAGAGCGCTCTCCAGACCGTCGCCATTGGCGGCCTCGCCGCCGCCGCCGCCTTCGAGCTCGCCCGCCTCCTCAACGGCCATGTCTAATCCCATCACCGGAGCAACAAGTTTCTCTTCGTGAAGCATCCAAGCTCCAGAAAGCATCGAATCTCAATTGGAGCGCATCATGCTGACGCAGCAGACCCATCCCGTCCCCAAAGTCGCTCGCGCCGTCACGCTCCTCGATCGGGATCTCGTCGCCCGTGGGCGTCGTGAGATCGACCGTCGAGCTCGGCGCGACGATGTAGAGCGGGATGCCGTGATACGCCGCGAGCACGGCGAGGGAGTACGTGCCGATCTTGTTCGCCGTGTCGCCGTTCGCCGCGATGCGGTCGGCGCCGGTGCCGATCAGGTCGACCTCTCCGCGCGCCATCATCGACGCGGCAGCCGAGTCGGCGATCACCGCGTGCGGTATGCCGACCGCCTCGAGCTCCCACGCGGTGAGACGCGCACCCTGCAACAGCGGCCTCGTCTCGTCGACGAGCACGCTCGCGAGCAGGCCGCGCTCCCACGCCGTGCGCAACGCGCCCACCGCCGAGCCGTAGCCGCCCGTCGCAAGCCCGCCTGCGTTGCAATGCGTCAGCGCGCGCGTTCCGGGCCCAAAGAGCTCGGCGGCGTGCGCGGACATCCGGCGGCAGCGGTCGACCTCCTCGCGGTGCAGCGCACGCGCCCGCTCCGGGGTCGGGTCGGCGCGCATCTGCTCGAGCGCCCAGAAGAGGTTGACCGCGGTCGGCCGCGACGACGCGAGTTCCCGTTCCGCCTCGGCCAGGTCCTCGCCACGGAGCGCCGTGAGCGCCAGCCCGTAGGCGGCGGCGACGCCGATCGCGGGCGCGCCGCGGACGGCGAGCGTCCGGATCGCCTCCGCCACCTCTGCGGCGGTCGTGCAGACGAGGTCGACCTCCTCGTCGGCGGTGCCGCGCTGGTCGAGCAGCACGACGCGCGGCCCGTCCTCCTCGAGGCGGGCGATCCGATCGGGGTCGAGCTCCTGCTCAGGGCCTGATTGCATGGCGCCTAAAATGCCACGTCCCGCGACTGAGTCGCGGGACGTGGCAGACGCAGAGGCGCCGGATCGGCTCAGGTTCCCTCGTCCCACGAGGCCAGGTACTTCTGCTGCGCCTCGGTAAGGACGTCGATGTCGATCCCCATGGTCGCGAGCTTCAGGCGCGCGATCTCGTGGTCGATCACCGCCGGCACGGGATACACCTTCCGCTCGAGCTCGCCGGCGTGCTGCACGGCGTACTCGAGGCCGAGGGCCTGGTTCGCGAAGGACATGTCCATCACGAGGGCGGGATGCCCTTCGGCGGCCGAGAGGTTGACGTTGCGGCCGTCGGCGAGTCAGTAGATGCGGCGGCCGTCGTCCATCGTGAACTCCTCGACGAACTCGCGCGCCATTCGGGTCTCGCTCGCGAGCGCCCGCAGCGCGGGGATCTCGATCTCGACGTTGAAGTGGCCGGTGTTCGCGAGGATCGTCCCGTCCTTCATCAGCGGGTAGTGCTGCGCGGCGATGACGTTCTTGTCGCCCGTCGCGGTGCAGAACATGTCGCCGATCTTCGCGGCGGCCTCCATCGTCAGCACCTCGAGACCGTCCATGACCGCCTCGAGCGCCTTCATCGGGTCGACCTCGGTGACGATCACGTGCGCGCCCAGGCCGCGGGCCCGCGACGCGACGCCGCGCCCGACCCAGCCGTAGCCGGCGACGACAAACTTCTTGCCTGCGAGCAGCACGTTCGTCGCACGGATGATCCCGTCGATCGTCGACTGGCCCGTGCCGTAGCGGTTGTCGAACAGATGCTTCGTCTTCGCCTCGTTGACCGCGATGATCGGGAAGCCGAGCTTGCCGTCGGCATCCGTACGTTCTGGACGGATCGGGACGCCAGCGGACAGCGGTGGCTGAGGTTCGGCACCGGCGGCGCAATCACGTGGGGTTCGGACCCGGCCCAGGAATGGGCCGAGACAGAGCTCAAGGCCGCTCGCCTGATCGGACTCGCATCTGGGAGGCTGGAGCCGTGAGCGAAC
>DHWW01000136.1 GCA_002413385.1 Granulicella sp. UBA5172
CATCGACGCCACCACGCTGGAAGCCAATGCCGGGGTCCCCAGCGACAGGTCTTCGTTGCTGGGGTGGAACGCTGCGATGAAATCCATTGTGCGGCGCGATACTGGCGAGAGTTACGACGAATTTCTAACTGGATTGGCCAAGGCTTCGGGCATTGCAACACCTACCATCACAAGCGCAGCCGATCCGAGAATTGGCCAACTCGCACTGAAGCTGATCTTCTAACACTCGAACCCAAAAGCCTGCCTGGTCATCTCTCCAGGCAGGCGAGAGTTTTGTACCGGGACCAAACAGCCCAACGCTCAAAGCGTCTTCCCGCAAGACGAGCATCGAAAAAGGAGTTCCAACCATGAGAAAGTTTCTGTCTAAACTCGCCCTTTGTGTCTTTACCGCCGGTCTGTGTGCACCCGGCCATGCGCAGCAGGCGTCAGCCAAATCCTTCGCCCCCACTCCACCCCATGGGCTGGAACAGTTGGAACAAGTTCGCATCCAAAATCGATGACGCCACCATACGGGCCGAGGCCGATGCTATGGTTACGAGCGGCATGAAGGCCGCCGGCTATCAATACGTCAACATCGACGAGGGTTGGGAGGGAACCCGTGATGCCCAGGGAACTCTCCATCCCAACAAGGGATTCCCCGACATGAAGGCGCTCGCCGCTTACGTCCATGCCAAGGGCTTGAAGATCGGCATCTACTCCTCGCCCGGACCCAAGGCATGCGGCGGCTCCGAAGGAAGCTACGGGCACGAGGAGCAGGATGCAAAGATGTTTGCCTCGTGGGACATGGACTACCTCAAGTACGACTGGTGTACAGCGGGAACCAAATACCAGCGCGATCAATATCCTGAAGCGCTGCGCAAGATGGGAGACGCGCTCGCCCGCACTGGCCGCCCCATGGTCTACAGCATCCATGGTCGTGGCGCAGTTTGGCAGTACTCTGCCGCGTCAAGGCGCAAATCTGTGGCGCACCACAGGAGACATCAACGACACGTACGCCCGCATGCTCGCTATCGGCTTCGGCCAGGCTGGACTGGAGAAGTTTGCAGGTCCCGGCCATTGGAACGACCCAGACATGCTCGAAGTCGGCAACGGCGGCATGAAGGACAACGAATACCGCATGCACATGAGCCTCTGGTGTCTCCTCGCCGCTCCACTGATGGCCGGCAACGATCTCGCCACCATGACGCCGCAAACATTAGCCATTCTCACTAACCCCGAAGTCATCGACGTGGACCAGGACCCCGCCGGTATTCAGGGTCGGAGCATCATGGAAGAGGGGCCGATCGTGGTGATGATGAAGCCCATGGCGGATGGCAGCAAGGCCGTCGGCTTCTTCAACCGCGAGCAGGGCGTCGTTACCGTCTCCGTCAAATTCGCCGACATCGGGTTGAGCGAAGCCACATCCGTCCGCGATCTCTGGCAGAAGAAGGACCTCGGCGAGTTCCGGGGCAGTTTCTCGGCGAACGTACCAGAACATGGCGTCGTTTTCGTTCGGATTCACTCGAAATGACCGCGCCAAGCGAAGAACTGGAGAGCGGGAGCTCCTCTGAGTGCTGCCGATTATTCTGTCAGCTAATATTTCTTTCTGCGTTCTCTCCGTGACCGCATGGATAGGTGTTCGGAGCAGTTTAAAAATAGGGGTGTCGTTATTCCTTACGTCCTTAGAGCCTGTTCACGATCTTTGGATGGGCGTGTGTGAGGTCATCCAGATGGATATATGCAGATGGGCTGCTATGGCGATAGCAATGGAGTATGGGACAGAGAAAGCAGTATCCGAGTGATGTGAGCCGGGAGCAGTTTGAGCGTGTTCGCTTTTTGTTTGAGGGGGTACGAAAGCGAACCAAGCCGCGGACCGTGGATTTATATGAAGTGTTCAATGCGGTGTTGTACCTGCTCAAGAGCGGCTGCCAGTGGCGCATGCTCCCCGATGGATTTCCCAAGTGGCGCACGGTGCATTCGTACTTTGCCAAGTGGAGCGAGCCCGGTTCGGACGGCATCAGCGTTCTGGAGCGGGCCTTAAAAAAAATCAGTTGGCGAGGCCCGAGCCAAACAGGGACGCAACGCCATGACCAGCTTCTTGATCGTTGACGCGCAGAGCGTGAAGAACACCGATAGCGCGGAGCAGAAGGGGTACGATGCGGGCAAGAAGGTCTCCGGCATCAAACGGCACATCGCCGTCGATACGCAGGGGTTGCCCCATGCCATCGCCATTACCACGGCCGAGGTAACCGACCGCAACGGAGCCTTGGCCGCCATGGATCGTTGCGATCCCAATCTGCTGGGGGTTGAAAGCGTGCTGGTCGATGGCGGCTACACCGGACAGCCCTTTGCCGACGCCGTAAAACAGCGCTTGGGAGCCACCGTGCAGGTCGTCAAGCGCAATGAACTGCACACTTTTGTCGTCTTGCCCAAACGATGGGTGGTAGAAAGATCCTTCGGATGGCTGGAGAAATGTCGGCGTTTGTGGAAGAACTGTGAAAGAAAACTCAACTCCAGCTTGCAGTTCGTCCACCTCGCCTTCCTCGTGCTACTGCTCAGAAGATCGTGAACAGGCTCTTAGGAAAAATGAGTGAACTTCCGGAGCTAACCTGAGCCGGTCACCCCATCGGTTGTCCTGCACCGCCCACTCGCAGAGTTCATCGATGGCGGGGATACCGGAGCCTACGTAGTGCTCAGGCTCTACCGCCTGCCCGCTATGCCTCCCCACCCTCCGCTCCAGCCTTGATACCAGCGGGCCAGTTCGTCACTTTGCGGCCAGCGTCACGGTTCCTGCATAGAGCCTCACTGGCGGCTCCGACGTCTTCTACCCCCGCTGCGGCCAGCTCACAGCCGTCCCGATCGACTTCACGCCTCTTTCCCTCCCCGCCGCGCCCAAGCCGCCAACCAGCACCAGCCCATCACCACCACCACGTCGCGTCTGGAACTCGCCCGGGTGAAGTATGTCCGGCGCCGGCGGCGTGGCTGTCTACCCCGCTATCCTTAGGACCTCGGTTCCGGAGCCTGACGATTTCTCCCGCCTCCACCACACCGCGCACCTTAGCAGCCCGTGGCTAAAGTCCGGTTTTGATTCAATACAAATAGGAGTTCAAATCGTCTAACGAGCATGGCGATGGGCAAGCGGGAAGACCAGCAAAAG
>DHWW01000010.1:0-26229 GCA_002413385.1 Granulicella sp. UBA5172
GACCTTACGTCCAAAAGTACCCGGGGGGAGGCCCCCCACCCTCTTCCGAACTACATCGCGCTAGGCACCCGAATCCCCAACCACCCCAGCACTCGCACCAACTCCCGCCGAGCCACCGCCGCCGTAGCCAGCAGCAGCATCTTCCGAGCCTCATCCGTCTCCGTCAAAATATGATGCCGGTGATAAAAGTTATTGAACTGCTGCGCCAGCACAAACGCATACCGCGCCAGCATCGCAGGCTCCGCCGCCGCAATCGCCTGCTCCAGCACCAGCGACAATCGCGAAGCCGTCAGCCACACCTCCCACACGCTCGTCCCCTCTTCACCCTCCAGCATCCCCGCCAAATCCAGTAATGCAACACCAGCCAGCGCATCCTCCGCGCTCACTCCAGCTTTGCGGAAAATATTCGCAGCACGCACCGCGGCATATTGCGCATACGGCCCGGTCTCGCCGTCAAACGCCAGCGCATCCTGGTAGTCAAACGCGATGATCGTATTCCGCGTAAACCGCAGCAGGAAGAACCGCAACGAGCCCACGCCGATCGCTTCGGCAATCTCCGCGCGCTCTATCTCTTCCAACTCCGGATGCCGCGCATCTACTTCTTTCCGCGCCGCGGCAATCATGCGATCGATCAGGTCATCAGCCTTCACCCCAAAGCCTTTGCGACCACTCACCTCGATAAAATTCCTGGCTTTGTCTTCCTCGCTCAGCACATACCCAAGGTCCTCTGCCGTCCGCGCCGTCAACCCCACAAACGCATAATTCAAATGCGTATAACGGTCCGCCTCGGCAGCATATCCCAGCGCCCGCAAAGCCTCTTTCACCTGCGTCTGCGGATCGTCCTGCCGCGAATCGATCACGTTATAGATTGCATCCGCATGCCCGTAGCTCGGATGCGGGTCCTCGCCATGCACCGTCGAAATCCAGCACGCATGCGTCGCATACTCGTGAAACTTCGCGTACCCAAAATCCTTCCCCAACAGACCGTACTTCCACAGATGGTACGCAATGTCTTTCCCGACATACGTCACCGTCCCATTCGACCGCACCAGGATCTTCGCGTCCTCATCCGGTCCACCCTCCACCAACTCCACGCCCGCCGCCTCGGAGATCGCCCGCCGCATCACCCAGCAGTCTTTATTCTTCCCCGCTGTCTCCAGATACAGCACGCCCTTCTCCACCATCAACGCGCGCGCGGTCTCCCAGAAATGCAGGTGCAGAATCTCACTCTCTCGCGGCAGGAAATCATACTCAATCCCCAGCCGCTCCATCGTCTCCAAATGCCGGCGCAGCACGCCGCTCGCAATCGCCTCTGCAATCTCGGCCGTGTCATTCCCTCCAGCCTCGATCGCATGCAGCGTATCCAACCGCAACTGCTTCCGAGCCGCAGCCTGCGACGGATCCGCCTCATACCAGAGCGACACCGCCGCATACAAATCCCAGCACGCATAATCCAGCCGGGTATTCGTCTCGATCAGGTCTGACAGCCAACCTCGCACATCATCCAGCGACATCCCCTTCAACGCCGTAATCGCGACAACGATATCGGCCACCTGCACGCCCGTGTTGTCGATGTAATTCTGCACCCCGGTCTCCCACCCCGGCTTGTACTCATCTTTCTTCAGCATCCGTGCAAAGCTGTCGCCAAGAATCGCATTCCGCAGATGCCCCACATGCGCAGCCTTGTTCGGATTGATGCTCGTATGCTCGACCAGCCTGAACCCACCGCCGCCCACAACGGCATGTTCATCCGCCGCCATGCGCTCCACCATCGCAGCGCGATCGAGCTTTACATTCAGATAACCCGCCCCCGCAATCTCCACCGACGCCACACCCGGAGTCTCTGCCAGCGCAGCCTGCAACTCCTGCGCAATCGCTCGTGGCGCCTTCTTCAAACGCTTCGCCAACTCAAACGCCACCGGCGACGCCATCTCGCCGAACTCGATCTTCGGAGGCAACTCCACTACCAGGTTCGCAAGCGCAATCTCGTACCGCTCCATCAGGAGCGCCTCAATCCGCGTCTGCAACTGCAACTGCAAAATCCTATACATTGTCTTTACCTAATCCCTGTTCCCAAATCTCTGCCTCTACGGCATCTCCGCAGGCAGCGTATCAATCTCTTCCAGCAACGTCTTGCGCCGTGCCTGGTGCAGCCGGTGTACAAAGAACATCGCACCGCCCACACTCGTAATCGTCACCAGCAGCCAGGCATGAATCAGCAACCCAAATAGTCCCGCCATCGACGGCGCAACGAAGTGAAGCCGCAGCGCATTCTGGCACGCCCACTCGAATGGCCCGATACCCCCCGGAGCACTCGGCACCAGGAACGCAAAGTTCGCCAGCGACACCGTCTGCAGAGGAGCTCCCCAATCGAGCTGCGCCCCCATCGCCGTATGGATTCCAATCATCCGCATCGCCGAAAGATACAGCAGTCCCTCGCACAACCAGATCACCAGGCTCAGGCAGAACAGCCACACCATACCCACAATCCCAATCTGCCGAATCGCGTCCAGCGCCAGCAGTAACCAGTGTTCAACCTTCCCCACCTTCGCCGGTAGCTTGGCAAACAATGCCTTGATCGGCTGCACCAGCGCGCGCGCCCCTACCACCATCACAATCAGTCCGCCGCCCGAAATTCCCAGCAGCGTTTTCACCAGCAACCGCGTCTTTGGCGGCAGGCCCTTGCCCGTGTGAACCGTCACCACCAGCAGCAGCACCAGCGCAAAGATGTCCAGCAGCTTCTCCAGAATCACCGTACTCAAAATCACCGAAGGCGACGCATTCAGATCCGGTGCATACGTGAAAATCCTCATGACGTCGCCAATCCGCAGCGGCAGAATATTGTTCGCCGCCAGCGAAATGATCAGCACGCGGAAGCACGTTCTCAGCCGCGAGCCCGCACTGCGCATCATCCGCCACCAACGGTACGACCTCAGCCAGTAACTCGCACACGTCCCCGCCGCCAGCCCCACAATCCAAACCGGCGCCACCAGGCGAATGCTCTCCAGCACCGCCAGCTTGAAGCCGCGAAACGTCCACCACAGGAAAAACGCGCTGATGATCAACCCCGGCAGCGTCTTCAGCAGGCCCATACGATGCTCGCGCGTCACAGGCTCTGCCTCGCGCGGAACACACTGGTCATCCCGAACTTCCTTGATTTGTCTTGGCTCATCGTTTCGTCCTTCATTGTATCGTCCGGAGGCCGCTAAACTGTCTGCATGCACCCCGCCGCCGTGCGCTCTCCTGCAACCGTCCCCGCCCAACCCGCGCCCTGGCAAAACTCGCTCTGGCTCGTACTGATCACAGCCCTCGCTCTCTTCACCCTGCTCCTCCAGGGCTATCACCCGCTCGCAGAGGACGGCGGACTCTACGTCGCCGGAGTCCAATACACCCTCGACCCCGCCCTATTCCCTCACTACACCCTCTTCGTCACCGAGCACCTCCACTTCTCTGTCTTCGCCCCCACCCTCGCCTTCCTCGTCCACCTCACCCACCTCTCCCTCGCCTGGGTCCTGCTCCTTACCAACCTCCTCAGCCTCTGGCTCACCTTCATCGCAGCGCACAAAATCCTCCGTCGCACCATCTCGAACGAAACCGCGCAGCTCGCCGCCCTCTGCCTCTTAGCCACCTTCTGGACACTGCCCATCGCCGGCACTTCCCTGCTCCTCATGGACCCCTACGTCACCGGACGCAGCCTCTCCACCCCACTCTCGCTGCTTGCCGTGGCCTTCGCGCTCGACCCGTGGCCCTCGCTCAACCGGGCAACACTCCGGGTGCCCCATCTTCGCGACGGCTTTATCGTCGCTAAGGTGGGCTCACCCCTGCCGTGCGCTCTCTGCCTCATCCTCGCCGCGCTCTTCCATCCCCTGATGGCCGCCTACGCCTTCGGCTTCATCCTTATCCTGCGCCTCACCCGCCTCCGTCAGCGACACCTCGCCTACGCACTCCTCACCCTCTCCGCCCTCGCTCTCGCCGCCGTGCTCCACGCCCTCGCGCCCCACGAATCCCCCGCAATCATCGCCGCCGAAATGTCCCGCTACTACTGGTTCCTCTCCCAGTGGCAATGGTTCGAACTCCTCGGTCTCGCCGGCCCCCTCGCCGTCCTTGCCATGCTCCTGCGCCACTTCCGCAAACAATCCACCACCCTCAACAACACCGCAGCAAACCTCTGCCGCGCCAACATCGCCATCGGCTGCATCGCCATCCTCATCGTCCTGTTCTTCGCGCACGAAAGCTCCCCCACCCATCTCGTCGCTCGTATGCAGCCACTCCGCGTCTTCCTGCTTATCTACGCGATCATGACGCTGCTACTCGGGGCAACCCTCACCCAACTCGCCCTCGAAGCTCGCCAGCGCCAGCGCTCCAACACTGCCCATCTCGCGCTCGCAACCCTTCCCGTCCTCATCCTTCTCGCGCTCGCAGCCACCATGTTCACCGTGCAGCGCAACACCTTCCCTGCCTCAAACCACCTCGAACTCCCCTGGCTCACCCCGCGCAACCCATGGTCCCGCGCCTTCCTGTGGGCCCGCGACAACACCCCCAACGACGCTCTCTTCGCCCTCGATGCAAAGTACGTCAACGAAGATGGCGAAGACGCCCAGACCTTCCGCGCCACGGCTCTCCGCAGCGCCCTACCCGACTTCTCCAAGGACGGCGGAGAAGCAGCCATCACTCCCGCCCTCGCCGAACAGTGGCAACAGGGAGCCACCGCCCAGATCAACCTCTCCACCGAATCCGACAACCTCCGCGACGCCCGCCTTCTGCCCCTCGGCGTCACCTGGATGGTCCTCCACTCCACCGCATCCACCGCACACCCCTGCCCCTACAACAACGGAACCATCAAAGTCTGCCGTCTCGCGCCCTGACATCCATACCGTGGAAATCCCCTCTTCGTGCTACCTTAATCAAGGAGCGAGCGGGTAGCTCAGTTGGTAGAGCATCGCCCTTTTAAGGCGTTGGTCCTGGGTTCGAGCCCCAGCCCGCTCACCACAAACCTATTTTTTATCATCGTGTTACGGGAGGCTCTATATGACGCCTCCCGTCGTTTTATCGGCGGGGATACAAAAGGGATATGTAACACATGTTGTCTGGCTGCTATTCTTTGCTACACCAAACCCCACTTAGGAGGAATGGTCACGGATTTCATGCGTGGATGCTTTTCGCCTATTGTTCGCCTATAGTAGGACATGGGCGGTGAGCGAGGTTCAACCACACTGCAGAGGCTAGCAGGCAAAATCTGCGCTAGGGTTTCCGCCTTTTGAACAAGCATCCTCTCCAATGCCCGGTCTATACCCTTTATCTCGGTGCGTGGGTGGCGAATGCCGTGGTGCTGCGTCGATCTATCCGCAGCGTCATTCGGGCTAGGCGTGCCGACTCTCCCGGTCGGGCCGGGTTGGGTGGGGTTCGGTCTCTGCACCTGCACGTCCGAAAAACGTACCCAAAGAAGGTTCTTGAGTCGCACTCCAGCGGCGGCGGCGCTCCTCGCGTCGAGGCTGTCGCTCACGTCGATATAGGCGCAGGCCGAATCGACGGTCGCCTCACTCAGTACGGACAGAGCCAGCGATGTCCGCCCCGCCGAGGTGGGGCCGGTAAACTCGCAAATGCCACCAATAGGCAATCCGCCACCCAACAGGGTATTTACGGCCTCATTCCTAATCGGGAGAAGCCGGGGCGCCTGAACGGCCTGGGGCGATAAGGCGGCGGGAATCCGAGACGCGAGGCTGCTCTCGATCTCCTGCTTCAACGCCGCACTTCTGGATTGCATCGCCATTATGTTTTCGCCTTTTGTTCACCACTGCAACCCCAGAATACTCCCGACTCCAGGGCGCAAGTCAAACATGCACAGGAGGTCGTGCAGCCAAAGAAAAGACCTAAAGCGGGTTTTCCTGAAAGGACAGGTATTTTCAGAGTGCAGACAATCCGATAGCGCTCACGAGATTGGCGTCTTTCGCTGACTCATTCGTATCTGGATGAAATTGCGGTGACAATCCAGAAGTGGACGAGTGCATCGGCCTGTTCTCACCAACTGAGATTGTGGGGCAGCAGAATTAGTAAAAGCATGCCCCGTTATAGGGAGGATCGATGAGTTTCTTCTTTGCCCCGGAAGAGGCCACCGCCCCGAGTGGAGCTGAAGCTGACGTCCGTTGCCGAAGCAGAAGCAATGTTCATTTTATCTGTGATTGCAGCAAGCTTGCTCGGTCTCATGATCCACATAATCTGATGGATGCCTTGGTCGGAAGCGTCAGTCGTCACAAGCCCAACCCCTTCACCATTACGAGATATCAGCATGGATGCCTGCCCGTTCGCCTCGACCCAGGTGAGTGTCACGCCCTTCCAGAAACGTGAAGATAAAGCGGCGATGAACTTAGCAACGCGCTCGCGGCCGGCAACTGGGACACGAGCCGCCCGCACAAGTCCGCCGCCATCGAGTAAGAGACAACATCCTCCGCAAAAAGCCCTTCCTGCGCAACCAGATCGCCCTTTTGGGCAGCGCCGATAAAAGCCTCCCCGCCTTTGTTCGCCCGGGCTGACGGGCGTCGGTCGGCCACCTGCGATGTGCTTGCGGGCTCGGGAGACGAGTTGACGACTATTTGCTTCAACGATCTGTAGGATGTCCGCGATCTGGCGGTAGGAGTAATCAAATGCTTCGCGCAGAACGTAAGTCGGTCAACCCTGGATGTTCCTCGGGGCGGCGTCCCAGGGGCCGATAGACATTTCAAGGGGATTCGACTGAGGAATGTCTATATCATTGCGGATGCGCCGGACTCCCGGTCCGGCTTCGTATGCGACGACTCACACATGGCATGAGGTCGCGGCCCCGGCATGTGTCATGCTGTAAGATTCTGGCAAACGGAAAGTTGAGAAAGAACATGCCCCGGCTTGAAGGAATTCTGGGCTCCAGGTGTGATCAATGGGCAGCGTTACCGGCCCTGGCACTTTTGTTCGCGACTGCGACGGTAGCCGCAGCACGAATGCCCGGGCAGACGATGCCAGGCCCTCCGCCTGCGCGGGTCGAGCAGACAAGCCATGGATTGCGCGCGACCGTGGGCAAGGAGGTTCTCGAGGTTGCAGCGTGCGCTGACTCGGTGATTCACATACTGGCTACGCCGGAACCCTCCACCCCCGCTGCGGACCGCCCATGGATGATGGATGCGCGAGAATCCTGCCCCGGAGTGCCGATCGCTTTCACCCGGGACGAGCGCACTGCGGTCATCAAGACCGCGCAGCTTCGCGTAACGTTCAACATCGAGCGGGGTAGCTTATCCTTTTACACGGCCGACGGCGACCCTCTCCTGAACGAGGGCGACAGGGTCCCTCGCACCTACGAGCCGGTCGAATTGAATGGCGAGCCCACGTACCACGTTGCGGACCGCTTTACTCCAACGATGGCCGAAGCGTTCTACGGCCTGGGTCAGCACCAGGGCGGCATGTTCAACTACCGCGGCGCCACGGTCGAACTCGGGCAGAACAACACCGATGTCGCGATCCCGTTGCTTGTTTCGAGCAAGGGTTACGCGGTGATGTGGAATACGGCCGCGTTTACCTACGTCGACAACCGTTTTCCTCTCGAGCTCACATTCAGCTCACTGGCAGGCAAGTCCGTCGACTACTACTTCCTCTACGGCCCCGAGATGGACTCGGTCATCCACCAGTACCGCACCCTGACCGGCCACACCCCGATGCTGCCGAAATGGGCGTACGGGTTCTTTCAATCCAAGGATCGCTATGTTTCGCTCGATGAGATCCGGGATATCGCGCAACGCTATCGGCAGGAACACATTCCTCTCGACGCCGTGGTGCAGGACTGGTTCTGGTGGAAGACCGAAGGCGACCCAGCATTCAATGCGAACTACCACGATGTGCCGAAGGAGCTCGAAGCGCTGCATGCCCTGAATGTGCACACCATGATCTCCGTGTGGGGCTTGCTCGATCCCGACTCCGAAACGTACAAGGTGCTCGTCTTAAAACATCTTCTCGTGCCGAACGCCCACGTGTACGACGCCAGCAGCCCCGAAGCGCGGGACATCTACTGGGAGCATTTGCCCGGCAAGCTGATGGCGCAGGGATGGGACGCCTTCTGGCTGGACAGCGCGGAGCCTGAAGAATACTGGCCGCACATGGGCGACGCGATTCTGCGCAGTCGCCAGATGGCGATCGGCAATGGCGCCGAATTCACCAACGTCTTCCCGCTGGTGCATACGCTTGGCGTGCAGGATCACTGGAAAGCGCAGAATCCTGACAAGCGCGTCTTCCTGCTCACGCGCTCGGCGTTCCTCGGCCAGCAACGCGTGGGCGCAACGGTGTGGTCGGGAGACGTGTACGGGACCTACTGGGGCCTGAGCCACCAGGTCCCGGCGGGTCTCAACTTCGCGCTGTCCGGCTATCCCTATTGGACCACCGACATTGGTGGCTACTGGCCGCCCCACGAAAACCCACTCGGTGACCCCGCCTTCCAGGAACTCTACACGCGCTGGTTCGAGTACGGAACATTCTGTCCCATCTTTCGCACCCACGGCCATCGCCCGCACAACGAGCTGTGGAGTTTCGATAAGGTCGAGCCCATCCTCGTCAACTACGATCGTCTCCGCTACCGGCTCATGCCGTACATCTACTCGCTTGCGTGGAAGGTCACGAGCGACGACTACACCATCCAGCGCCCGCTCGTGATGGACTGGCGCGCCGACCCCAAAACCTGGAACCTTGGCGACGAGTTCATGTTTGGCCCGGCCATCCTCGTCAATCCGGTGCTCAAAGCGAACGCCACGCGGCGCAGCGTCTATCTGCCAGCTGCCGCCGCATGGTACGACTTCTGGACTGGCAAATCGCTCAACGGTAGCCAGGAGATTGAAGCCGATGCGCCGCTGGAACGCATGCCGCTCTTCCTTCGCGCGGGCTCCATCCTCCCCATGGGCCCGCAGATCGAATACGCCGCCGAGGATCCGGCCGGGCCGATCGAGCTCCGCATCTATCGCGGGGCGGACGGCAAGTTCGATCTCTACGAGGATGCGGGCGATGGCTACGCCTACGAGAAGGGACAGCATGCCGTCATTCCGCTACGCTGGGACGATCACGATTCTTCACTACTCATCGGTGCACGCGAAGGTTCGTTTCCAGGAATGGCCGAAAACCGCAAATTCCGCGTCGTGCTGGTAAGAGACGGACACGGAGAAGGCATCGATGCAACCGGCACAGCCAACGCAGAGATCGCCTATAAAGGCAAGGAAATCAAAGTAATCATTCGATAAGTCGCTTGCGCGGGCGTCTGCCATGCGACACGTGCACTTTGCAAGTGACATCACCCTCTCGAGAATGAAGGAAGGTCATGATGCAATACCGGCTGTTGTTTCTGATTGCTGCCACTCTGGGTGGGCCTTTGGCCGCCCAGGCGCAACCGTCGAACCCCTGTTCGGGTCTAAATGGTCTTAAGATCCACGACGTAGAGATTACGAAGACCGAACTCGTGGCAGCAGGGGCCACCATCCCGGGGCCGTATCCGGGCGCTGCCTCCATTGGTCCTCTGCCTGCCCACTGCCGCGTCGACGGCGTAATCAACCGTCGCAAGGGCGTTGATGGCCAGGAGTTCGGAATCGGTTTCGCTATCACACTCCCTGAGAAAGCTGCCTGGAATGGCGACTTCATGATGCAGGGAGGCGGCGGCGGCAACGGCTTTGTCAGTTATCCGACCGGCGCCAGTGACGCGGGCGATCAGCCGGCACTCATGCGCGGCTTCGTTGTTGCCAGCACCGACACCGGGCACAAAGCGAAAACAGGCGCCTTCGACTTCACCTTCATGAGCGATCAGCAGGCTTACCTCGACTTCGCATTTGAAGCCAACGCTGAAGTTGCCGGCGTTGCCAAACAGATCCTCGCTCGTTACTACGACAAACCCGCCGCCTTCTCGTACTTCGTAGGCTGTTCTACCGGCGGCCGCGAAGCCATGATTCTTTCGCAGCGTTATCCGACCGCCTTCAACGGCATCGTCTCCGGCGACCCGGCCATGCGCACCGGCCGCTCCAACCTGGCGATCAGCCAATGGATGCCGGCAGCTTATAACGCAGCTGCCCCCAAAGACGCCGCCGGCAAGCCCCAGATAGACAAATTCCTGTCGGACGGCGATCGCAAGTTATTAATGGACGCCCTACTGAAGCAGTGCGATGCAACAGACGGTCTGGCCGATGGCATGATCTCCGATCCTCTCGCCTGCCACTTCGATCCCGCCATGCTCGCCTGCAAGCCCGGCCAGAGCGACGCATGCATCGCACCCGAAAAAGTTGCAGCCATCAAGAAGGCATTCGCCGGCCCGAAAAACGCCTATGGCACCCAAATCTACCCCGGCTTCCTGTACGACACCGGGATCACGTCGAAGGGGGGCGTGCCCGGTCTGCTGGCGATGGGAGAGAACGGGCTCTTTGGGCCATATCCCACGATCACGAAACTGGATGTCGATAAAGCCGCGCTGCTGGTCAGCGATCCGCTGGTCGAGCCGGCGTCCACCAACCTGACAACTTTCTCCGGCAACGGCGGCAAACTGATCTTCTTCCATGGCGACAGCGATCCGTGGTTTTCTGCGCTCGATACTCTCGGCTACTCCNNGCTCTCGATACTCTCGGCTACTACCAGTCGCTGGCCGAAACCAACGGCGGCGCCGAGAAGGTTTCGGAATGGAGCCGCATCTTTCTCGTTCCTGGAATGGCCCACTGCGGAGGTGGCCCGTCCCTCGACCATTTCGACATGCTCACCGCTGTTGTCGAATGGGTTGAGAAGGGTACTGCGCCGGATGCGGTCCTCGCCACGGGAAAGGCGTTCCCGGGCCGTAGTCGTCCGCTTTGTGCTTACCCGAAGCATGCACAATACACCGGAAGCGGAGATACTCAGGATGCGCGAAACTTTCGATGCCAGTGATGGCTGGGCGGCGTTGTTCCGGCATTCACTTCGTCAACCCAATCGTAGGAAGCAAGCTCACGACACCGAGGAGAGACAGAGAATTGGTCGCGCCAACGAACGAACCCTGCAGTAGGACACACTCCCGTGCCGAGAGCCGCCGACTTTCGTGGGCGGGATTGCTTTCAGCGAACGTGGTAGCGCTGGTTATGCTATCGGCGTTGTGCCCTGCATCCCGCGGGCAGAGAGCGTCTGCGCACCCGCAATGGCCGGGACCTGGGCAGATCTTCGTGGGCACCTGTTATCAGCCTATTGATCGCACACCCGAGGAGATCGACCGCGACATCTCCATCATGAAGCAGGCTGGATTCAACATTGTCCGCATGGGCGATCTGTCTTGGGATTCGTTTGAACCGTCACGCGGCAAGTTCGAATTCGAATGGTTCGACAGCATCCTGGACAAGATGCAAGCCAACGGGATCAGAGTCATCCTCGATATTCCAGGACTCCCTGCGCCGATCTGGTTGCATCGTGCGTATCCAGGAGTCGATATCGTTAGTCAGGAGGGCACCCGCCTGCCTCCCGCAGAGCGCTACATGGATGACATCAGCGACCCAGATTACGTGCGCGAGGCGAGCATCATGGCGGATGCCCTGATGAAGCGATACCAGCACCATCCCGCAGTGATCGCCGTTGGCTACGACAACGAAATCGGCAACGGCTTCATGTCCTATTCCGAGGCCGACCGGCAGCGGTTCATTGCCTGGCTTCAGAAGAAGTACGGCACCATCGAAGCACTCAATAAGGCTTGGGCAACCCAGCGATGGTCACGTCGCTTGAACAGTTTTGACGATGTGGATTTGCCGCTTGCGAATGGACCGGGGCCCTCCGAGCGTTACCTCGACCTGCACCGTTACTGGTCCGACGTTACCGTAGAGCGGCTTACCGAATTGGATACGATCCGCCGCCGCGATATGCCGGATGTTCCGTCGATCTCAAATCTTTGGGATACCGCGCCGCGGCGCGGCTTCGACTATCTCTCCACCTACAAGTCCTACGTATCGTACGGAGCAGAGGGTTTTTATCCGGGCGATGCGATCAGCGGCGCCTTGGGTGCGCTCATGACGAAGGGCGATCTGGCCACGCCCATCTGGTTCAACGAGTTTACCGCGGGCGACGGAGGCTTCTACGGTGCACAGGGCCAAAGCCGGATGTATGCCTATCTGGGATTGATGATGGGGGCTCAGGGATTCCTGGCATGGACGTTCAATAGTCATCTTGGAGGAGAGGAGCAGGCGCTGTTTGGGCTCGTCGATCACGACGGAACTCCTTCATGGAAGGTGGCTGAGTTTGCGCGCATCGGTTCGGAGTTTCAAATGCTTTCCAAATTCGGCTTTCCTCGCTACACGCATCCGGAAGTCGCCATCGCTTACTCGTTCGACTCGTTCATCGATTCGAATCCGAACGGACCCTCCAATACAACGCGTCAGTATTTCAAACCTGCGTACACGCAACAGGTGCAGGGGGCCTTTGAACCTTTCTTCCGGGCCAACCTCGACACCGCAATCCTTAACATTGGACACAGCAACCTACAACCGTACAAGCTGGTCGTTGTACCCGCTGATTATGTGATGGACGCTGCAAGCGCGCAGGCCATCCGAGAGTACGTGAGTGGTGGTGGCACCATTCTGATGACCGCGTTCTCCGCCAAGGTGGACGGGCACGGGCAATGGTTCGCCACGCCATTGCCGGGTCAGTTGACCGATGTCTTTGGGCTGAAGACGAACGCATTTTATGATGCTGCCGCGCTAAGTTTTCAGTTGGGTGAGCAAACGATCGAGACCAGGTTGCATCGTTACGAGGTTCTGGAGCCGTCGACTGCCACGGTAGTCGCACGATTCACCAACACCGCCGGCCGGACGCCTGCTATCACCATCAACAAGTTCGGCAAGGGCAAGGCGATCTACCTGGCGACAGAATCCAACGCTTCCGCGATCGGCCCGGTCCTCCACTACCTGGAGACGGTCTCTGGCATTGAACCGGGTCCGAAAACTCCAGACGGAGTGTACGCGAGGGTCGTTGATGGCCGGACTCTTTACGTCAACACGACGAGTGAGGTGAAGGAGGTGACGATGGAAGGGAAGAAACGGGGTCTTGTCACCCATCGCGTGTACGACGGGGCTGTGATTTTAGGCCCCCTTGAAGCGGATGTGCTCCAGTAGAGGGAGATTGCCGACATTGACCTGGAGTGGGCTCGGTGCTCACTCCTTTCTTAATGAACATGATTCGAGAAGAGTTCCAACATTTTGTCGAACGCAAACATCGCGCGCGACGGAGGATCTATGCGACGGAGGCTTCCATGACGATCGATCACCGGCACTCGTGTGATGAAAAAAAGCCCCCGCTGGCGAAGACACCAAGATTTGCTCGAGATCGGTTCAGCGGTCAGCCGATTCACTTGGCGAACCCCTTTTGTGGAGTTCAAGAGCGAACTCCGAAACCCTAACCAGTTCTCTTGCATTGCATCAACGCCAGCGGAGGGAATCAGGAACGTCATGGATCTTTTTAATGAGGTAGGCATAGCATAGCCGTGGCTATTAAAGCGATTTATTTCTGTAAATCAATAAAACTCATGATGAGAACTACGAACCCTGGGATACGCTACAGCAATACCCGCGATAACTTTGGAGAAAAGCCATGACATTTCGACTCAAAATGCCTCTTGCACTTGCCGCCTTATGCGCGGCAACGTTCGTGCCGGCTGGCGCGCAGCAGGACACGGCGCATATGCCGTTTATGAATCCGCAGCTTGCGCCGGTGGAGCGCGCCACCGACCTGGTGCGTCGCATGACGCTCGCCGAAAAGGCATCGGAGATGCAAAACAATTCCGCCGCCGTTCCGCGCTTCAACATTCCGGCGTACCAGTGGTGGAGCGAGGCTCTCCACGGCGTGATCAACGAGGGCGTCACCGAGTACCCTGAGCCGGTGGGCCTGGCCGCGACCTTTGACCCGGCAGGCATCCACACCATGGCCGGACAGATTGGTGTGGAAGGCCGCATCAAGCATGTGCAGAACCTGCGCGAGGGCCACACCGGTATCATGGGCGGCCTCGACTTCTGGTCGCCCAACCTCAACATCTTTCGCGATCCACGCTGGGGCCGTGGGCAGGAGACCTACGGCGAGGATCCCTTCCTGACCGGTCGCATGGGCGTGGCCTATGTAACGGGCCTGCAGGGCGACAACCCCAAGTACTACCTTGGCATTGCCACCCCCAAGCACTTCGCCGTGCACAGCGGCCCTGAGCCGACCCGCCACTTCGCCGACGTCGACGTGAGCCGGCACGACGAGGTAGATACCTACGAGCCGGCCTTCCGCGCGGCGGTTGTCGAAGGCAAGGCTGCCTCGATCATGTGCGCCTACAACGCCATTGATGGCGAGCCGGCCTGCGCCAATCAGTACCTGCTGCAGGACCAGCTACGGGGTAAGTGGGGCTTCCAGGGCTATGTTGTTTCTGACTGCGACGCCGTGCGCGATGTCGCAGCGAACCATCGCTATCGGCCGACGCAGGCACAGGGCGCGGCCATCTCGGTGATCCGCGGCATGGACAACGAGTGCGTGACGTTCACCACGCGCTTTGGCGAGCCGGTTGAGAAGGCCTACCTCGATGCCGTGCAGGAGGGCTACCTGCCCGAAAGCACGCTCGACACCGCGCTGATCAGGCTTTTCACTGCACGCATCAAGCTCGGCATGTTTGATCCGCCCGCCATGGTGCCGTACGCGAGCATCGACGAGAAGGAGTTGGACAGCGCTGAGCATCGCGCCCACGCACGCAGGCTCGCCGAGGAGTCGATGGTGCTGCTCAAGAATGATGGCCTGCTGCCGCTCAAGCCGGAGATCCGCAAGATCGCCGTGGTGGGTCCGCTGGCGGAGCAGACCCGGCCGCTCATCGGCAACTATGCGGGCCACCCGACGCGCATCGTCTCCATCTTGGACGGGCTGCACGCGCAGTTCCCCGGTGCCACCATTACCTACGTGCCGGGCACACAGTTTTTGCATCCCGATGGAACGCCGGTGCCGAACAACCTGCTGACCACCCCGGACGGCAAGCCCGGGCTGCATGCCGAGTACAACGAGGGCCGGCGGGGCTTTGACGATGTGCCGAAGAAGCTTCTGGAGCGTACTGAAACCAACATCAATTTATCCAAGGCGACCGAGCCCAAGGAGGTCGCGGACAGGAAGCGTTTCGGCGTGCAGTGGACGGGCTTTCTAACGCCCCCAGAGACAGGCGAGTACCTGATCGGCGTGCGCAGCCAGGGCTTTGCTCGCGTCAGCGTTGACGGCAAGCAGGTGGCTTCGGCCGGCGGCGGCGGTCACGATCTTGAGCCTGCCATGGGACGAGTGAAGCTTGAGAAGGGCCGCAAGGTTGTACTCGAAATCTCCGGCGGCACGCAAGACGGCAACGCGCATGCTGAGCTGATCTGGAGCAAGTACGATCCCACTGTTGCGCACGAAGCCGTTGCCGCCGCGCGCGATGCCGATGTGGTTATCGCCGTGGTCGGCATCACCAGCCAGCTCGAAGGCGAAGAGATGCCCGTGACCGAACCCGGCTTCCTGGGCGGCGACCGCACCAGCATTGACCTGCCGCAGCCTGAAGAAGAGCTGGTGGAAGCGGTGGCAGCGACAGGCAAGCCGCTCGCCGTGGTGCTGATCAACGGCAGCGCGCTGGCCGTGAACTGGATCAACGACCATGCAAGCGCGGTACTTGAGGCCTGGTATCCCGGCGAAGAAGGCGGTGCGGCTGTGGCGGAAACGTTGAGCGGGAAGAACAACCCCGCGGGTCGGCTGCCAGTCACCTTCTACAAAGGCCTGGAAGGCCTGCCGAATTTTGAAGATTACGGCATGGCGAACCGGACGTATCGCTACTTTACCGGCAAGCCGCTCTACGCCTTCGGCTATGGACTGAGCTACACCACGTTCGGCTACAGCAACCTGGCGATTTCCTCCCCCACCGTCGCGGCCGGGCAGCCGGTGGAGGCCGACGTCCTTGTGACCAACTCCGGCAAGCTCGCGGGCGACGAGGTCGTGCAGCTTTACCTCAAGTTCCCCGATGTCAAGGGAGCGCCGACGGTGGCTCTTCGCAGCTTCGAGCGTATCCATCTTGAACCGGGTGCGAGCCAGAAGGTTCACTTCCATCTCAACCCGCGTGACCTCGGCATGGTCACCGAGATTGGTTCGCCCATCATCGCCGAGGGCGACTACAGCCTCAGCGTAGGCGGCGGCCAACCCGGAACCGGGAGCTCGACTGTAAGCGGCAAGTTCCACGTCGACGGCACCTACGCGCTGCCTGAGTAGCTCAGCACTTCCAGAAAGGAACACACGCCTGTGACCCGCACACCTGTCCTTACTCGCCGAGAAGCACTGTTTCTCTCCGCCACAGCCGGCATCGCTGCTGCGACTCCCTCATCGCTGCTGGCCTCTGACAGCATCAAGACCGGCGTGCACCAAGAGCCTGGCACCGTTTCCACGCCACGCTCGGCGATTGCCAAGACACAGTACGGGCCGGTGCGCGGCTTCCTCGCTGGCGGCGTTTTTACGTTCAAGGGCGTGCCGTACGGCCAAAACGCGGGCGGTGAAAATCGCTGGCTCCCTCTCAAGCCGCCCACGCCCTGGAAGGACGAGTACCCCGCCTTCACCTACGGCGCCAACTGCCCGCAGACCCTCCATCCCTGGACCGCGATCGAGCAAACCTTTATCCAGGACTGGGACGATGGCTGGCTGAGCGAAGACATGCTCAAGCTCAACGTCTGGACGCCGTCGCTCACGGGCTCGCGCCCGGTGATGGTGTATTTCCACGGCGGCGGTTTCTCGTTCGGCTCGTCGTACGAACTCCCGTCGCATGAAGGCGCGCAGATGGCCCGCCACCACGACGTCGTGCAGGTCTCGGTCAATCACCGACTCAACATCCTGGGCTTTCTCGACGCGTTGGAGATCGGCGGCTCGGCCTACGAGGACTCCGTCAACGTCGGCATTACGGACCTGGTGGACTCGCTCAAGTGGGTGCGCGAGAATATCGCCAACTTCGGCGGGGACCCCGATCGCGTGATGATCTACGGGCAGTCCGGCGGTGGCTCCAAGGTCACCACACTGCTCGGCATGCCGTCTGCCGCGGGCCTGATTCACCGCGCCGCAGCGCAGTCCGGCGGTGGCGGCAACATCCCCACGCGCGAGCAGCAGCGCGAGGTCGCACGCGTCATGATGAAGGACCTTGGACTCGCGGCAAACGACATGGGCGCGCTCCAAAAGATGGACTGGCCGAGCCTGATCGCCGCTGGCAACGCGGCCATCACCAAGGTCAACCCGCCGGGCCCTGGCTTCTTCGGCCCCGGCCTTCCCGGGCATCCCCGCGCCGGATGGACGCCCTCGGTCGACGGCAAACTTATCACCATGCGTTCGTTCTTCGACGCCGCGCCGGAAATGAGCAAGGATGTGCCCATCCTCATCGGCTCGGTTTCGGAAGAGGGCAACAGCATGACATCGATCCCAACCGAGGCGGAGTGGCATGCCGGGCTGGCGAAGACTTACGGCGAGGAGAAAGCAACCGCCATCGTGAAGACCCTCCAAGCCAACTACCCCCACAAGCAAACTGCCACTCTGTCCTACATGTGCAGCGGTCGCCCAGGGCTCAACGGCCTGTTCATGCGCAACAATGTCGTGAAGATGTGCGGTCTCAAGCACGACCTCCATGCCGCACCCGCCTACGCCTACTACTTCACCTGGCAAACACCGCTGTTCGACGGCCGCCCCGGCGCCTGGCACACGGCTGACCTCCAGTTTTGTTTTGACAACACGAAACGCTGCGAGCAAGGCACCGGCAATACACTCGAGGCGCAGGCCCTGGCGCATAAAATGGCTGCTTCCTGGGCCATGTTTGCCTCCACCGGCAAGCCCAGCGCCGCCGGCGTCGCATGGCAGCCGACCGATCCTGACACAAACCGCACCATGATCTTCGATAACGAATGCCGCATGGTGAATGACCCGGACGGCGACGCGCGCAAGATCATCGTGGCCTGAAACTGCTGACTAGCGCAACGGGAGCACCACCTCGACACATTGACGAAGAGCAGGTTGCGACTAAGTTTGGAGAGAGAGGAGCGAGCGCCCGAACAAATGCTTGAACAATTACACTCATCCAGGCATCTTTGCGTCCATAGACCAAAGGTTTGAACCGTCGCATGGCCGCGAAGAGGCGAAACTGAAAGAGCGCATCATCGCCAATGCGCTCGTGGAGGCGGAATCGAGCTAGGGTTGTACGTTGGGCTGAAGTCGTCAGCCGAGAAGCTGTATTGCGCCTGCACGAAACGATCCTCACTAGTCGGGTCTTGTAGCGGCCGGGCAATGGCATCAATAGGGCCTGTGGGTTTCGGTAATACCTGGCCAATTGTCTGTGCGGAACGGCCCCGCAGGTAAGCCCGCCCCGTTGAATAACGCAGCCTCCGGATTTGACTGCCACGCATAGCGAACCTGTGTGGGGTGCGGCACGGAAGGTGAGGACACCACCACCGTGTCCCCCTCGACGCGAGCATCCGCCCAGTACCACTTGTGATCGTCGCCGGCGATCGAGAAATCTCCCATTTTCGGGCGCCTGCTAACGAGGCCGCCATCCGCATGCGCGAAATGTAGCCGTACGGAACCGCTTCGTCGATCAACGGAAGTTAGGGTCGGGCCTTGGTAGGGGATCTTCACGTGATACTGAAGCGCAAGCGCACACCGCGCAAGCCGATCGCCCACGGGCTCCTTGTCCTTGGGATGAAGATTGTCCGGGTCGCCGGTATCGATCATAACCGCGAGACAAGTGTTTGAAACCCTGGACGCGACGAGTGCCTGCGACTCACGCGTTTCGGCCCATCCATCGTCGGTCGGGATGTCGCTGTGATGGCCGAACGCAGGCAGGCTGACGATGTAGAAGGGGAAGTCGCCTTGGCCAAACAGGCGACGCCAGTCGTTGATCATGACCGGAAGAATTTTCCGGTACTGGAAGCCTCGCTCCGAATTCTGTTCACCCTGGTACCAAAGGGCCCCGGTGACGGCGAGTGGGGCGATGGGTTCCAGCATGCCTTGGTAAAGGACCGTTGGCATCACGGGCCAATTCTCATAGCCGATAGGAAGCGAGTGCCGGGGTCGCGCGTCCACGCTGAGGCGTCCCTTCCATTCGCCGGCCAGCGGAAGGCTAGTCTTATCTCCAAACACCAGGTGGAGGTCGTCTGGCTTTCCGAGAAAGCCGCCGTCAGCCTTGGTTTTCAGGACACGAATCGCAACGAGATTGCGACCTGGCTTCAACACGCCGTCGTGCAACGGATAAACGCGCGGGTTCTCCACCCATGCGCTGCCGCCGACGAGCTGGCCGTTGACGAAGACCGTGTCCATGCGTTCAATCTCTCCAAAGAAGATAAGAGCGCGACCGGGTGGCAGAGGGTCTGGCAGAACGATTTCTTTCCGAAACCAGGCGACGGCAGGAGAATCTGGAACGCCGAGTTCCTTGAAGCCACCCGGAAGTTGAACGTCTTTCCAGTCGGCGTCCTTCACTTCCGGCGAGGACCAGTTCCCTTTCAACCCGATGTCGAATTGGTCGCACCAGTGCATGACATAGTTGCCATATTCCGGCGCATTGGCAGCGGCGAGGCGTTGCACTTCGGCCAGCGGAATGTCAAAGTCGTGCAGGGGTCCAAGTGCCCCGGCGCTTGTCCAGGATTCTGCGGGCGTGCCTCCCAGGGCATCGATGACCAAGCCGATCGGCACATGAACGTCTTGCTGCACGCGGCGCGCGAAGTAGTACGCGACCGCGGAAATGTCTCCCGCTGTCTCTGGCGAGACCACCTTCCACTCTCCATTCACAACAGAGGTGGGATGATACGCAGGATGCGCGGCCACCGAAAAGAAACGGATCTGTGGGTAATTCGCTGCCTTCACCTGCTCCGATCCGCCCAGTGCGCCGCGCAGTCCGAACTGCATGTTGGACTGACCTCCGCATAACCAGACATCGCCCACAAGCACGTTATGCAACGCTGCCGTCTGGTGACCCGTGATGGTCAGATCGTAAGGACCGCCCGTGGGAGGAGGCAGAAACGTCACAGACCAGCGATGGTCGGTGCCCGCAACCGCGGTGGCATGCTGCTTGCCGATGCGGAGCTCGATATGGTCCCCAGGATCTGACCAACCCCATAGCGTGTTAATTTTGCCCCGCTGCAACACCATATTGTCGCCGAACAACGGACTGACGAGAGGCAACGGCTGCGGGGCAAGATTCGACTGTGCCACAGCCCCGATCGATGAGGAGGCGATGAAGAAGAGAACGGAAGTTACTCGAATTAATCGGGCAATCATTCGTGAGGTCCTTGGGGTGGGAGTTCGACGGAATCAGTAGCAGTCGGTCCATCCAAGGTAAAGGAATGTATTTTTACCGAGCCGCCAAGGGATTGCGTCGCGTAGTTGAAGATGCCGAATCGGTATCCCATGAAGAACGGCCAGTTCGCATTGAGAACGAACGGCGGTCCCAACCGGATAAATGTTGTACCGTCCAGGCTGTAGGAAAATACCGCTGTATGACCGGGCCCGGGATGAACATCCGCCCTCACCCGGAGCCAGACTCTTTTTCCTGTGACGCCAACACTGGCTACCTGGGTTCCGGTGCTGGCCGTGTTCCAATGCTTATCCATCGTGATGTTGTTCACCAAGGCAATTTGCGTCTTCCCGGCGTCGCGCGTCAAACCGATCCACGCGGATGAGTCCCGGAGCATGACGAGTCCCGCTCGGTCGCCATCCTCCATATGTTCGTCGTCCAATTGAATCGTCGCCGTCGAGACAGGGCCAAGGATCCGGTGGGTCAACGTGTTCCGAGCGGAGTACAGATCCCGTGTGAGCGTGGCTGTCCGTAGGACGAGGCCCCGTTGCACCTTGAATTTTGAAACGTCCGGATTATGATTCCATTCCCACTCGGGACCCAGCGTAGGTCCAGCAAAGAGGTCCGTTCCGGTGAGCGATCGCAGGGGGTGAACCGATCCGCCAATGTCGGAGAACGGATACGAAGCAAGCCACTGATTTCCCGGCAGTTCTACGGAAGGCCAACCGTCCTTATCCCAAGTGAGCGGCGCCAGCACGGGCACGCGGCCTCCGGGGTAAGCGTCGATGAAAGCCATATAGTACCAATCGCCTTTCGGTGTCTCGACAATGCCTCCCTGGTGCGGAACCCCGCTGTTCGGCACAGGGCTTTTCGCATCAATCAGTAGAGGCCTGATCTCGTAGGGACCAAAGGGTCCGGTAGTGGAGCGAAGCACATACTCCGCATTGGCTGGACGCGTTGCGAAGATGTAATAGTTCCCGTTGATCTTGTAGAAGCGCCAGCCTTCCAGCACTCCGATGGAGGGAGGCGTCTGAAAAACAACCTCTGACCGGACTTGGTGAGTCGCATCAGGGGACAACTGCGCGACATGCAGCGTGGTGTTTCCGTAAGCGACATACGGAGTGTCATCGTCATCGATGAGGAGGCCGGCGTCGTAGTAACAATCGTCAAGAATCGCCTTTTGTGACCACGGGCCTTCCGCGGCGGGGGCCGTGTAAATATGTGTCTTCGAAAAACCAATGCAGCCGCCCCAGTAAAACGTACGGTTGCTCTTTCGATAACCAAGGAAGGAAGCCCAGCTACCCTTAACATAAGCGCGGCCGTCGTTGAGATCGTACGCCGGAGAGAAGTCGAGGACGGGGATGGAATGTCCCACGTACTCCCAATAAACGAGGTCGTAGGAGCGCAGGATCGGAGCGCCCGGAGAGTAATGCATATTGGACGCGGAATAATAGAACACGTCGCCAACGCGAATGATATCCAGGTCGGCTAAATGCTCCCACAGTACCGGATTTTGAAAGGTGCTAGCCGCTTGTTTTGTGCGCGCTGGCTGGGCGGTTGCGATCGACACGCCGCCTTGAGTGCTGGCAATGCTGGCGAGAACCAAACTGCCTAGCCAAATCGAAAGCCCGACCTTCTTCTTCAGCATCCGTTCTCCATCACTTCCCCGGACGGGCGCATCCCGCGTGAGCTCCCGTCTATGCACCCGAACCTAGATCGTCCTCGGCAACGTAGTGACCGCATTGGAGTGAGCGAGCAACTCGGAGGGCTGACACACTTTGCTGCACAAGCTCACTTGGCGTCAATCGGCAAAGGAGTCGTCGCGCTAATGCGTGGGACTGGGCAGCAGAAATGGCGAACAACATGGCTTTTCGGCTGGCTGAAATTCCATGAGTTCCGCGCGCGTCCCATCAGGGTCATACAGATTTAATTGCCATTTGCCGTCGCGGCCAAGCTGCGGAGGGCTATGTTTACCCGTGAGCCCGTCGCGCTCGAAAAGAACGTCGTAACTGTGCTCAACATTCTGTATGCCGAGCGCAAAGTGATCCAGGACGCCAGCGGTCTCCTGCGACATAGCCGCTGGGATGCCTGTCTTCTCTGGCCCCTTCGCGGTCATGTACTCCACCCAGTCCTGGCCGTCTGGAAGTTGCATCGAGATCCAGTCCGCTGAATCGTCTTTCATCCCGCCGTGCCAATATGGACGAAACCCGAGCAGCCCAATGTAGAAAGCATCTTCCGTGGGCACGTCGTGCACGATGTAGCCGACATGCATGATGTGCTCGCTGACCGAGCTCGCTGGCACGGTCGGCGGGTGTAGCGGAGGCTGGACAAACTCAATCCGGTTTCCTTCCGGATCCTTCACCGCAAAGTAGACACTGCCATCCGTGGCCTTGGTAACCGCAGTTGGCACCACGATGTTGTGAGCATCCAGGTAACGCCTCATCGCCTCAGCGTTCGCGGTGTTATAGCCCACTCCATGGAACCTGTTCTTCGGATCCTGTTCGTCCGCCGGCAGCGGCAGCACTTCTATGAATTGAACTGCATTGAAGTAGTAGCGCACCCCGGCTGGATCCTGTGGATCCACGCCCTCGGTCGCACCCAGATCATGCACATAGAAATGCTCGGTCTTCACCGCGTCCGTGCTGTAGACACTCAGGTGGGAGACACTGCTCAGCTTCGGCCGTTGCAGGCTCTCCTGGCCGTTCGCACTCACTCCGCTCAACAATAACGTACCCAGGGTGACCGCCAACATCCTCTTCATCAATTCGCACTCTCCCGCCCGCATGAGCCCGACCTCACTCCAGACATAATTACAGTCCGCAACGATCCTAACGCACTCGGTAGATACTCCGTCTCACCGGACGAAAAGCACTTCCCGACAAACTTTCTCACCCTGGCTAGCGCATCGTGGCGGCCGCGTTCTCGAGCACGACGTTCGACAACACTGCCGTGTCCGTCTTATCCGGAACATGAGCGCAAAATCCGATGCCAACATAAAACGGGCCATCAATGTGCAGCTGAATCGGCGGTCCGAACGCATGCATAGGCTCGCCGTCCACGCTCACCAAGAGTGTGAACTCATCACCCTTCTTCTCGATGCCGATCCGCTTCGCAAGGACCGGAACCAGGCTGTCCGGAGACTTGCCGTCAGGAAGCCCGCGGCCGCCGATCCGGTACTCCATATCCTTAACACGAACATCTTTCTCCGGCCGTTGAGCAAGTTGGATCATGCCGCCGCCATGTAGCGCGACCAATACCTCTTTCGAGTCATCGTCGAGATCCTGCCGGATAACCAGCACGGCTTTGCGATCCTCATAGCCATTCGGGTTCGGAAACGTGATGTCCGCCGCAAGGGAAACGTCGCCTGACATTTTATTCCACAAAAATCGGAGTTCGTCGCGCGTGTACCAGACGTTGTAACCCGCTGAAGTGATCGTGTACTGCCGCCTGTCAGGGTCGTAACTGGCATTTCCTGGCAGCAGCGCACCTCCCACGTCAGACTGTCCCTCGAAGATGCCAATAGCCCTCTGCGACGTCCGGGTAGGTCGATGGAAGTCCGGCGGCGGCGCGACCTGTGTGTGTGTCGCTGAGCCCGGCTGTGCCCAGTCGGGTGTCGCTGGCTTCGCAGAGGGAGGAACTTCCTGCGCAAGAAGCAGATGCGGTGCCACACAGAGCGCCGGACCCAGCACCAGGGCCGTTGCACAGTGACCCCATCGAATTTCGAGCCGCGCAAAAAACTTCCTCATCGTTATCCTCTGGTCAGGGCGCGACCGACCGGCCTCTTCCCCGCTTTCAATGTCCACTCAAAAAGCAGACGTCGTCCTCGGCATCGCGGTCCACGCGGACCCGTTCTGAGCCGACTGCAACACCGCCAAAATAAACTGAACTCCTTGCAGTCCATCCTCGACTCCCGGCACCAGGAGCGCTCGCGGATCCGGTGCGTGCCCCTCCAGCCGCGCGTTCATCTGCTCCGCCAGATCGAGATAAAGCTGCGCAAACGCTTCGAAGTATCCTTCTGGATGCCCCGCGGGAATTCGTGTGGCCCACTGCGCCGCACCTCCCGCTCCGGGACCACCTCGCGTGATCAGCCGAGGCTGTTCTCCAAGCGGCGAAAAGTGCAGATAGTTCGGGTTCTCCTGCTCCCAAACCAACCCACCTTTGTCTCCATAAATTCTCAGCTTTAAATGGTTCTCGTTCCCGACCGCAATCTGCGAAGCCCACAAACTCCCCTTCGCCCCGCCTGCAAAACGCAGCATCAACTGAACGTTGTCATCTAGCCGCCTGCCTGGAACGAACGTGGTCAGATCCGCCGCGAGCTCCGTGCACCGTAGTCCGGTGGTAAAGCACGCAAGGTGAAACGCATGCGTCCCGATGTCTCCAAGACACCCAGCTGGGCCACTGCGCGCAGGGTCGGTCCGCCAGTCGGCTTGCTTCGATCCAGTCACCTCCAGCGGCGTCGAAAGCCAATCCTGCGCATACTCCACCTGCACCATACGAACAGCGCCAAGCTCGCCGGCGAGCACCATCTCCCTCGCCTGTCTAACAAGCGGATAACCCACATACGTGTGGGTCAGTCCGAAGATTAACCCCGTGCGCTTCACCGTATCCGAAAGATCCAGCGCGTCGTCAAGCGTCGTCGTCAGCGGTTTGTCACAAATCACATGAATTCCTGCCTCGAGAAACACTCAGCTACTGCATGATGCAGGTGGTTCGGCGTCACAATCGCAACTGCATCGATCCGGTCGTCGCGCCTGGCCTCTTCCCTGGCCATCTCGGCGAAGCTCGCGTACGCCCGCGGGATATGCAGCTCCTTCGCGGCTGCCAACGACTTTTCCGGATCGGAAGAAAGCGCGGCGGCCACCAGCTCAAACCGGTCATCCAGCCTCGCCGCGGTCCTGTGCACTGCGCCGATGAACGCTCCCGGACCGCCCCCGACCATCCCCAACCTTAACCGTCTACTCAACGTTGCTCCATTCGCTGACTGCAACTTTCAGAACTTTATCCTTGCTCGCTTAGGCCAAGTAACCGGCGAATCGCCGCTGAATCCACGCCAGCGTCCGCGAAGTCATCGAACGATCGTCCCGTCGCCTGGATGATGTGCCGCGCAATAAACGGCGCTCCCTCCGCGGCACCCTGTTCCGCGCTCTTGATGCAGCACTCCTATTCCATCACCGCCCATCCGTCAAATCCATACTGTGTCAGCTTAGAAAAGATGCCCCCGAAGTCCACCTGCCCATCCCCCAGCGACCGAAACCGGCCGGCCCGCTTAATCCATTGCTGAAACCCGCCATACACTCCCTGCCGGCCCGTAGGGTTGAACTCCGCATCCTTCACATGAAACATCTTGATGCGCGAGTGATACGAGTCGAGGTATTCGAGGTAATCGAGCTGCTGCAAAACAAAGTGACTGGGGTCGTACAATACATTGCACCGCGGGTGCTCGTGCAGCAGATCTAGAAACATCTCGAAGGACGCGCCGTCGTGCAGGTCCTCGCCCGGATGAACTTCGTAGCAGAGGTCAACGTCATGCCGATCAAAGACATCAAGGATCGGCCGCCAGCGCTTTGCCAACTCGGCAAACGCCGTCTCGATTAGCCCGACAGGCCGCTGCGGCCAGGGATACAGGTAAGGCCATGCCAGCGCGCCGGAAAACGTGGCATGCGCCTTCAGCCCAAGGTTCTTGGACGCTTTCGCCGCAAACCCAAGCTGCTCCACCGCCCAGACCTGCCGCGCCACCGGATCTCCTTGCACGGCCCTGGGCGCAAAGCTGTCGAAGAGTGAATCGTAGGCCGGATGAACCGCGACCAGTTTGCCCCTGCAGGTGCGTCGAGAGCTCCGTCAATGCCAGCCCCTCTCCAGCGAGCACTCCAAGGATTTCGGCGCAGTATGCCTTGCTCTCCGCAGCCAGTTTTCAGGTCGAAGAGCCGCGCATCCCACGTAGGAATCTGCAC
>DHWW01000010.1:26331-61368 GCA_002413385.1 Granulicella sp. UBA5172
CCCGTGGCCGCCCATTCCACTCCGCGCTGCAGCGTCACCACCGCATCCACCGAGCTCATCGCCAGCGCATCGTGTCCCACCGCGGAATGAAAGATCCGTCCCTTGCCGAACCTGGACGTCATCAGCAGCGGCTCATCCAAACCTGTCCCACCGTTTGCCAGATCGGAGTACGCCGTCGCCAGCACGGTCATGTTCGTCCCCGGCCCTCGCAGGCTGTCGTAAAGCTCGTCCCCTTGGTGCATCCAGACTTTGGGCAACCCTTTCATGATGGACGTGATCCACGTCCTGCGCCGTCATTTTGAACGGTCGTCGTAACCCATGGTGCCCAGCCTTACCAGGCTTATCATCCGACACCAGCTTGCCGTTGCTGAAGTACCAGTGCGGCCCCGACTTCTCATCTCTGCCCCGCCAACCACCTACGCCGATCATTTCATTGAACGCCCGCCAACCTGGAAAAGCATTATCCGCAGCATGCACGGTGACCATGCCTCCACCATTCCTCATGTAGTTCTCGAACGAGGCCTTCAGCTCCGCCGGCCAGCGCTCATCCGGAGCGTCGTAGTTGAAGACGATGACGTCGTACTTACCCCAGTGCGGCCGGAACTTACTGAAGTCTCCGTCCGCCGGCGGAGCCGTCACCACCTCTACCTCGAACAACCCCACCTCGTCTAATTCCCTCTTCAGCACCTGCGTCGTTACTCGCCAGTTGTGATAGGTTCCGCCACTCTCTCCGTCGAGAATCATCACCCGCACCGGTGCGGCTGCGCGCGCCGCGATTGACAAAAGAAAGACGGCGATCGACAGGACACCCAGCAAAATTTTCTTCATTTAACGGACCCCTCTAAGCTTTGGCCAGTCGAATCGTAAGTCTCGAAACGCGCTTCGCAACCGCACCTTTGCCCCAACAGGCTACAACGGGCTGCAGGCTGTTGGGGAGAAGATCGATCCCGAGGCTAGTTTCCCCACGATAATCCGCTGGGTCGAGAAGGACCGCATACGCCGACAGCCCTGGGTCAAATCCAGCTTCGCCCACCCACAACCGGTCGGGGACCGCGCCAAAGAATCGTGTGACATGTTAGGTTGTCTCCATGGAGCAGTTAGTGCGCTTTAAGCTTACCCGTCTCTTCATTTGCGCCGTTCTCATTCTGGGCTCAGCCTTCCATCTTGTCCAAGCGCAGGTGGCCATGAAGGTGAATGATAAGGATTACATCGACACGCAAGGCTTCAGTGTTTTTCTCTACGACAGCACCTACCATCCCGTTTTCGTAGACCAGAAGAACAGCGCTATGGAGATGATCCTGCACGGCCAGCGGATCGCAACCAACGGCGACGTTCGCCTGATGCCGACCCCCGAGCAATGGGACCTCGTGGCGACGCTCAAGGGGCGACATACCGATCATGCAAACAACAGCCTCACCGCCAATCTCGCCTTCCCGACCTTTGGTCTCAGCTACACCCTCCAAGTCGCAGCGGAGCCCGGCGGCGTAAAAGTCACCATCAATCTCGATAAGCCGCTACCCGAGAAGCTAGCCGGGCGCGCCGGCTTCAACCTCGAGTTTCTGCCCTCGATTTATATGGGCAAGGCGTACCTGGTGGACGGGTCCAAGGCTGGCATCTTTCCGCGCACACCCGACGATCCCATGATCAAGGTGCTACCCCTGCCGGACGAACCAAAGAAAGCTTACTACCTGGAAGATTGGGACAAGGCCAAGGGCTACACGCAGCCGCTGCCCTTCGCTGAAGGCAAGAGCATCACTCTCGGGGTCGACGACGCGCTCGCGCGGATCAACGTCAAATCGGATACGGGCAACCTGATGCTATTCGATGGCCGCGATCGCGCCCAGAACGGCTGGTTCGTTCTGCGGTCGCTGATCCCCTCCGGTAAGACCACCGGCGCCATCGTTTGGCACATCCGGCCAAACGAAATTCCCAACTGGACGCGGCCACCCATGATCGCGCACAGCCAGGTTGGCTACGCGCCAGACTTTTCCAAGGTCGCCGTCCTGGAACTCGATCCCAACTACACCGGCCCGCAAACCGCGAAGGTCCTCCGACTCATAGAAGACGGATCGTACAAACAAGTTTTCGAAGGCCCCATCACAACCCCGACGCCCTGGCTCCGCTACGTCTATTCGAAGTTCGATTTCACCTCGGTTAAAGACCCTGGCCTCTACGTAATCGAGTATGCGGACCAACGAACGGCGCCCTTTCCTATCTCCAAATATGCCTATGCCAACATCTGGCAGGATAGTCTCGACCATCATCTCGCCGAACAGATGGACCACGTCTCAGTCCGCGAAGCCTACCGTGTTTGGCATGGTGCCTCTCATCTCGACGATGGCCGCATGGCCCCCGTGGTTGGAGAACAGTTCGACGGGTGGAACCAGGATAAGGCGATCGATGGAAGGTACCGAGGCGGTGATCACATACCGGGCATGAACGTCGGCGGGTGGTACGACGCCGGCGACTTCGACCTCGAGGAGCCTGCTCAATTGAGCGTCATCCAAAGCCTTGCCCTGGCATATCGCACGTTCAACCTGAAGTACGACGAGCTTACGGTGGATGAGGCGGCGCGTTCCGTCGAGATGCATCGTCCCGATGGCGTTCCGGATACGATCCAGCAAGTAAAGCACGGCGCGATGCTTATCCTCGCTCAGTACCACAACATCGGCCATGCCATTCGCGGCACGCACGAGCCCGACCTTCGGCAGTATACGCATCTGGGCGATGGAGCATCGAAGACTGACGGCCGCATCTACGACCCGAAGCTCGGCCTCAACGAAGTCAAGGGTGACTACTCCGGCAAGCCCGATGATCGTTGGATCTTTACCAGTGACAATCCGTACTTTGAGTGGAACGCGATTGCAGCGCTTGCGGCCGCAGCCGACGTCCTTAAAGGCTACGATGACGCCATGGCGAAGGACTGCATCGATACCGCCATCAAGGCTTGGAACAACCAGAGAACTCACCCGACACCGACTCCAGCAGGCAGCTTTGGCGGAGAACCGCCGCCGCCCGGCACTCCCGGAGGCGGCGTGCTAGGTGCGTCCCAGGGTGCAGTGGCGGGCGCTCATAACGGACGGCCCGGCAACACTACGAGCGCTCCCGCGGCCTCCGTCGCGGCCCCATCGACTGGCCTCGGCCGCAACGGCTTCGGTGTCGCAATGGACTGGCCTGCAGCTCTCGAATTGACCATCGCCACGCATGGCGCGGAGCCCTACCGGTCTCGTCTGCAGGAGTTGTTCCCGCTCGTCATTACGCCCCAGCAGATGGGCCTGCATGGTTGGACCGCCGTGCGAGCTCTACCGTATCTGGACTCGGGCGCGAAGGAGCAATTGCGCGAGGCGGTCAAGGCTTACAGGGAGGATCTCGATATGCAATTGGACGCCACGCCGTTCGGTGTTCCCCCAAGTCTTGGTACCTGGGGCGGCTCAGGTGCCGTCGTCGAAATGGCCATTCGCATGTACTTCCTACACGAGGCGTTTCCCGACGTCGTAGGCCCTGAATATACCCTTCGTGCCGTCAATTACATTCTCGGCACTCACCCGGTTTCGAGCACTTCGTATGTAGCAGGCGTTGGCACGGTCTCGAAGACGAAGACCTACAGCAACAACCGCGCGGACAACGCGTACATCCCAGGTGCGGTCATTCCCGGCTACGTCATTATCAAGCCGGATTTGCCGGAGTGCATCGATGACTTCGGATTTCTCTGGTTCGAGGATGAAGCCGTCGTTGCAGGGTCGGCGAGTTGGGTTGTCGCGGGCAACGCCGCGGACAGCATCACAAAAGAGATCAAGAAAAGTCAGTAGTAGAGGCGCTGATGGATTGCCGGCGTCTGAGCTTTACGCGTACCACGGTTCCGATCAGCAACCGAACACTCGCTCTCAGCGGCGCGCTTGCGGGTGAGGTCGCGGTCACTCGACGCCACCTCACATCATCCCGCGAAGCTGGTCAATCCTTCGAGGTAGAACATGCTTCCTTCCTTTCGTTCGAGCCGCGTGGCACGGGTTGCACGTCGTATCCTTCTTGCCCTGGCCGCGTCCTTCTCTGGTGTCCAATGCGCGTGGGCTCTGGGGCAGCCACAATACGTCCAATTCTCACCGATTCAAGGCGGCTTCACGGTAGTCAACGCAAACACAACAGCAACCATCTATGTCGATCCCGCCGATTGGCCCGGCGTCCTCAGGGCCGCCAACGACCTCTCCCACGACATCGGGGATGTCACCGGCAAGATCCCGAAAGTGCTTTCCACCAACCAGCTAACCGGGCGAAACATTATCCTCATCGGCACCATTGGCAAGAGCGAAATCATCGACCGCTTGATCGCTGAGCGAAAGATCGACGTCTCCGAAACCACAGGCAAATGGGAGTCTTATTTCACGCAGGTGGTCCGCAAACCGATGCCGGGCGTTGATTTCGCACTCGTCATCTGCGGATCAGACAAGCGCGGCGCGATCTACGGTATTTATGACTTCTCAGAGGAATCCGGCCAGTCCCCTTGGTATTACTGGTCCGACGTTCCCGCAAAGAAACACGCCGAACTCTACGTCAAACCCGGTAAGTTCTCCGTGGGCGAACCTTCCGTCAAGTACCGCGGCATTTTTTTCAACGACGAGGTGCCATCCCTGACGGGATACATCCACACCAAGTACGGGGACGTCCCGCCGAACAGCGATCCCGCCAAAGGACCGCTCATTCCCTCCGGTGTGGCCAACTACGGTCATGAGTTCTATTCCCACGTCTTTGAGCTGCTGCTTCGCTGCAAGGGAAATTTTCTATGGCCCGCGATGTGGAACAACGCCTTCAATGAAGATGATCCGGTGAACGCCGCCACAGCCGACATGTATGGCATAGTCATGGGCACCAGTCATCAGGAACCCATGATGCGAGCCCAAAAGGAATGGGATCGCCTTCCCAAGTCCGTAACGGGAGGACCATGGAACTACGCGACTCACCCGGAGGCTCTCGATCAATTCTGGCGCGCCGGTCTCACCCGCAACAAGAACTTCGAAAACATGATCACCCTGGGTCTTCGTGGAGAGAATGACTCTGAGATGGTCAAAGGTACGGATCAGGCGATCGATCTCCTCAACAAGATCATTCCCGCCCAGCGCAAGATCATCGCAGAAACGATGAATCCGGATGTCACCCAAGTTCCCCAGGTATGGGCTCTCTACAAAGAAGTGCAGACCTATTACGAGACCGGAGGTCTCTATCCGCCGGACGACGTGACGCTACTCTGGGCTGAGGATAACAACGGGAACATTCGTCGTCTCCCCACCGCGGACGAGCGCAAACGCTCTGGTGGCGCTGGCGTCTACTACCACTTCGACTATCACGGCGTTCCCACGGATTACCGTTGGGTCAATACCAGCCCTATCTCCCGCATCTGGGACCAGATGTCCCTGGCAAAACAGTACGGCGCCGATCGTATCTGGATCGTCAATGTTGGCAAGTTCAAGAACATCGAGTTTGCCACCGATTACTTTCTCAACCTCGCCTGGAATACGAACCGCTGGACCAACAACAGCATGCGCGAATACACCCGCCTCTGGGCTAAGCGCGAATTCGGTCCCGAGCACGCTGATGAAATCGCCGACATCATGACGCTATACACGAAGTACAATGGGCGTCGCAAACCCGTACGCCTCGCCACCAGCACGTATAGCGCGGTGAACTACAACGAAGCACAAACTGTCGCTGCGGATTACAACGCGTTGGCCGCCAGGGCGCAAGCACTCTCGAAACTCCTGCCGAAAGAAGAACGGGATGCGTTCTACGAGTTGGTGCTCTTCCCCGTCACAGCCTGCGCAAACCTAAATCAAATGTACGTCGCCGGCGCCAGAAATGCACTCTACGCACAGCAAGGTCGGGTCAGCGCCAACGACTTCGCTGATATGGCTCGCAGAGACTCAGCCAGGGATGCCGAGATGATGAAGTATTACAACACCGAATTTGCCGGCGGCAAGTGGAATCATTTTCAGGACGATGTCCACATTGGATACACCAGTTGGTTTGAGCCGCGAACGCCCAGCATGGCTCAGATACATCTGACAGAAGCTCCCGCGACAAACGCGCCCGCGCTCGGCGTCGCGGTTGAGAATTCAGCGGCCTCCTGGCCGGGCGGCGCGGAAGAGCCCATCCTCCCCACGTTCAATTCCATTGCTCAGCAAAGACATTTCATTGATGTCTTTAACCGTGGATCGGGAAATGTCGAATACAGGGTTATGCCCAGTGCTCCCTGGATCGTTTCATCCTCCCGACACGGCTCTGTCGCCAAAGATGAACGCCTTTGGATCAGCATCGATTGGTCCAAGGCCCCCAAGGGTACCGCGTCAGGCAGCGTCAGAATCGCAAATGGTGACAGATCCGTCACGGTGAAGGTAAAAGCTCTTACCGCTCCTGATGTCACCCGCGACACGCTCACAGGTTTTGTCGAAGACGACGGCTACGTTTCCATCGAGCCCGAACACTACACCGCAAAGAAAGACCTGGGCAATCTTCAGTGGATCCGAGTTCAGGATTACGGCCGCACCCTCTCAGCAATGCGCGCACAAGGTCCCGTTGACTTTGGCCCCCTGGAACCCGGCAAGGACTCACCCCACCTCGAATACAAAATCTATTTCTTCAACTCCGGGGAGGCCTCCGTCGACGCAATCCTCGCCCCGAACCTTGCCTTCATTCCAGGACGCGATTTGCATTTTGCAGTCTCGGTCGATGATCAGAAGCCAGTCGTGATAACGGGTGTGCCTACGACGATCGTCGCCTCCGGCACTCCCACCGCCAATAACGAATGGGTGAAGAACGTCGAGGATGAGGCCCGCACCGTATCCGCCAAAGTGCAGATTCCGTCAGCGGGATACCACACGCTCAAACTATGGATAGTGGATCCCGGCATCACCGTTCAAAAGATTCTCATCGACCTTGGCGGACTGAGGTCCTCCTACCTCGGGCCTCCGGAAAGCTTCAATACAGTGTTGAACTTGCGGCAAGCAGGGCCCAACCGGAGTCACCACCTAGCGACAGGCCTGCCTTGAGGCCGCCTCGAACCCTTATCAAACCCAAGCTTGACGCGGAGGGACCAACGGCGACCTCATTCACGGAGAGGGCGGCCACGAGTGCCGCCCTCTCTCGGTTTGTAAACCTGTTCCGTGGTCAGAAGCTGAACTTGATTGCGCCCTGCACGATGCGGTGGCCAATCTTGTTCTGGGCATAACCGAACTGAGGGTTCAGCGCGCCCGTCTGATCGAAGGTTAGGTTCAAGCCCGGATCGTTCTGGATGAACGTCCTGACAGGATGGTTGAGGAAGTTGTAACCAGAAAAGCGGAACTGCAGCAGCTTCTTGCTCTCTGACCTGCCCCACGTGAAGTTCTTGAACGCCGAGATGTCCGTGTTGAAGTAGCCGGGACCAGTGAGGGTGGGGAAGATGTACGTTCCCTGCTGACCTGGAGTTGAGGTCGACGAGAAGCATGCACCGTTGATGTATTGCTTCGGTTTCAGTCCCTTACCCGGATTGCAGATGACCTTGGGCTGCAGCGTGATATCCCCTGAGCCCAGGATGGTTGTGTTGCTTGCCTGGATGGGCGTCGGTCCGGAATCCACACCCATGAACATGGTGTGTGCCGGAATGAATGAGGCGTAGTTGAAGTTGCTGGAGACCGCAGCCTGCAGGTCTGCACCGGTCTGATATTGCACAACACCGGACAGCTGCCAGCCGTTCGCCACACCGCGGACGATCAAATTGGCTCCAGTCACCTTCGGGAGCTCCCAGACATACGCAACGTTGAAGATGTTCGTGCGGTTGTTCGGGAGGGTTCCGTAGTTATTCTTCAAGCTGGTCGGATCGCCCGTGGCAGAACCGCTTTCACCGCGGATACCGAGAGCCTTCGAGAAGGTGTAGTTAGTCATGAAGGTGAACGGACCGTTCTGCTTGTTCCACGTGACCTGAAGACTGTTGTAGTTGGAGTACATCTTGTGATTGATGATCTTCAACGACGCGTAGTCTTTGTACGGGCGCAATGCATTCTGGTTGTTGGTGCTGTAGCAGCCGCCACCACCGCATCCATTCTGGTGCGGATCCCAGCCATAAGCTTGGAACAAGCTTCCGATCTGCAGGTCATTCAACTGGTAGAAGTTGTTGTTCCAGTTGCTCAAGTCGGTTGAGTCGCTGCCAACGTAGCTGATTTCCAGGAGGCTCTGCCATGGTACCCGCTGCGCCACGGTAACGCTGTAGTTCTGGGTCATGGGCTGTAGATCGTCAGTCGGATCCAGGGCCTGTACGCCGCCCGGAGGAGGCGCGGTAGACGCGTTCAGTGGCGCCAGATCGCGTAGACGCGTTGGCGAGAGCGTGGCGCTGTACGAACCCTGAGTAATGCTGTAGGCCCCGCCCTGGACGTTCTGTTCATCGTGGTAGCGGTATACGCCGTAGCCGCCGCGCAGGATGGTGCTGCCCCTTCCGAACATATCCCACGCAAACCCTACGCGCGGATCGAGGTAGAAGAGACGGGTCTTGGTGCCGGAGAGCGGTACCGACGATGTCTTCTTGTGCCACAGCAGACCCGGCAGTTGCGTGGCGATCTGCGTAGGATCGTTACTCAAGTCAACGTATTGGTTCGGATACCACGCTGCAAAGCCGTACCCCGTAGTGTCACTCCACGGGCCCAGGTGCGACAGACGCAGACCATATTCCAGCGTCACGCGATGCGAGATCTTCCAGGAATCCTGGCCGTAGAACTCGTTCGTGAGATAACGGAACGCTGGCACGGTGTTGAAGTTCTGCTCGGAGTACGACGCAATGTTGCCGATGAGCATGTCGGCGTAGGCATTGCCCGAGGAATTTCCGCCCCAGTTGGCGAACTGCATGGAACCATTGACGGCGCCATTGCCAGGCTGCTGGTTAAAGGTGCGCTCCCAAAAGAAGCCGAACTTCAAGGTATGGGTTCCCCACACCTTGAAGATGTTGTCGCCTAACGAAGGCAGAGTCTTCTTCGCGTAGACGGTGCCGTTGAGTTCGAACCCGGTATTGAGTTGGTTGGCGATGCCGTCGCTCCAGCCCGTCATCTGCGGGAAAATCATTTTTCCAGGGGTGGGGTGATTGAAAAGCAGGCTGTAATTCAACCCAAGTCCCTGGCGGTTTACCTTGGACGGGTCCGTGAAGGAATTGGGCATGTTCAGGTAGGTGTAGCTGAAGATCAGCTCGTTGGTGAGGCTGGAGCTGAATACCTTGGTAAGGCTGGCGGTAACCACATCCGACTGTGAGCTTTCATGGAGCGGGCTGGGATAGGGTACCGTGGGAGAAACCCAGCTCTGCGCGTTGCCGGTCCAAAGGGTATCGAGGCTCGACTCTGAGCTGTCCCGCTGGCGGTTGTAGGTGACGTACAGCTTGGTTGAGTCGCTGATATTAAGGTCCACGCGGCCGCGAAGCTGCAACATGTTCGCGAAGCGTGTACCGGCGCTGATATAGTTCGCGCCGCCGTTGGCCCCTGGATCCGCATTGGGAAGCGGATAGGTGTTCATCAGGATCAGCCCGTTTGGGTCGATCATGTCCGCCGGAAGCAGGCCGTTGTTGTAACCCTGGCTGTTGGGAACGGAATTGACTGCGTAACCATTCAGCTTGCTGAGGTAGCCGGCATCGGTGAAGTCACCGCCGCGCATCGCCGCGGTGGGAACAACTGAGCGGTAAATACCGTTGTCGACATCCTGCTTGTAGTACTCGGCGCCAACGAAGAAGAACAGGCGGTCGTGATTCTTGTTGAAACCTATGCCGGGTATGATCAGCGGACCACCGATGTTTGCACCCGGGTAGAAGTACTTGGTTTGCGGGCGTGGAGCGATCGGCTGCCCAAGGGCATTGCTGCCCGCATTCTTATAGAGCCAGTCGTTGGCGTTCAGGGCATAGTACCGGGAGTATATATAGGCTTCCCCATGGAAGTCCTTGCCGCCCGATTTGCCGACGGTGTTGATCACGATCGGCCCCTTGGCTGAGTCCGCGCCGAAGTTCGACGTTTGGACCGTCAACTCGGAGGTCATATCGATATTCGTGTTCATGGCCTGGCCGCAGTTGCAGCCGGGGTCAATAATGTCCGCGCCGTCAGAGGTAATGTCGATGGCGCCCGTGCGCTGGCCGTTGGAGGAGAAACTGCCTACCGGACCGTGACCGGTGCTTTCATCGGAGCCCGCGTAAGAGCTCTGGTTCAGGGCGCCGCCCGTGAACGCCATGCCGGGCATGATCTTGATGAACTCGGCCGCGTTCTGACCCACAATCGGGATGTTCTGCATCTGCTTTTCGCTGATCGTGAAGGACTTTTCGCCCGAGTCCTCAGGGGTAATCTGGGTTTCAGTTCCCAGAACCACGACTGTATCGCTGGCGGCGCCCGGCTGAAGTGCGATGCCGGCTACTTTGCGCTGATCGGAAGCCTCAAGGACAAGGCCCTTTGCTTCCCAGGCTCGGAATCCCCGCATCTCCACCTTGATTGTGTAGCTGCCGGGAGGGACCGCGTTAAAGGAGAAGTATCCTTCGCTGTTGCTGACCGTTTTGCGCGTGTCGCCGCTGGTCTCATTGATAAGGGTTACGTTGGACTTCTGAACTATGGCGCCCGATACGTCCAACACGGTTCCTGTGAGGGAAGAGCTGGTTGTCTGTCCAAACCCTGATGATCCTGAAAGAAACAACAGGGATAGGACTGCGAGAACACAAATCTGCACAAAGTAGGTTCTAGGACTACGCATTTGGCTTGATCTCCTGAAAGTGCCTTAAGTAACCGAACTGCTCGAGCCGTTTTGACCGGGCTTCTCCGTGAAGCGCAACCACCGGGCTGCCTTGTAAACGTCTATTGGTTCCCGTGCGATTGCCGACTACCACTAGAAACGAAAGGATGGGTAGTTGGCAAGGGGAAATTAGTGGATTTCACGGGGTATACCCCTGCTTGTCGCAGGTAATATACGGCGACGACCACCTGAAATATGGAAAACTGGAGAAAGGAAGGCGCGGAAGCAGGAGAGAGTTCTATTTATTGGATTCTTGAGCGGGGTGTCTGCGACTGCCAGCGATGGGTGAGCTGAATCTCACGGCCAGTTCGCCTGCTCAACTTTCAGCTTGTTGTACTCGGCCTGCTCCCGCCGCATGTCGTCCATCCGGCCCAGGGCGCGGTAGCAATTGGCAAGGTAAAGCCGGATCCTTGGGCTGACCGCATCGAGACGCTTGGCGGCGAGAAACGCATCCAGCGCCTTCTCATACTCTCCCTGCGTACTGAGAGCCTGGCCCAGGGCCAGTCTCGGACCGACGGAATCAGGACTGAGGGTCACTGCCTCGCGCGCCCATTTCACGGCTTCCACAAGCTTGCCGTCGAGAGTGTCCCTGAGCGCGAGCTGGACTCGCGCCGGAACGCTGTCTGGATTCAGGCGTAGCTCTTCAAGAAACTGCGGGGCAGCCAGTTCGGGATGAACCGACGCCAAATGAATGCCGTAAAAGTAATGAACGTTCGGAAAGCTGGGATACTTGATCAGAAGCGCCATAAAATCCGCCTCGGCTTCAGCCGGTTTTTCCGTGTAGAGATCCCAAAAGGTCCGTCCGGCCATGGTAACAACGTCTCGTTCATTTTCCGGAACGTCGCTGGGCAGCACAGGCATGCGCAAAGAGGCCAGGCCGGTGGCAAAGACCATATCGGGGTTATTCCGGGCTTCGCGCGCCACCCTAACCATCACCTCCTGGGCCAGCTCAAAAGCTCCCTGCCGAATGAGCAGCATGGAAAGATGGAAATCCGCCACATCCATCAGCTGACCCACCGCCTGCTGGTTGGGCAACATCATGTGGGCTTTTTTCAGGTGTTCAAACGCCGCGCCATACTCGCCTGTTCGGAACTCGCACAGGCCGAGCAACGCCCAGCCGGGAACTGCTGAAGTATCCAGCTTCACCATGCGGGTCAGCGCATCCCGGCATTCGGCGTAGTGGTCGCCCTCGTACTGAATCATGCCCAGGGCCCACCAGCCTTCGGCCCACCCCGGGCGCAGGCTCACGGCCTGCGAATAGAGCCGAATCGCCTCGGCGGGCAGGTTGTCCTGATAGGCCTTCTGCGCCTGGCTGGAAATATCGTCAAATGTCTGCGCTGCGGTTTGCGCCGGGGCGTTAGCCGCCAGCACGATCACCATGGTCACGAAGCCTATCGCACGTTTCACTTCCTCAGGCTCCGTCCCCGTTCCTGGTCGTGGGCTGTGATCTCCGCCGCCAATTTCTCGGCAACCTTCCGTTCCTGGCGGCCTTCAACATCGCGGCCAAGGCGAAAATCGATCGTGGAAAGGCTGCGATGAGCCTCTGTGTACTCGGGCGCATCCTTCACCAGCTCCTGCAACAAGTCCGCTGCTCGCTTGTCATCCCCTTCCGCCGAACAGACCAGGGCAAACTCGTACCGGGCGCGAACTTCGCCTGGCCGCAGTTGCATGGCGCGCTCCAGTTGAGTGTGCGCTTCCTCCAGTCGGCCCTGCTCGCGCAGCAGGGTGCCAAGAAAGAGGCGCGCCTCCACCGAATTTGGATCGAGAGCGATGGCCTTCCGGAACGCCGCTTCCGCTCCAGCAAGATCGGCGGTGTTGTAGTCGAGACGTCCTAAAAGACCGTAAGCCTCCGGCAGGTTCGGATCAAGCTCGATGGCACGGTTGACTTCCGTCAGACCCACCTTCGGGTCGTTCGCCTTCATGTGCGTGTAAGCCATGAGCATGTGCGCCTGGGCCGTATCGCCGTTACGCATGATTCGCTCGATGAGTTCGGAACCCCGCGCTTCCTGGCCGTCGTGCAACAAGGCGGTGCCCAGAAGATAGGCGACGCCCATGTCGCTCGGGTCGCTCGCAGCCAGCGGGGTCAGCAGGGCAATTACCCGCGTGTTCTTATCGAGGCGCAACAGGCTTTCCCCGAGAAGCAGCTTCACCTGGCGCGCCTGGGGTTGATCCGGCGGCAGCGCCGACTCCACAGCTTCAAAGTTCTCAATTGCCTTTCCGATCTGCCCCATCTTGTAATAGGCAATGCCAAGATTGAAGCGGATGCCGTAATTCGCGGGCTGCGCCGCAAGCGCTTGCGTGTACTGGTGAATCGCTTCATCGTAGCGGCCCTCGTGGGCCAGGGCCGCCGCAAGGTTGGAGCGCACCAGGGTGGCATCAGGGTGCTCCTTCAGGAAGGTTTGATACTCCGTGATCGCCTCGGCAAAGTGACCCGACTGATGCAGTTCCACCGCACGGCGCAGGCTTTGCTGCCCTGCTCCCTCCTGGCCCCATGCAAACGGAACCGCCCATAGCAGCCCTATCACTAACCACCGACCCATCACGTTCAACATCCTCCGGTAGAGAACTCGACTGCAGCGCTATGCCTCGTTACTCCACTTGAAATTCCACCTTCTCTTGCGCCTTCGCATCACCCTGGGTGACGCCGAACTGCAGTTCCCAGGAGCCGGGCGTGAACTTGTCCCCAGGGAGGTTGAGATTGTATGGAATCCGTCCGTCCTGCTGGGCTGCCGGCAGCGGCGGCACCTCCGCCGAACCGAGAAACTGTCCGCCCTTGTAGAACGAGATCGTCATCTTCGGCGCGTCTTTGATACTGCGGTCCGGGTAGATGGAAACGTAGAAGGGTAGGACGTTGCCAGCGCCTCCTTTAAGTGTGCTCGTGAGCGTCGGGATAATCTTGCCCCCCGGCAGATAGAAAGCATCCGCCATCTGGTTGCCGGCCACCTTCTCCGTCTTGCGCACGATGACAATGTCGCTCATCGATAACTTGCTCGAGGGCTCCGGAACGGTGAAGGTGCTCTTTTTCACGCCGATCTTGTTGCTCTTGCGGTCCATGACCGCAGTCTCGAGGCTGTAGCTGCCGGGAGCGAGTTCCGTGTGGAAGGTCTGGAGAAGGTTGCCCGATTTATAGCCATCCATCCTGACCGCGTCCACCTGGACGGCGAAGTCCTTGCTGAACTTCTGCACAATTTCACCGCCGCTATCTTTTACAACCGCAAGCAGAGCAGCGTCGACAGCAGCGGTTTTGTGGTCGGGCTGAAGGTCAAATTCCAGGCCCTTGAGCGGCGTCTCGAGCGTCACCATATATTCGATCTTCGGTCCGCGGTCATCGAACCGCTCCAACTGCACCCTGAAAGGAAACATCGAAGAGGGCTGCGCGGAGTTCAACGCGGCAAACAGGGGCATCTCAAAGGCGTTCAGTTGCTGACCTTCTTTGAGAGGAGGAAGGGCAAAGTAACCGCTGCGGGCGTGAACCACAACGCCCGGGCGATCAACCCTGACCGAGATTCTGCGGAATTTGCCGTCGTACGAGGCGATATGTGGGCGGTATGTGGCCTCATAGTAGCTGCGCACTTCATCCAGCGCGGCTCGCAGCGGCGCTTTGGTGTCGTTCGTCTCGGCTATGGTAGCTCCGCCGGTCTGCTGCGCCAGATCGCGCAGCCACATCAGTGGGTTCTCGCGCAATGCTCCTTCAGCGCTTTCAGCCGCCCGCACCTGGCCGGTCGTCACCTCTCCCACACCACCGCTGAGTTGCGCTCCTCTGGTCTCGCCCGTGGCCGCGTCGAGGCTGCTCCGCCCCATGCTGTTTTGATCCCAGGTGATAAGCCCCTTCGGATCCACCGTATAGAAGCTGATATTCGCGCGGTTCGCCGCGCTGATCATGGCAACGTACTGCGCCTCGATCTGTTCAGGAATAAACAGGAAGGGGTTGAAGTACAAGATGACTTTGCGGCCGGGCAGGTGCGACTCCGCCTGAATCAGGCTCGACAGGGCCGTGATCGTGTTGCGCGCGTTGAACGTGGCGTCGCCCGCCTCAATCGAATTGAGCAGGTCGTATTGCATCTGCGCCATCTTCGTTGCGACGACGCCCTGCATCTGCGACTGCGACGGTCCGCTCTGCCCGCTCGCCTGAAGTGCCGGGTTCGCTGCAGCCGCATCGAGGGTCCCCTTCAACTCGACTCTCACTGCCTCCGATTGCTTCGAGTACTGGATGAATGACCACTTCTCAGATTGATCCGCGGTCCTCAGCAGCGCGGCATGATCGNNGTTCTGCTCCGGTGCCAGATCGAGAGCGTCTTTGAGCGACTGGCGAAAGAACCGCTTCCCATCCGGATCGAGTCCCTCGAAAACGAACGTCACGAGCCGAACCTCGCGCATCGGATCCAGAGGCGCATTCTCCGCGGCCGGGGTCGCGCCCCCCACTAGCCGAAACGACGTGATCTGCTGATCCGCGTTGTCTTCCTTGATATGAACCTGCTCCGGACGAATGTTCCGAACCGCGTGGCCATGCTGATCGCGGAAAACCATATCCAGAACCACTTCTTGCGACGTGATGCGCACGAACGGAGCGGCATCCTGGTCTAAGCTTTGCTGAGCTTGGTTTGCGCTTTGCTGAGCCTGGTTTGAACTTTGCGCAGATTGACCCGACGCCGCCAGGCTGGACGACGCCAACAGCAGACCGGCGATAGCGGCGCAGAGCCGCAGCATGGTTTGGGCTCTCCGTAGGGAAACGGCATTGCATTGCAGGTCAACCACCCCATAATGGGGACTCGCTAGCTGCCTCGTGTCCTGGAGTGGGCCCATGTTTCGGAATGTGCTACTTACCTTCATCACTCACCTCGATAGCGCGAACTTCCGCGTAATTCACCTTCGGAGAAAATCCCAGTACAAGCTTTCCCTGTCCGTTTGGCTTTAGCCCGTGAAACGTGCGAACAATGGGTCGATAGGCGCCGCCTGCCGCCTGATAGATATCGAAGTCCTCCAGGAGCACAGAGCCGTTGCAGCTCACATCGAACAATCGACAGGCAGCCTGATCGCCGCAGTCGCCGCTTACGCTCGGCGAGCCGAAATAGCTCTCCATAAAGTGCAACGTCACCGTGTAGCTGCCGGGCGGGACCGGGATCACGTAGCTGAAATTGCCAATGCGTTCCCCCCTGTAAAGCTCTGGTACGCCTTGAGGCATGTCAGCCGAACTTGGGAATAGCACCCGGCCGTCAACGTAGTATTTGTCAGAACTCCAATTCACGCCGTCAGCATCCACAAATTCGGCCTTGCGGGCAGCGATCCGAATCGGTTTCATCTTTCCTGGAATTCCGGGGGTCAACTCAAGCGCGCTTAAAAACGGCGGCTCGGGATCAGGCAGGAACTCGAGGTGCACCAGGCCGTCCGGTGCCGGAGAAACATCTTTGAAGACCCGGATATCCACGGCGGCCGGACCCGCGTCGGCAATCGCGTCGAAGCCGGTCAGAAGCGGCCTGCCATTCAGCTTGATACCGAAGTGGCGCAGGTTCTGGCTGCCTTCGGCTGCATTCGATTCCATGGTGCGCGCCGGATCTGCGAAGTAGAGTCGCAGTTCGTAGGTACCGGGAGGAACTGGAATGTCGTAGCGAAATTGGCTCTGCTGCTGTGACCCCCGCGAAGCTCTTGTCGCCCCTTCGCGGATGGTCTTGAACAGTTCGCCATTCGGCGTCAGTAATGAAGGCGAGCCGCTGTGCGACACTCCTCCTTCGTAAAAATTGTCCGCGTTCCACCGTGCGCCGCTCTTATCCACTACGGGGGCGCCCGTTCTTCCGGCAATAATCCGCAGCCCTTCGGTCGAAGCCCACAGTTCCGGAGGATCCCCGCGCGACCCTCTGAGTCGTGCGGCTCGGTCTGGAGCTACACCGCTCACCGCGAACGCGATAAGCCAATTTTTCGCCGATGCGGGTGGCAGGCTGATAAAGAAAAGAATGCTTGCGAGCAGGCAAAGACTTGCAACCCTCAAGGCCGCGAGAGGGCCGTTGCGACCCGTAAAGGGAGCCCTGAACAGAATTCTCCGTGGCTGTTTCGCATCTGTCTGTGCTCGGACCTCAGCGTGTGTTCGCGGGTGCTCCTCAAGGTGCAACTCCGCGTCAGGCTCAGCCTGGGCAACCGGTCGCGCCGGGGTTTCCGCCGCGCGCACTACGAAGTCCGGAAGGTAACGCCCCTTGGGAATGATGATGACCACAGGCTCGCCGCGGCCCTCGTTGGCAAAGTGATGTTCCAGCTTGAACCGAAGAAGTCGAGCCTGCGAGCGAACGATGTTGTCGTCGCCGGGATTGTAGCCGGGCACCCGCCCGAAAACATGGATGCCCACCTGCTGCTCCGTAGCGGCAGCAGGCTGGTCTTCCATTGCACATCGCAATACGTAAAACAGGAATTCGCGAAGTTTGGACGATCTCTCGAATGTGACACTACTGCCCACCCGGCAGACCAGTTCCGCCCGTGGGTCGGTGCCCCTGGGGAAAGAATGTATAGAACCCGATACTGGACTAGCGCCAGCTTTCATAAGGCCTTCGACCTCCATCAAAAGACTCTTGTGCTTGGAGGACCGACACTATAGCATGCGCCCGCTACGATTCGCCAGCGGAACTTCATGCCCCTCCCGGAATCAAGCGATTACCCTCCTGGGCCGGCACGGCGTGTCCAATTTATGCCCCCGCTGGCCGGATATGGGGACTGCCCGAGACCCCCTGCCCAGCCAGCGCGCGGACCCCAAGAATCCCTGCTCGATCAGAAAACTCTATTCACCCGTTTATCCGATGTTGTATTCTTAGCTCGCTTTCGGTCCAAAGCACCCGAACGTTCCATTCTTCCTGGCCCCAATCAATGACGGAGTTGGCTATTTCAAAAATGAGGTTCAGTTGCAGCAGGATTGCTTGCTCACTTGCGCTCTTGTTGTGCGGGAGCCTCTCCTTCTGCTCCGAACAGGAGGCGGCAGCGAAGACGGGTGACGTGTCCCCCGCGCCGCACGCCTCCAGACCCGTAAATTCTGAGGGATTCCAGAAGGCCGCCGCCGCCGCACAGGCTGCCAGCGCGGACAATCGCTTTCCAGAGGCAATTCGGTTGTATGCGCGGGCCACCGAACTCAATCCGTCCTGGAGCGAGGGCTGGTGGCGTCTGGGCACTCTCCTGTTCGACGCCGGTCGGTATCGCGAATCCCGGGACGCGTTTACCCATTTCCTATCCGTGGAGCGGCGAGAGCCTGGGCCTGCTCTCGCCATGATCGGCCTCAGCGACTTTCATTTGAAGCGCTACCCCGAAGCCCTCTCGGCCACCGAACGCGGTATGAAACTGGGCTTGGGAGACAATCCGGATTTCGGCCAGGTCGTGCTCTACCACGATGGCGTGCTGCAGACCAAGCTGGGCCGGCCCGAAGTTGCCCTGCAGCGCCTTACTCTGGCCGCCAACAGGCTGGCGGCGGCGCACCCCGACTCATCCGCGCCCGCTGTGCTGGGAAATGAAGACCTGGTAGATGCCCTGGGCCTCGCCGCCTTGCGCATGCCAATGTTGCCCTCCGAGGTTCCAGATTCAGAAAAGCCGGTGGTTCGCCTGGCCGGCCAGGCCCAGGCCCAGATCGCACTTTCTGACCGCCCGGCTGCCGAGGTGCAGCTCAAGCAGCTGGTCGCTCTCTATCCCTCGCACCCGGGCGTCCATTCCATGTATGGGGTGTTCCTGACCAAGGAACATCCTCCGCTTGCCCTTGAGGAGTTCCGACGCGAAATTGAAGTCAGTCCCCACGACGCGGTAGCGCGCATTCAAATTGCCTTTGCCCTGCTCAATGTGGGGGATTACGAGCAAGGCGAACGCTATGCCAGCCAGGCTGTCGCGCTCGCGCCCAACGATTTCATTGCGCACGTGGTTTGCGGGAGGCTACTGCTCGAGCTCGGCAAGACCGACCAGGCGCTGCAGCAATTGCGGACAGCGGTAAAGTTGGCGCCCAGCAGCGCCGATGCCCATTTCGCCTTGTCGCGCGCTCTTTCTCAATCGGGCCAGGCCACCGAAGCGGCACGGGAGCGGGAGGCATTCGAACACTTGAAAGCATTGGCTGAAGCGCACAATCCATAGCTTACGAGGTCAATCAACTCTGTGCTAGACTGGCGGCCACTATGATCCACCTCATCCCCTTATCACCTGTTTCTGTGTTGGTTGCGTTCTCTCTGATCACGGCAGCTACGGCGGCCGCGCAGTCGAGCGCCGGCAGCAGCACCATTCGCTTTGAAGACATCACCGCGCAGTCTGGTCTCCAGTTTGTGGTGAATAATAGCGCCAGCGGCAACAAGAATCAGCCCGAGACCATGATCTCAGGCGTTGCCCTCATTGACTACGACAACGACGGATTCCTCGATATCTACCTGGTGAATGGCGCCTCTATTCCTTCCCTCAAAAAGGATTCGCCCAAGTTCTACAATCGCCTCTTTCACAACAACCATGACGGCACCTTTACCGATGTAACCGAAAAGGCCGGCGTGGCAGGCGAAGGCTACGACATGGGCGTAGCCATTGGCGATTTCGATAATGACGGCCGGGAAGATATCTTCGTCGCAAGCGTGACTAAGAACCGCTTGTATCACAACAATGGTGACGGCACCTTTACCGATGTAACCGAGAAGGCCGGCCTCGATAACCCCATGTTCAAGGGCGAACGAATGTGGGCCGCGGCAGCCGCGTGGGTCGACTACAATAACGACGGCAAGCTGGACCTGTTCGTGGCGAACTATTGCCGCTGGCAGGTCAACAAGGACCCGGTGTGCATGAATGGAGGCCGGCTGCGCGCCTACTGCCATCCCAAGTTCTACGAGTCGCTGCCTTCAACGCTTTACCGCAACAACGGAGATGGAACGTTCACGGATGTCTCGCAGGAGATGGGCATCACCGGCAAGGTCGGCAAGGGCATGGGCATCGGCATCAATGATTACGATGGCGACGGTTACATGGACATCTTCGTCGCCAACGACAACATGCCTAACTCACTGTTTCATAACTTGAAGGGCAAAGGCTTCGAAGAAGTCGCCATGGATGCAGGCGTGGCTTACTCCGAAAGCGGCAAGGCCGTGTCAGGCATGGGCGCCGAGTTTCGCGATCTCGATAATGACGGGCTGCCGGACATCTGGCATACCGCGACAGAGCTGGAAACCTTCCCGCTGTTCCAGAATCACGGCAACGGAATCTTCCTCGACGTCACCGGTCGCAGCGGACTCGCTCGCTCCACGCTGCCGATGTCCGGATGGGCCAACGGAGTTGCGGACTTCGACAATGATGGCCTGAAAGATCTGTTCGTGGCGCGCGGCAATGTGCTCGACAACATTCAGGAGTTTTCAAGCCGCACCTACGCGGAACCCAATTCGGTCTTCCGCAATCTTGGCCAGATGAAGTTTGAAGATGTGTCCGCGGAAGCGGGACCTGCCATGCAGGTTGCCGCTCCCTATCGCGGAGCCGCCATCGGAGACCTCTTCAACACCGGTCACATGGACCTCGTAGTTACATCGCTGAATGGCAACGCGCGCATCCTGCGCAACACAACATCCAACGGCAATCACTGGGTGGCTTTCAAGCTGGCAGGCACAAAGAGCAACAAGATGGCCATCGGAGCGCAGGTCAAGATCACGACGCCCGACGGCAAGAGCCAGTACGACATTGTCTCTACCAGCGCGGGCGATGGAGATTCGCGCGACCCGAGGGCGCACTTCGGCCTCGCATCGTTCACCACTCTGAAGGAAGTCGACATCCGCTGGCCCAGCGGTGTCCACCAGGTCCTCAAGGATGTTCCGGCCGACCAGATTCACCGCGTTGTCGAACCATAGGCCGCTTTCAAAATAACGGAATCGCGCGTGAGTTTGACGTCACGTTTCGCATAACCTTCAATGGCTAGGCGCCTCTCAGAAACGAACGGACTCCGTCAGGTGAAGGAACCTCAAAAACGCGGGCGCTGGAATCTTCTACGTGGCCCCGTAGGAAGAGCGGCCTTGTATTTCGCCATGGCTCTGACTATCGGCAGGCCAGTATGTCTGTGCGCTCAAGAGGCCCAGGACGCGAAATCTCCCGGCGCGGGTGATTACGCCGGGGACAAGGCGTGCGCCGGGTGCCACGCGAAACAAGCCGCGGCCTATGAAACAACTCCCCACGCCCTGGACTCCAGCCTGCCCTCGGCAAAATCCATCCTGGGCGATTTCACGCCCGGCAAGGGTGTTTTGCGCACCAGCAATCCAAACCTGATCTACGCCATGATTGCCGCTCCCGACGGCTTCTATCAGAGCGCGATTAACCTCGCTGATCCTCAGCACTCCTCCCCTGAGATGAAGCGCATTGATATCGTCATTGGCTCCGGACGCCACGGCCAAACGTATTTGCACTGGGATGAGAGTGACTTGTTCGAGCTGCCCGTGTCCTACTGGACCTATACCCATCAGTGGGCCGGCAGCCCGGGATATCCCGACGGAGAGATTCACTGGGACCGACCCGTCGGCGCGCGGTGCCTGGAATGCCATGCCACTTACTTTGCTGCGCAGGGTCCCCCGCCTAATCGTTTCGTGAAGGAGAGCCTGACGCTCGGCATCGGCTGCGAACGATGCCACGGACCCGCCGCTCTCCACGTGGCGCGCGAGCATTCCGCCACTCCGCCAAAACCGGGTTCGGCTGAAGAGGCCATCGTGAATCCCGCGCGACTGGTGCGCGATCGCCAGATCGGCCTTTGCGCACTCTGCCACGCCGGCGGGGGCACGCCCGTCAAACCAACGATGAGTTATGTGGCCGGCCAGGACCTCAGCGAGTATCTGAAGATCGTTCCGCCTCCGCCTGACGCGCGCATCGACGTGCATGGCAACCAGGTTGGCGCGCTGGAGCAAAGCAAGTGTTTCAGCTCAGGCAAGCTCACCTGCTCCACATGCCACAACGTGCACGAGACACAGGAGGATGCAACTTCCTACTCACGCCATTGTCTCGAGTGTCACCAGGTAAAGCAGTGCGGGCGATACGGCACTGCCGGCGAGACCATTCGTGGAAAATGCGTTGAGTGCCATATGCCCCTCGGAAAATCCGGCGCCATCAAAGTGGCGAACTCTGGACAGGAGATGCAGGCAACGATGCGCGCCCATCGCATCGCGATTTATCCAGGGGCCGGGCCGCAATCCGACAGCCTGATTCCTGACAGCCGTCGCCGTTCCATTCGCTAAGCAGTCAGCCGCGCCCGTGGAACGTTTGATCGCCCAGACAAATTGAACCCGCATACCTCGGCCACAAATACTCCCACCTCGGCCAGCTTCACTACACGACAATTTGCTCGCGTCTGGTTCACAGAATCCCTGCGCTTCCTCCAGCGGGTGAACGTCGCGGCGTTGCAGGTTTTCGATTAGCTGCCATTCGAGCGCCTGTGCGTCGTCGATCTCGACGATTCGGGCGGGAATGGAAAAAAGTTCCGCAATCTGAGCGGCACGGAAGCGCCTTGCTCCCGCGACGATCTCGAAGCCTTCGTTGTTGGGTCGGACGGTGATGGGTTGAATGAGGCCATTGTGCTTGATGCTCTCGGCGAGTTCCCTGAGCTTGCCTTCATCGAACGTGCGGCGGGGGTTGGTGGTGGATTCGTGGATGGTGTCGATGGCGAGGTATTGAAAGCGACCACTCATCATCCGAATGCCGGCGAAGATCAGACCGCCGAAGCAAATGACAGCGCCGGCATAGACGGCGAACGTTTGCATTAAGCCACCTTCGCCAGTTCTGCATCGGGCATCTCTGCCTCTGCTGCGGTGGGCGGCTGCAAGGCGGCAAGGATGACGCCGGAGGTCTGCTGGATGACTTCCAAGCTCTCGGCCAAATGAAGCGTTGCCGTGGTAAAGCTGGATATAGTCCGCGCTGGCTGAACCCGTCTCCAGTCCTACGGCCTTGCCGATGACAAAGGCGATGGCCTCGGCTTCCGTCTCCCGCACTACCTTGGTGGTCGTCGTGCGGCGTTCGGCCTTGTGTAACATCTCGTGCGCGAGTTCATGGACATCCGCGCACACTCCAGCGGATGGTCCAACAAGGGCAGATCGCAGGCGTTCAGGTGGGCAAACTCTGGCGCTTCAGAGCTTCTGCGATCAATGCTTGGATCGACCATAAACAGGCCGGTTGAGACCACCTCTTTGCGTCTAAAGGCCCCGATTTTACTGGCGATTCAACACCCAATCGACTACCCTAGAGCCACGCCATTAGTGCCGTGAGTCAGGGAGGAAACCTTGAAATCACGAGCATATTATCAATTCGGAAGTTTAACCCTCAAGAAGCGGGCGAAGAGCGCAGACGTATGGGAGTTTCGGTACTACGAGGATGCAGCGACTGGAGGGAGAGCACGGAAGGCTCTCTTCATCGGCACCACCGATATGTACAGAACCGAAGCTCAGGCCCGAAAAGCCGTCGAAGCGATTCTCCTCAAACTCAACGCTGAAAAGCCCATGCACCATCTTGGCACCGTGACGTTTGGCGGTCTCTGTGACAGGTACATCGCGGAAGAGTTGCCCGAACGCTATTCAACTCGGAAGTCGTATCTGTCGAACATCAACCTGCACATCAAGCCTCGCTGGGGTGACTACCTCATCGGGGCAATCAGGCCAATGGCAGTTGAAGGTTGGTTCAAAGAGATGAACAAGTCTCCCAAGACGAAAGCGCATATTCGAGGTGTGATGCATGTCATCTTCGAATGCGCAGCGCGCTGGGAACTGTTCAACGAACGTCGCAACCCAATCGAGATGGTGCGTGTCAAAGATTCGACGAAGCGGCGCAAGCGGCCAACGATCCTCACCAACGATTCCTTCGATGCGATCCTGGCGACCCTGCCGGAACCGTAATGCAGCCTTGGGACCCCGAAAAGACTTTTCTGATTTGGGGGTAAGAAAAACAGGTTGGTAAGTCGGTCGCAGGAAGCGCTATGCTGCGAGTTTTACCTTACCCCTGTCCACGTTGCGAACGCCACCCCGTGCAGATCACATAATCACCTCCCATCGGGCGTCGAAGCGCATTAGCTGGCCATGCAGTTTTCTCATGCTGGGCTCCAAGCGACCGCCTTTGGTCTCGACACGCGGGTGAGTGCTCAAGTATTCACCTAACTGGGCAAAAGTTTGGCTGCTCGTCCGAATTGTGATCGGTAGCTTAGGTGGTGGAGCATCATCGTCGAACTCACCTCTAGCCGCAGCTTTTGCCCTCTGAGTAAACATCTCGTCTCGTAAATGCCAAGTGCGACCAGGCGTGAGTGACTTGAGGGCGTGTATGGCGGCTTCACATTCAGAGCGATCCCCTGCGACCTCGAACCGTCCGGATAAACCATGCGACAGATTCGCTGGCCCGGTGATGAAGTAGGAGTATTTGCCTGCTTCCCTCGTGATGCTGATGGTGATTGGTTGAACGTCGTCTTCTGTATAGGAAGCATATCGAATGCCGCCGCGTGGGTACGTTATCGTTTGAAACATAGTGATTTTCCTTGAGGATCAGATTTGTGATTTGTGTCTTGTTTTTGATTGTTGCTTTAGGTGTCTGCGGTTATGTGGCCAAAGGCAGTATGACCGCGAGTGAGGAGACTAGCTCCTGCAGGATCTGCACAATCGAGGGATACTTCTCTGTTTGAACCAGGTTCGGCTGCATAGTGAGCAGATGAACGGTCACGACTCAGCACGCATGCTGTGCAATCGCGCCACTGTTACAGGTGGAAATCCCTGCATAGTATGCGTAACTTGACCGACTGAAGCAAGTTGTTAACAGGCTGTTAGAGAGCCAATATCTAACAATGTTGGGGGGTGTCTAAACATCAATAGGCATAGGGGTGAATCGAAGAGGGTCTTTGTCCACAACAAAGATATGTTTGTTGTGGACAAACAATCACCGATAAAAAACCATCTGCATTCTATGCGTTTCAACTGTGCCATGGGCTCTCAAACCTCCGTTATGGGGTCTAGCCAATCCTCACCGACCAAGGCAATCAACTCCTTGGCAGAATGGTTTTCAAGATAGTGTGAGACATCTCGACACTCGATGGGCAACTGGATATGGCGTAGATCCGTCACCTTGCCATCTAGGGATGCTTTCACCTGCTGCATGTGCTTCAGGCCCTTGCCGTCCAGGTCATTGTCACCAATCAAGATCACCCACTTCCCTGCTAGTCGCGCGGTGTGCGAGGGAAGCCATTTTCCGGCACCGTTTGCAATTGTCGTAACGGCAACTTCAGATGATCCAGCATCAATGAGATGCAACCCCCTCACCCTCTCAACATCTGGCTCACCCTCAACAACAATCACGGTTTCGGCTTCTATGACTTCAGGCAGCCGATACAACAGGTTTGCACATCCCTTGGTGTTGGCAATGTAACGACCAGGGGTATCCGGATGTGGACGCCGACGATACATGTCCTCTTTCTTGCCGCCGGGTCTGACTGTCTCAGAGACAACCACGCCATCTTCATCACAATAGCTATACACAATGTCGTCTAGCCGCCTCTTGGTGCTCTCCTTGACTCCCAACACGCGTAACCTATCAGCAACACGTCTGTGAGCCTCTGTGCGGCTAATGGTGACGCCTGCGGCATCCTCAGAGAGGTAGACTTCATAGTCAATCAGCTTGCCCGACTTCTCGCAACCAAAGCAACTCCACCGGCCGCCACCACCGTCCATAAGCTCAACTGAGAATGAGGGCGTTTTGTCGTCGTGAGCCGGGAAGGGGCAGCATCCTTTGATGCCGTTTTCAGTTGGCTTGCAGAGCTTCAGTTGAGGCTCGAAGTACCTACGAAGGACATCAGCAGAAGCATCATCGAAGTTGATCCTACCGCCGTAGAGGATTCCATCGGGGACCGGAGTCCTGTCGCTCGGATCGGTGCAGACATATGTGATGATCTTGCCAGTCTTGCGAATCAACAGCAGCCCTTGAGCAACCAGGCTGCTCCTTGCTGCTCCAAGGTTGGTGGGGTGGATGCCAGTCTTCCCGCTGATTGCGTCGGCTTGCAAAGTGACTTCGGATCTGTTCGTGCGTTGAAACTCCGAATGCAGGAAGTTCAGGAGCTTCAATTCGTCCAGCTTCATGAAGACCAGCTTCTGAATCAGCGTTTGGGGTATCTGGAAGTGAACAACGTGTGGCGCGAACCTATAGATGTTAGACATGCGCCACCTCGACAGACGCAGCCGCCAGCAATACTTTGTCAGCTTTGACCATGAGCCATTCACCAGGACTGACGGAGTTAGGCCCGGAGGCGGGCAGCATCTTGTGTGAGTCGAGAACTTTGAAGGGCTTGTCATCGGCGTCAGTGACGCTAGAAGGGGTGGTACTCGGATTCATTTAGTGCGCTCATATCTCTCTCGTTTGGAAAATTAGACAAATGTGTCCTCAGGCCCTCAAGTGGGGTCTGTGACGCGTCGATTGGTTGTTGGGTGTTCGGCTACATCACGACGGGTTCAGAGCCGTGTTGGGTAAGTGTGTCGTGATCATGCTCGCGTACCGCGTCAGCGATTCAATTGGGATCATGATTCGCTTACCTAGCTTCCGGATGTCGATTTGCTTGGCCGCCACTAGCAGATCCAAACTGCGAACCGAGATGGAAAGTGACCATGCAGCCTCCTTGCGGCTATACAACAACTTTGGTACCTCGCGATCATCGGCGGCGGCGGACAGGTCAAAGATCACCTCAGAAAACGAAGATAGTTCAGGCATTGGGTTCCTTAGGTGCGAACCTCCCAACAAACACACGTGTGCCAGGGGTCGCAATAGGTGATAAATCGAGGGAGGATATGCAGTGTCGAGGGTGCAAACTGCAAGGAATGGGCTATGTTGTGGGGTTAGCCGTGTTTATCAGTCGTGGCCACGACTCGTCTCAACCGTTGCTCTGGGAGACTCCCGTATGACGCTCGGGGATACGATGGATTTTTATGGTCTCCATGTGTGACCTAGTGCTCTATAGGGTGAAGCCGGCAACGTTCCATCGCGTAGGCAACCGCGTGTCTGGTCCATTCCGTTTTACTGCGGTCCTGCCCTTGTGTTTCGCCGTACGGTTCTGGTACGTTAGTGGATTGGCTCTGGGTTTGGGCCACTGCGTCTTGCTGCTAGAACTACTCGATAAACTAAATATATCTGAGCAGCCAAGTGGTGTCAATGTTTATTTTGAGCATAAGGGACTGATCACTCCGTGAGTGTCGCGGATATCGAGCGTACTATCTGTTTCTGTTGTCCTGCGACCGAAGCCACAGTGTCAACATTTTTAAATCTAGGCTCGGACTGGGGCAAAGTCAAGCGTTACGATTGCGATTCAGGACTGCCATCGCGCTTCTCAAGTTCGATTGGTCCATGTGCGCATACCTTGCGCTCATCTGGATTGTCTTGTGCCCTGCAGCCTCTTGGATGATCTTGAGACTTGCTCCGTTTTGTGCGAGCCTGCTGCAAAACGTGTGTCTCAAGTCATGCCAACGCATGTTTGTAATCTTGGCCTCTACCAATGCAGTTCCCCACCATTTCTTATTCCCATCAATGGCGAACACTGAGTCCTCTGGCTTGATATCTTGACCCTTCTCGCACCTGCCAAGAGCTAAGGCCCGCAAGGTCTCGAATGCTGCAAACACATCGTCAATCATGTACACGATTCGGTCACTGCCATTTTTGGTATCCCTCAGGACTATCTGCCTATTCTCGAAGTCCACATCCCGCCACCGCAAGCCATACTGCTCACCCTTGCGCATACCGGTTCCAAGAGCCACATCCAATTCGCAAATCCTATGCCTTACCTGAGCTTCTTTGTACTGCCAAAGTTCATTCTTGTTTTCCATCTGTGCGGACAGAACATTGCGTAACCGTGTCTCTTCCTCCGGTGTGAGGAACCTGATCACACCTCCCCCCACATTGCGCTGCTTCACATCTCGCGCTGGGTTCACCTTCACCTTGTCCCTGTGCTTGCCATGTTGGTAGAGGGTGGAAATTGTGGACTTCATTTTGTTCAGGGTTGCTGGCTTCCGCTTCATGCTGTCTAACCAGTCGCTGATTTCAAAAGGTCTGATTGACGTGGCCTCCCTGCTCCCGAACTTCGAGCGGATGGCTTCTATGCGCCGGGGCGGGTTTAGCTGATCCCGGTATGCATCGGGGCGGCTTGCAATGTGGCTTAGGAGGTCGTCACAAAGTTCAGAGACTGTTACCCCACCGGAGCCCACGGCGGACGCCTTGGCAAGCTGCGTATCAGTTTTCGGGCTCCCTTTGGCTGTGGCGGGAACGAAACCTTCGCCCGACCGAATCAGTACCTTCACTTTGCGGTGATAGTCGATAGCAGCCCTCTGCTTACCGATGGACTTGCGAACCAGCTTGCCATTCAGACGGTACCGGACATACCAGACACCACTACCAGGATTCTTCTCGTAAACACCTTCAACGGGGGTTGTAGCTGCTGGCATCGTGGGAACCTCTAGAGTGCAGTCTACACGTCAGGGGATACAAAAGGGATACGGCTATGAATCGAACCATGCTGCAACTCGTTTATAAGTCCTTTATTTAGACATATTGCAACATGATGCTACGGTTTCATCGCCCTTTTAAGGCGTTGGTCCTGGGTTCGAGCCCCAGCCCGCTCACCACTTCCCCATTCCCACATATCTGTCATCCATCCCCCCAGACTTGTCATCCTTCGCCGAAGGCGAAGGACCCGCTTCTCGCCCTTACGACGTCGCCTTATCCGGCACATCCATCCCCGCGCACCCCAGCCGCGCCGCCTCGCACAAAAACGCCTGCCCCTTTTCATCCGTGCTGATACACAAAATCTTCGCCCGCTGCTCTGCAGCTCTCCACCATCGCACCGCCTCCTAAGAACAGTGGTTCGTGACGAGTAGCAAGCGATGAAAAAGTTCCGGTCGACGAATTCTAATCACTAACCACTAATTCACTAATCACTAATCACTACCCACCATCTTCTTCACCAGATTCGAAGTAGAAAACCCTTCCACCGTCGCCACAATCTCCACACGCCCGCCAGCAGCGATCACATCCTCATGACCCACCACGGTCTCGACAGAATAATCTCCGCCCTTCACCAGCACATCCGGCTTCACCGCGCGAATCAGCTCAATCGGCGTATCTTCCTCGAACACCACCACCGCATCCACCGCCGCCAGCGCCGCCATCACCCGAGCGCGTTCGTTCTCACCCACCACCGGCCGCGTCGGCCCCTTCAGCCTGCAAACACTAGCATCCGAGTTCAATCCCAGCACCAGCTTCGTCCCAAACCTGTGGCAATCTTCCAGCAGCGTCACATGCCCCACATGCAGCAGATCGAAGCACCCATTCGTGAACACAATCGTCTCTCCGGCCGCGCGCCACTCCTGAATCCTCTTCGCCAGCCGCGGCCCGTCAAGCACCTTGTCTCCACCACGAATCCCACTCGACGGCGTCAGCGCCGCCACTAACTCATGCTGCGCAATTGGCACCGTCCCCATCTTCCCGACAACAATCCCCGCCGCCAGATTCGCCAACTCCACCGCCGTCTCCACCTGCAGACCGCCCGCCATCGCCGCAGCCAGCGTCGCAATCACCGTATCCCCGGCGCCCGACACATCGAACACCTCCCGCGCCCGCGCCGGCGAGTGATACGCCCCCTTCTCCGACAGCAAACGAATCCCCTTCTCGCTCATTGTCACCGTCAGATATTTCAGCTCATGCTCAATCCGTCGCGCCTCACCCGCCTCCAGCAGCGCCGCCAGTTCATGCGTCCCCACACCCGTCGCAGCCGACAGCTCATTCAGATTCGGACACACCATCGTCGCTCCCGCATACTTCCCAAAGTCCGGAGTCTTCGGATCCACCAGCACCGGAATTCCCGCCGCCCGCGCCGCCTCAATCACCACCGCACAAAGTCCCGCCGTCACCGCACCCTTCGCGTAATCCGACAGCACCACCGCATGCACTTTGCTCACCAGCAACGCAACGCGCTCCTGCAACTGCTGCTGGACCTCCGCACTCGGCTTCTCTTTGCTCTCAATATCCAGCCGCAACAACTGCTGTTGCCGCCCCACGATCCTCGTCTTCGAAATCGTCGGCAGCGGCGTCGTCACCACGCCCACCGTATCGATCTTTGCCGTCTCCAGAAGCTCCGCCAGCTCACCCTTATCCGAGTCCTCACCCCAGAACCCGGCCAGCAGCGCCTGGCAACCCAGCCCCGCCAGATTCATCGCGACATTCGCCGCCCCACCCGCGCGCTCATAGTGCTGCGCATGCCGCAGCACCGGCACCGGAGCCTCCGGAGAAATCCGGTCGACCTCCCCAAGGATGTAGCGGTCAAGCATCAAGTCCCCAACCACCAGCACCTTCAGCTGGCCAAACCCGCCCTCCAGCAATCCCAGAACCGCATTTGTCTCCGGCAGCATCGTCGTCTCAACTCTCCCAAACCATCATCGCACCACAGAAAGTTCTAAGTTCTAAGTTGGAAGTTCTAAGTGAGACACAGAGCGTCGTCAGTCGCAAGTCTGGGGCGTGAAACAAACTTACTTACAACTTACAACTTAGAACTTGCAACTTCCAACTGCTCCCTCACCACCCCCATCACCTCATCCACCCCAATCGACATCAAGCACTTCTTCTGCTGCTCAATACACGTCTCCAGCCCGCACCCCCAGCACTCCACCCGGTGATACACCACCCGATGCTGCTTCCCAAACGGAAACCACTGTCGCGGAATATTCCGTGCCGCAAAGATCGCCACCACCGGAGTCCCCACCGCCGCCGCCAGATGCATCGGCCCACTATCATGCCCTACAAACAGCCGCGCCCGCGCAATCGCCGCAGCACTCTCCCGAGGCGTCAGCCTCCCACACAAATTCACCACCGGCCCACCCCCATTCGCGCACCAACCCTCTGCCGCAAACTCGCTCGCCCCGCTCTCTTCCGCCGCGCCCGCCAGCAGCAACGCCCGCCCCGGAAACTCCGCCGCCATCCTCCCCAGCAGCGCCCGCCAATTCTCTTTCCCCCAATCCTTCGCTTGAACTTTCGTCCCCACGCTCACCGCAATCATCTCCATCCCCAGCGCCTGATCCCCCATCGCCACCGCCGCGCTCTCATGCTCCGCCGCCGTCAGCCCCAGGTCCCAACTAGCCGGATCACCCAGCCTTCCCGGATCGGCAATCTCTCCCACCGCTCCCAGCTCCTCAATACACCGCACCAGCCGCGCCGCCTCCGGCTCCAGATTCCCATCGCCCATCGCGTGGTCCTTGCCACCCGTCGCCGCACCATAAAAATTCCGCTGCATCCCCTCCGTCAGCGGAACCCCCACCATCTTCCGCACACCACACAACCTGAAAAACCTGGCATCCCGCCGAGCCGCATCCACCCCACGCGCTCCGGCCAGATACACCAGCACCTCCGGCCGCCACCGCGCAATCGTCCACCACAGCCGCGCCAGCTCCCCCACACTCCGCGTCCCCGCCGCGTACCGCACATAGCCCTGTATCAGTCCCGACCCCTCGAGAATCGCCGCCGCCGCCGGCGCCTTCGTGCTCACCGGCACATTCGTCAGCATCCGCCGTTCGGCCTCCGGATACGCCCGCGCCACCAGGTGCAGCGCCGGCAGCGCCACCAGCATGTCGCCAAGGCTTCCCAGCCGATACACCAGCACCCGCCGCATCTTCTTCTTTCCCATGCCCACCAGTGTCGCATTTGCATTTCAGCCGCGACAATCCTCCCACTCGTCCGCCCCAACATTGCTCCGCCGCCCCTCTCCCGTTATCCTGCACTCACACCACTCATGCTCGACGCCTCCCACATCGTCTCCCTCCACGACCAATCCACCGCCCACGGTCACGACCCCTCATTCCCCGCCCCCCAACCAGCCTCGCCCTTCGANNTCGATCAGCTGGTCCTCGATCAGCACCAGGCCAACTTCGACCTCTGGCACCGCGAAGACGACGCCCGCGACCCCGACGCCACCGACGCCACCATCGTCCAGATCAAGCACGACATCGATCGCCTCAACCAACTCCGCAACGATCTCGTCGAGCGCATCGACACCACCCTCCTCCAACTCGCGCCCGACAACCCCTCCGCCCCCCTGAACTCCGAATCTCCCGGCCTCATCATCGACCGCCTCTCCATCCTCGCCCTCAAAATCTTCCACACCGAGCAGCAACTCCACCGCTCCACCCCCGAGCACCAACTCCGCAACCATGTCCGCCTTATTGTGTTGAACGAACAGCGGACTGATCTTTCCGCCTGTCTTGCCGATCTATGGAAGGAGGTCCTCGCCGGGAAACGCCGTTTCAAGCTCTACCGCCAGCTCAAGATGTACAACGACCCCACCCTCAACCCGGTACTCTATAGCCGCTCTATCCCCAGTTAGCTCAGCACGCGGTACACTCGCATTTGACCACCATCCTCCAACAATCGTATAAAGCCCACACGCGCTATCATCAACAAGTTCCATCTACAGACCCCAGCCGTCTACCCGAGAACGCTATGTCAACAAAGTCGGCAGCATCTACTCCCGGATCCAAAGCCAACCACACGGCAACCGTCCCCAAGGGTCCACGCACCCTCGCCGGGAATGCACAACACTCCCTCGACGCCGCGCGCAAGTCCGCCCTCGCCCACTACGAAACTGCCCTCAAGCTCATGCAGGCGGGTAAGTACGACAAGGCCCACGATGCATTCTCCAAGATGCTCGAAGCCGCCCCACAGGATCTCGCCGACCGCATCCGCATGTACATCTCTGCCTGCGTCGCCCAGATCCACAAGGGCACCACCTCGTTCCAGTCGCATGAAGAGCGCTACGACTACGCCATCTCCCTGCTCAACCACGGCAACTACGAGGATGCCCGCGAGCACCTCCAGGCCATCCTCCTCAAGGAGAAGTCCGCCGACTACGCCTTCTACGGCCTCGCCCTCCTTTTCAGCATGACCGGTGATTCCGACAAATGCATCGATCACCTCTCCGAAGCCATCCGCCTCAATAGCCAGAACCGCCTTCAGGCCCGCAACGACTCCGACTTCGATGCCGTCGCCGACGATCCCCGCTTCACCGAACTTCTCTACCCCGAAGCCTGAGCAACCACCCCGCACCCCCCGTGCACCCATCCAACTCNNCTGTTGCTTATTTTCCCCTAATCAGGCGCGAGCTTACAGTTTCTAAACAGGTTCCCAAATCTTCACCACGCGCAAACAGTACCACCGCGCTCTTCCTGCGTCCGACTACACTGGTACCCGACGCATGACACCTTCCCGCCAGCTTCGCGTAGTCGCCATCGGCGGCGGCACCGGCCTCTCCACGCTCCTCCGCGGCCTCAAGCGCTTCGTCGCCGCTCCCGTACGCGCCTCCGCACCCGCCGCCGACTGCAAGCCCCTCCCCTGCCTCATCCGCGAACTCTCCGCCATCGTCACCGTCACCGACGACGGTGGCTCCTCCGGCCGCCTCCGCGAAGACCTCAACATCCTTCCCCCCGGCGACCTCCGCAACTGCCTCGTCGCCCTCTCTGAAGACGAAGCCCTGCTCTCCCAGCTCTTCCAATACCGTTTCTCCCAGGGCGATCTCGAAGGCCACAGCTTCGGCAACCTCTTCCTCGCCGCCCTCACCGGCATCACCGGAGACTTCGCCCAGGCCGTCCAGACCAGCTCCCAGATCCTCGCCACCCGTGGCCGCATCTACCCCTGCACCACTGCCAACGCCACCCTCTCCGCCCGCATGGACGACGGCTCCCTCGTCCACGGCGAAACCAGCATCACCGCATCCCACCACTCCATCACCGAGCTCATGCTCTCCCCCGCCGACGCCGCACCGCTCCCCGAAACCCTCACCGCCATCGCCGCCGCCGACCTCATCACCCTCGGCCCCGGCTCCCTTTACACCTCCCTCATCACCAACCTCCTCGTCCGCGGCATCCCTGAAGCCCTCGCCGCCTCCCGCGCCTCCCGCGTCTACATCTGCAACCTCATGACCCAGGCCAACGAATCCCTTGGCCTCACCGCCTCCCAGCACCTCGAAAAAATCCTCGACCACGCCCGCGCCTGCGGCCTCTCGAAACACGAGCAAATCTTCGACTACGCCCTCATCAACACCGCCCCCATCGGCCCCCAGATCCTCGCCCGGTACGCCCGCGAAGGCCAGACCCCCGTCCTCGCCGACCTCGACCGCATCCGTTCCCTGGGAGTCGAGCCAATCACCGGCAACCTCGTCCACGAAGGCGACGTCCTCCGCCACAACTACGACGCCGTCGCCGAAGCCGTCCTGCAACTCGCCCAAACCCGGGTCCCCTCCACTCTTTCTACCTGAGGGCTGTAAACTGGCACTTGGCAATGTCAGACAACAAGTTCTACCTCACCACTCCGATCTATTACGTCAACGCCCGGCCCCACATCGGCCACGCGTATACGACCATCGTCGCGGACGTCCTCGCGCGCCGTCATCGCCTCCTCGGCCCAAATGGTAATCAAGACACCTTCTTCCTCACCGGCACCGACGAGCACGGCCAGAAGATCGAGCGCTCCGCCGCCGCCGCCGGCATCCCCCCGCAGCAGTTCGCCGACCAGGTCTCCAAATCCTTCGAAGACCTCTGGCATCGCATGGGCATCACCAACAACGACTACATCCGCACCACCAGCGACAAGCACAAGCAGGGCGTCCAGCACCTCTTCAGCGAACTCTACGCCCGAGGCTTCATCGAACTCAGGTCCTACACCGGCCAGTACTGCGTCTCCGACGAAGCCTTCGTCGACGTAGCCCCCGGCGAGCCCTGCCCCGACTGCGGCCGTATCACCGAAACCCTGTCAGAAGAGAATTTTTTCTTCAAACTCTCCTCCTTTCAAGAACAGTTAGTCCACCTTATTGAGAGCGACCAGCTTCTCATCACTCCCGGCACCGCACGCAATGAAGTTCTGAGTTTCGTTCGCGGAAATATCGCTTCGGTGTTTGGTCACGATGAGCTAAGAAAGTCTTGGGGGGATAACCAAGTAACATTTGAGGAAATGGGACGAGAGGCCGTTAGGCTAGGACGCGCAAAGGAGTATGCGCCCGGAAAATTTCTAGTTCACAGAGCCCTCAAAGACCTCAGCATCTCCCGCAGCAGCTTCACCTGGGGCATCCCCGTCCCCGAGCCAGCCGCCAGCGCCGCCGCACAAAAGCACGTCATCTACGTCTGGCTAGACGCCCTTGCCAACTATATGACGGCTATCGGCTACGGCAGCGACGACCCCGCCGAGCAGGAGAAGTTCAAAAAATTCTGGCCCGCCGACCTCCACCTCGTCGGCAAAGAAATCATCCGCTTCCACTGCGTCTACTGGCCCGCCTTCCTC
>DHWW01000006.1:0-7952 GCA_002413385.1 Granulicella sp. UBA5172
CGCAGAAAAGCGCAACGCTGGATCTTTGCCGCACGCTCGGGCCTCGGCGATCAACACATGGGCTCCAATCAAACCGCGACGCCCTCGACCTACATCTACAGTAAAGGCCGTCTGCACCCAATGCCTGAGGGCATGATGCTGATGGCGCCGACGATGATTCTTCCGATCCTGCGCTCCCATCTCATCTCGTGGCCCGGAAAGATTCGCATGGGCATGGAGGTCTTTGTTCGGCCAGGCCCAAAGGACGTCGATGAAAGTCTGGCGGGCTTTGTGCGCAGACGGCTGGGCTCGGAACTACTCGACAAGATCGCTGGCCCTCTGATGGCTGGCATCCATGCCGGCGACCCGGAGCGCCTCAGCCTGCGCAGCACCTTCCCCATATTTGCCGACATGGAACAGGCCAGCGGAAGTCTGGTGCCCGGCATGATGCGACGCAAAAAAGCTCAGGCAGGGAAGCCGATTTCAGCGAAGCACCCCTCAATGTTCACCACCCTGTCCGGCGGTCTCCAGCAGCTTCCCGACGCCTTGGTTCGCCACATCCATCCGCGGCACCTCAGAGTCAACTGCAGCGTCCAATCTCTCGCATCGGAAGGCCGGCAATACAGACTTGTATTGGACGACGGCTCATCCATCCTCGCGGACAATATCGTTTTCACCACTCCTGCGTATGTAACCGCGGCCATCATTCAGCATTTCGACCCTGTCCTCGCAGACAGGTTGCGCTCCATCCGGTATGTCTCCACCGCCACGGTCTCGCTCGGCTTTCAGCGCAGTGAACTGTCCTGCCCTTTGAACGGCTTCGGATTTATTGTGCCTGCAAGCGAGGGTCGGCGCATCAACGCGTGTTCCTGGTCCTCAACAAAGTTCAGCCATCGCGCGCCAGACGACTGTGTCCTGATGCGCGTCTTTGTCGGAGGCGCACTGGCAGAGCATCTAGCCGAGCAGGATGAGGCCGCGCTTATCGAACTCGCGCGGCAGGAATTGCGGGAAATTATGGGCATCACCGCAACCCCGGTGCTGGCCAAAGCGTATCGCTGGCACCGCTCAAATCCGCAGTATGAAGTCGGACACCGCGAACTGCTAGCTGAAATCGACAACGCCGCAGACTCTCATCCCGGCCTGTATCTCGCAGGTGCCGCCTACCGGGGCTCTGGAATTCCGGACTGCATTCAAAGTGGCTTGAATACAGCACTCAAACTCACGCAACACGACGCCAACGCTATACACAGCAGCGAATCCACTCTCATACCTGTACCTGTCGTCTCTTAGGAGAACCAACATGTCGTCCATGGATATTCGCACCATCCCCACTTCAACTCCCTCAGCGGGCGCCCGTCCCTCAACGCATCCGCATCACTCTGCCAGCCACAACTATTCCAGAAATCCCATGCTGGTCTATTGGGAGATGACGCAGGCGTGTGGGTTGGCGTGCCGTCACTGCCGCGCGGAAGCGGTCTCCACTGCGCATCCGGACGAATTGACCTACGAGGAAGGGAAGAAGCTTCTCCATCAGATCGCGGCCTTCGACAAACCATCGCCACACCTGGTCTTCACCGGTGGCGATCCTCTGCGGCGTGCTGACCTGTTTGACTTGATTGATGAAGCACGAGCCCTCGGTATCAATGTCTCGATCACGCCCAGCGCCACGGCAGACCTGACCATCGAGGTTCTCGCTAAGCTGAAGGCCCATGGAGTTGATAGCTTCGGCCTAAGCCTTGACGGCTCCACCGCCGCACGCCATGAAGCCGTGCGCGGCGTCGAAGGATGCTTCGACTGGACCATCGCCGCCGCCAAAGCAGCGGCGACTCTGGGCGTGCCCATCCAGATCAATACGCTGGTCTCCCAGGAGACTGTGGATGACCTGCCTGCGGTTTACGAACTCCTGAAGAAGGAGTTTCCCGTCATGCGCTGGAGCCTCTTCTTCCTGATCGAAGTTGGCCGCGGTAAAGTGCTGCAGCCCATATCGAGCGAGCGTGGCGAGCAGCTAATGAATTGGATCTACGATCTCTCCAGNNAGGCCGGTATGGCCGCTGCCGAGATCGAGCGCACCCCCGTTTATCGCGGCTTCGGCATTCGCGACGGGCATGGCATTATGTTCATCTCCAACCAGGGAGACATCTGCCCCGCAGGCTTCCTTCCACTCGCGATGGGGAATGTGCGTCACGATCAGTTAGTCGACGTGTATCGCAATGCTCCAATGTTCCAGGCGCTTCACAACCCCAACCTCTTCAAAGGCAAATGCGGGCGCTGCGAATATCGCGCCCTCTGCGGTGGCTCGCGTGCCCGTTCGTTTGCTGCGACCGGCGATCCGCTGGCAAGCGATCCGTTCTGCCATTACGAACCCGCTCTAGCCTGAGGTGCTGGCGTCATAGACCTGCGCAATGACTGGATCTCCGTGCCGATGTCTGCGGGGAGGCCTCTCCCATCGAGAGCCTCCCTGCGCTCATCGGACGCGCTCGAATAACTCATTGCAGCCGGAAGTGTGACGCTTCCGATTTCGCTGGGGATAGCGATATTGATTCGGCCTCAGATTCACAAACGATCGTCACCACAGGGCACGGTGCTTCCGTAATAATTCGAAAGGCAATCGGCAGCGGTTCATCCCCAGTAACCATACTCGATCGGCGAACGCCAAGAATGATCATGCTTGCTTGCTGCTCCCTTGCGTAGTCCACGATGGCATTCGAAATCTCGCTCCCAAACCTCACGCAACACACGGGTAAATCTGCCTCGATCTCGCATGTTGCTGCAAGGTGCCTTAGCGCCGACGTGAGGATGGCGGATAGCGTCTGATCGCCGTCAGTTACCTGCAGCGTCCTTGGTAGAACATGGAGACAATGCAACTGCAATGCCGTGCTCTTACTGTATAAAACGGCCAGACGAATTGCTTTTCTGGTCAAAGCATGAAAATCTGTCGCGAAGACAATCGGGCCCCTCGCTGAATTTTTCTTCATGACGTCGGCGGCAACCGGGCCGATCGTCATAATGGGGCACGGAGCTTTGCGCATCACGGCCTCTGCCGTCGGACCAAAGACAAGACGCTTCGATCCACGCGGTTCGCTGGTTCCCAGAATCACCAGGTCGATTTCATCGGAGTCGATCGCTTTCAGTATTTTTTCTGATGCGACCCCTGTCTCGATGCTCGACTTGCAATCGATTCCGGCTTCTCGCGCACGCAAGCTTAGTTGCTTCAACAGTCGTAGTGCTTCGCTGTCGAAGAGGCCAGTTTCGGGCGAAAGGCCGGTTTCAGCTTCGGTTACCGCGTCGCCCTTCAGCACATGCAGTATCCACAGACTCGCCTCATTCATCTCACAAAGTCGCAACGCTGCCTTGAAAGATCCCTCCAGGCTCACAGCGAAATCTGTCGCAAGAAGGACGTGCTTAAAGGGCGATCGAATTGTTTTTGCATCAGTTTCCATGGTCATCTCGTCCTTTCTCCGATCATCCCTTGAGGGGGTACTGTCCATTGCTTTCTAGAGCTCTGAAACAGTCGTCACAAACGAATCGCAACACTCGACATCGAAATACCTCGTAGTGCCTGATTCAATTTGGTTTACGGCAAGGTATCAGTGATAGCCATCACAGGGCGTGCGANNCCGGATATCTCGAGGCTCTCGCTCTCCTTCACGCATGCTGCATCGACGAATCAGGACCAGCCGAAGAATGAGCCCAATTGCAACGAACTCCTAAACACCTGGTTAGCGCATCAAACCCAGCTCTTCGCGTTAACGAGAACTTTGCCCTTGCGATGCTAAACTTAGGGCAATGCGATCGATTCCTCTGCGGTTATGGGTCTTTGCCCTCTTCTCCGCTGTCTTGCAACTTCTACCTTTTTCCATCGCCGACCCTGTGCCGCTTTGGCGTAGAGTGTTTTGCTGGGTCTGCCTCGCGCCCTTGCTGTATGCGCTGCTGCGTCGCAATCGCAATGGAAAACTGCTTCGCCCCTACCAGACAGCCCTTCTCGCGTACTTGTCCGGTGTCCTTTGGTACGTAGGGAACTGTTACTGGATCTACCGCACGATGCACGTCTACGAGAACATTCCAGGTATTGCATCCTTTGGGATTCTTCTCTTATTTGCTCTTTATGTAGGCCTTTACCACGGCCTCTTTGGAGCTCTTGTCGGTGCGTTGCATCTAAAGTACTCACGCACGACCGTCCTGCTTCTTTCACCATTCCTGTGGGTTGCAGTGGAGTTAGCACGCGCTCGTATTACTGGATTTCCCTGGGACCTTCTCGGATATACCCAAGTTGATAACTTGACACTAACCGGGATGGCTCCATGGACAGGTGTCATGGGCCTATCGTTCGTCATTGCTGCCATCAATGCGCTATGGCTCATCTACCCGGCAACAAGAGATCGCCGAACAAAGTACCTGCCCCTGATCGCAGCCGCTATTTTCGTAATTCTCGCTACCTACATGGCGACTCGCAATCGCTCCAATGTCCCTGAGCCAACCCAGGCCGTAGCTACGCTTGTTCAGGAAAATCTAAGTGTCGGCACCGAAGGTGCTGCATCCATCGAGAGTAAGCAGCACATGCTCGATTCGTTTTCCCAACTTAGTCTGCATCCTGTGATTGGACTTACACCCAAAGATCGCAGACTGTATGGGTCGCACATCAACGACCGCTCACAAATCATCGTCTGGCCTGAGGCCCCTACGGATTTCGTCGACTCCGATCCTGTTCTTCGACAAGCCATCAGTCGTCTCGCCTTGCAAGCTGGAGCGCCGGTCATCATCAACGATGTCACTGTCGCTTCTACCAGCGAGGACGGCAGAGCCAATCTCTACAACTCTGCCAGCTTTTACCTGCCCGACGGAAGTTACGCCGGCCATTACGACAAGATGCACCTTGTTCCTTTCGGCGAGTACACACCCTACAAACCGCTATTTTTCTTTGTAGGCCACTTGCTCGACGACCTCGTATTTATCCCCGGAACCCAGCGCACACTCTTCAGAGTCGGGGATAAGACCTATGGCGTCTTTATCTGCTACGAATCCATCTTTGGCGACGACATGCGACTCTTCGCGCGCAACGGTGCCCAGGTGCTCATCAATATCTCCGACGATGGCTGGTACGGTGACACCAGCGCTCCATGGGAACACCTCGATATGGTCCGGATGCGCGCCATTGAAAACCGTCGCTGGGTTGTCCGTTCCACGAACACTGGAATCACCGCAGCCATTGATCCCTTCGGCCGCGTCACCGAGATGATCCCCCGCCACCTCCGAACCTCCGTCCAGGTGGCCTTCGGTTATCGCAACGACATCACTTTCTACAGCCAGTACGGCGACTTGTTTGCCTGGTTCTGCGCCCTCGTCACCTCAGCCTTTTTGCTGTTTGGTTTTGGACGCAGCCGTTTTACAGCGCCAACCCAAGTAAACTAGTTCCATGTTGAGCGATCTCGAATTTTCCTACTCCCCGGTCCGCGAGAAGGTGCGCGAACTGCGGGAGTATCTTTGACTCTTCCCGCCTCAAGACTGAGTTAGCAGCTATAGAACAGCAGATCTCTGACCCGTCCGTGTGGGCGGACGCAGCCAAATCGCAACCCCTCATGCGCGAACGCAAGCGCCTCGAGACCCTCATCGCCGACGACGCCGAACTTGCGCGCCGCACCGACGACATCGAAGCCTACTTCGAACTAGCCCGCGAAGGCGAAAATACCGAGCCCGATCTTACCCGTGAAATTCCCGCGCTCGTCGAATTCGCCGACGCACTCGAATCCAAGACCATGCTCTCCGGTGAAACCGATCCGCTCAATGCCATCGTCACCGTGCATCCCGGTGCTGGCGGAACCGAGTCGCAGGACTGGGCCGAGATGCTCATGCGCATGTATATCCGCTGGGGCGAGCGCCAGGGCTTCAAAGTCGAGGTCAACGAGATCCAGGACGGCGACGAGGCCGGTATCAAGTCCGCAACCTTCACCATCACGGGTGAGTTCGCCTTCGGTCTCCTCAGCGGCGAAACCGGCGTGCACCGCCTCGTCCGCATTTCGCCATTCGACTCCGCCAAACGCCGTCATACCAGTTTCGCCAGCGTCTTTGTCTCGCCCGAAATCGACGACACCATCGTCATCGACATCAAGGTCGAAGACCTCCGCATCGATACCTTCCGTTCCGGCGGAAAGGGCGGTCAGCACGTCAATACCACCGACTCTGCCGTCCGCATCACGCACCTTCCCACCGGCCTCGTCACCGGCTGCCAGAACGAGCGTTCGCAGCACAAGAACAAGGACCGCGCCATGAAGATGATGCGCTCCAGGCTTTACGAATACGAACTCGACAAGAAGAAGGCCATCAGCCGCAAGCTCGAAGATTCCAAGCTCGACATCAAGTTTGGCTCACAGATTCGCAGCTACGTCTTGCAGCCCTACCGCATGGCTAAGGATCTCCGCACCCGTGTCGAAGTTGGCGATGTCGATAAGGTGCTCGACGGTGCACTCGAGCCATTCATCCGTGGCTATCTCAGAATGCGCAGGGAAGGCGGCGTCCCTGCTCCGATCGCAGACGACGAAGATTAATCGGCCCGGCTGTATAACCACCGACGCATCCAGCTGACGTGCAGGTCGAACCGCAATGCCGTATAGCTCAGCATCTCGTGTGCTATACGCTCCGCTGCATCTATGTCGTCGATATGGCCCAGCGGCGCACGTGGCGAAGTGTACACATCGAGTCCCACGCGATGGCACAGCAGTTCAATGCGAAAAAGGTGCGTCCCGTCGCTCACCACAATGATGTGGTGAAAGTGCGCTTGCTCGGCAATCGCGGCCAGACGGTTCACCTGCTGTTCCGTATCGATTGACTTCGTTTCCGCGATGATTTTGTCGTACGGCACGCCATTCGCTACCNNATCTCGTCCGACGCCGCCCTCGGTCCTGCCGGAATCCTTATCCGACCCGCCACCCAGCGTCACGATCACCGGTGCCATCCCGCGGTTATAAAGGCTTACAGCCTTGTCCAGACGAGCGTGCAACACGGGTGATGGCCGCCCCCCATATTCAGCCGCACCGAAGACAGCAATCGCATCCGCCGGCTGTGCGTTGTCGACGTTCGCAGTCGACACAATCTGCGCATACACCCACGTGAACCAACCAACTGTGACTATGAGCAGAACCGCAGCGAGCCAGCGCATCCTGTGACCATGCTTTTGCGTACTATCCTTCGCTTGGCTCTGCGTAGCGTTCATCGTGTCGGGACCTGACCATAGTATGCCGCGATCGCTTGTGAAGAATCCAGTTGCCCCATGGGGAAACTGGATTCTCGTTTCAGTGCTGCAGCGCCAACGCAATCTCATGCGTCGGAATTGCACCTTCGCGCAGAATCATCCACGAGTTTCCACCCCCGCTCAGGTCCACAATCGTCGTAGCCACGGATCGCGCCGTTGGCCCCCCATCCACAATCAGCGGAATCGTTTCGCCGAACTGCTCGCGCACGCAGGCGGCATACGTACACTCCGGCAGCCCACGCAAATTCGCCGACGTCGCAGTAATAGGCAAACCCAGAGTGCTCACGACGGCCCTGCAGATCGCAGCTTCCGGCACGCGTAGCGCGACGTTCCCTGTATTCGCCGTCACGCGCAGCGGCAGTTTGCTCCCCGCCTTCACCACGACCGTCAGGGGCCCCGGCCAGAACCTCTCCGCCAGCTTATCGAAGGCACCATCGATCGATCGTGCCAAGTCGTATGCCTGCGCCACATCGGCAATCAGCAGCGACAGCGGTTTGTGCCGCGCACGCGATTTCAACTCATAGATATGTTCAACAGCGCGCAGATTGACCGGATCCACGGCCAGCCCATAGAACGTGTCGGTGGGCAGTGCGACCACATCGCCGCGTTGCAGCGACTCGACGACCTGCGCGATCAAGTGAGGCTCCGGCTCGTCCGGATCGATGCGAAGTACTTCAGCGCTCAAAGCGAATCTTCCCCACCAATAACTTTATCCCATTGGCCCATG
>DHWW01000006.1:7973-8367 GCA_002413385.1 Granulicella sp. UBA5172
ACGGAATCCGATCGCAACGATGCCCACAATCAGTCCCATTACGAGCAAGTCCAACGCCCGAGTCAAGGCTCTGCGTGCCTCTTTCAGCGGCGATGCGTCCAAACCCGGCGACCTCCTCGGCATCGAAGGAGAGCACCTCATCGCCGAGGCCACCCGCTCGGGCTTTATCCTCGAAACCCTGTTCCTCCGCGAAGGCAGTGAGGCCGTCCTTAATCGCCCATCGCTCTCCGATATCGAAGCCCGCAGCTCCCTCATCCTCAGCCGCGATGTCTTCGCCAGCGCAGTCGATACCTCCTCCCCGCAAGGCATTGCCGCCACCCTTCTCCTGCACGCCAACGCTCCGCCCGCCCCCAAGTCTCATTCCACCACCCTGATCCTCGAAGGCCTCCAGGAC
>DHWW01000028.1 GCA_002413385.1 Granulicella sp. UBA5172
CCGGTCAATAACTATCCGTTTGTATTCCCCTTCAATAGTGATTTATTCAAGGGGGACTGGCCTATGGCGCGTGTCGATTACAACGTCTCGAAGAATAATTCGTTGTTTGTTCGATGGTTGTTACGGCAAACTCCGTATGTACTCAATGATGGCGTCCCGCTATCGGTCTGGACGCGCGTGCGGCGCCAGCAGCAGTATGCGATGGGCGATACGCACATTTTTTCCCCACACTTGGTCAACAACTTCAGATTAGGCTTGGAGTATGACTACATGGAGGACGGTCAGACAGAAAAGGGGCAAACGCCACCAAATGGTGCTGCTGTGCTTACGAATGTGGGCTTGGAGGGTTCCAACCCAAGCAACTCGGTCGGTCAAGGACTCCCCTCAATCTCCATCAGCGGCCTGACTGGTATCGCGGACGTCCCCGGCGGAGTGAAAGCCGATGATAGCGTCATCACCGTAACAGACTCAGCAGACTGGCAAGTCCGTCGTCACGTCTTCAAGTTTGGTTTTCTAGTTCAGCGTTATAAGAATGGCCGTGGCTTCGTCAATGACTACGGCACGCTGAACTTCGATGGATCAATCACCGGAAATGCGTATGCCGATTTTCTGCTAGGCATACCACAATCGAGTGCCCGTACCGATCCACTTCAGGCGCGCAATCAAAATGTTGGTGATATGGGCTTCTATGCCCAGGACGATTACCAGGCGACCAAGAGGCTTACGCTCAATTACGGTCTCAGGTGGGACTACTACGGAACCCCATCCTCTCCTGACCACCTTATGTACAACTTTGACTCCGCTACGGGTGACGTGATTGTCGATCCAGTTGCGATATCCAAAGTTAGTCCGCTGTATCCTTCAAGCATAACCTTAGTGTCTGGGGCTGTTCAGGCCATCAGTGACAAGACCAACTTTACCCCGCGTGTCGGTGCTGCTTACCGGCTCAGCGAGCATTCCGTGCTTCGTGGTGGCTATGGAATCTACACCGCGCGCTTGGATGGAGGAGGCGGTAACTACAATAATTTCCAGTTGATAAATCCTCAACTCGGGTCGACCGGACCGTTTTCCATTACTCAAACCTATCTGAACGTTGTGGTCCCTGGACAAGCACCACTCCTGCAATTTCCTAATCCTTACCCAACAAGCACAGCGTCTGCCTCGGTTCCCAGTCAAACTGTATATGGATACCCCAGACAATCGAGCCTAGGGAGGATTCAGCAGTTCAGCGGTACTTATGAAAGGGAAGTCCGTGACATTGGGCTGCGTGTTTCTTATGTTGGTTCTCGGAGTTCGGGACTGAACTATCAGGTCAATATAGACCTACCTCATCCAAGCACCACCCCATTTACTTCGGCAGCATTGCCCTATCCTCAGTTCTATCAGGCGTATGAGACCTACTACAATGGGAGCGCAAAATATGACGGTCTTCAAGTTGAAGCCCTTCGGCGGGTGGGGAGCTTTACCTTCGATGCGAACTACAGCCTTCAGCGGAGCATCGCCAACTATCTAGATACTGAAAACCCCTACAACGTGTTAAATCATTGGGCCAATGACGGGCCGACGATGCGTCATTACGCATCCATCACAGCGTCATTGACGCTCCCGTTCGGCAAAGGACACAAATATCTATCACAGGGATCTCCGATCGTTGAGAGGCTGGCGGGAGGCTGGAACATCACCTCGCTCAGCTACATGGGTTCAGGAATCTGGTATTCACCTCAATATTCCGGCTCCGATCCGTCAAATACGGGAACCTTCGGAGGCCTGCCCGATCTGATCGGCAACCCATATTCGTTTCCGGGCGGAAAGGGCGCTCTGGACGGATTCAACGATGCTGCATTTGCAATTCCTCAGAGTGGCACTTTCGGCAATGCGGAACCGAATAGTCTAGAGAATCAGGCTCTCTACCTAACTCACTTGGGTATCCTGAAGATCATTCCCATTAACAAACGCGTTACGTTTCACTTCCAAACTCAGATATCGAATCTTCTCAATCACCCGGAGTTCCTACCTCCGAGCGGAGACTTTTCGGTACCCGGGGGCAATCAATACACGTCTCAACTTGGCGTCTTTAGCTCGCTTGAGCGTGGCACTCCACGACAGGTCACATTTCAAGGGGCCTTTAGATTCTAAATAATCTTGAGATGTGAACATTTGTTTACTGCAAGCCAGAGAGGGATTCATGGGTGATTTTGCCCATGACTCCTATCTCAAATACAAGATGGGATATCGAGTATGTAGTCACGATGGGACTAAGGTCTTGGTATAGCCATACGTCATAACTCTTATGGTTCATAACTATTAGGAACGCAAAACATTGTACTTCGAGGCGCTGTCTTGACAAGGATTAGTTTCGCGCGAACCGCAAGTTTCTTCTTTCTCTTTTGGTGCACCTTCAGTTGCTCTCTGAAAACTAGCGCACAGAGTGAAGGGCAGCCACCGATTCTGCCGCTTCCCGCTCACATGATTCAGGGTCAAGGACAATTTCTCATCGATGGGAGTTTCGGCGTAACGCTGCAAGGTTATAAGGAGCCTCGCTTGTTGCGTGCGCGGCAGCGCTTCTTAGATACGCTTTCACGAGAAACAGGCTTTCCGTTAACGATCGAGGCGCAGTTCAATCAGCCGCACTTTATCATCCAGACCGCCGGTCCAAGCGATCCGGTTCAGCAATTGGGGGAAGATGAGTCGTATCACCTGGAGATTTCTCCCACGCAGGTGCGGCTGAGTGCCTCGAGTCCTCTGGGAGTGTTGCACGGTCTACAGACGTTTCTGCAATTGGTGAGGACGACGCCACAGGGCTTCAGCGTTCCCGCGGTTAGCATCGACGACCAGCCGCGGTTTCCCTGGCGGGGTCTGATGATCGATGTGAGCCGTCACTTTATACCAATCCCAGTCATTGATCGAGAACTGGACGGCATGGAGGCAGTCAAGCTCAACGTCTTTCACTGGCATCTCACGGACAACCAGGGGTTCCGCGCCGAAAGCAAAAAGTTCCCAGCGTTGCAGGAAAAGGGATCGGATGGGCTGTACTATACGCAGGGCCAAATTCGGCAGGTAATTGAATATGCGCATGACCGCGGAATCCGCGTGGTTCCCGAGTTCGATATGCCGTGCCATACAACTTCGTGGTTCGTTGGCTATCCCGATCGGGCAAGCGGAAAAGGCCCCTACCAAATAGCTCGTCGGTTGGGAGTACTCAATCCGGCTATGAATCCAACGAAGGACTTCACCTATAAATTTGTCGCTTCTTTCATAGGAGAAATGGCCTCCCTGTTTCCCGATGCGTATTTTCATATTGGTGGCGATGAGTGTAATGGTAAGGAGTGGAATAATAACCCGCAAATTCAAAACTTCATGCGCGTGCATGGTTTCGCCAATAACGCAGCGCTACAGGCGTACTTCACCGCTAAGGTGCAGAAGATCGTAGCTGATCACCATAAAATTATGGAGGGTTGGGATGAGGTACTACAGCCGGGTACGCCAAAGAATGTCCTCATTCAATCCTGGAGGGGACAAGCTTCGCTGGCTCAAGCGGCACGCCAAGGGAATCGCGGAATCCTTTCTACCGGCTACTACATTGACTTGAATCAGCCAGCAAGCGAGCATTACCTCGTCGATCCATTGGGTGGAGACGCTGCCACGCTGACTTCGGCACAGAAGAAGCTCATCCTCGGTGGAGAAGCCACCATGTGGACCGAGTTTGTTACTTCTGAAAACATGGACACTAGGATTTGGCCCCGTACAGCAGCCATTGCAGAGCGATTGTGGTCTCCGGAAGACGTAAAAGACGTCGATTCGATGTATCGGCGCGAAGCAATCTTCTCGCAGAAGTTGAATTACTACGGGATCAATCTCAGGGGTATCACGAGTGAGATGTTGCAGCGTATGAGTGGGAATCCTGATCCGGTCTCATTGGAAGTGCTTGCCACGGCTGTTCAGCCACCCATGGGATACAGACGTGAAAGCATGGCTGTTTACGACGCTCTTACGCCGCTTAACCGTCTTGTCGATGCGGTCCCACCAGAAAGCGAAAAAGCGCGTATTTTCAGTGACCTGACGAAGCAGATTGTATCCGGCCAAGCCACCGCGCAACAGTGGCAGCAGGCTCGACAATGGCTTCTTCTATGGCGTGATAATGATGCGCAGCTACAGCCACTTTTACACGAATCGAGCCTCACCCAAGAGCTCATACCTGTGTCGCAGAGCTTATCTCAAGTCGCGACGATAGGCTTGCAAGCTCTAGATAGCCTGCAGAGTCATAGCGGCGTCAGTGCAGAATCACGCCAAAAGGATCTTGAGCTATTGAAATCTGCCGAGAAGCCTCAAGCTGTCTTATTGGACGTAGTTGCACCTTCAGTTGAATTGCTCGTGAAAGCAACAGGAAAGGAATAGAGAATGATCGAGTCGAATAGATGCCGAGCTTACAGTCGCTGTATTGCCCAGAGTTTCAGCCGCAGGAATCCATTCCTACGGCACGCTTCGCCGATCGTACTCGGAACACTCCTATTCGCTTTGTTTTGCAGCATGGCCGTTCCCGGCTTCGCCGCACCTGCTGACAACTCGCGGCCTATAGCAGATACACCGCCTATGGGATGGAATGATTGGGCTCACTACCAGTGCGATTTCACTGCACAGACAATCCTCTCCAATGCTGAGGCACTGGTGAAGAGTGGTCTCGCCGCACATGGCTACAATACTGTCACTATTGACGATTGCTGGATGCAAAAGGATCGTGATACCAATGGCAATCTCCAGGTAGATCCAGTGCGCTTCCCTCATGGGATGCAGCCGATAGCACAAGCTATCCACGCCTTAGGACTACATTTCGGCATCTATGAGGACGCAGGGTATGATACGTGCGGGAAATTTGCTGGAAGTGGTGACTCAAAGAGTGGAGGCAAGAACCACTTCGTACAGGACACCAAGCTATTTGCATCTTGGGGCGTAGATTACTTGAAGTTGGACGGTTGTAACGTATATGTACCGCACGGTAGCAGCAAGATTGCCGCCTACCGCAAGGCCTATGCCGAGCAAAGTGCGGCTTTGAAAACCGCAGGGCGCCCCATCATCTTTTCGGAATCGGCTCCGGCATATTTCCAAGGCACCCCGGAGTGGTACGACGTGCTTAGCTGGGATCGGGGCTATGGACAACTGTGGCGCGAAGGAACCGACATCGTAACCTTCGATCCCCAAAAACCCGACACACCACGTTTCCACGATGTGCTTTGGAACTACGCATATAACCTCCCGCTGGGGCGGTTCCAGAAACCTGGTAACTGGAACGATCCCGACTTTATTATTGGCGGCGACAGTGGTATGACTTTGAACGAAACCCGCAGCCAATTGACGTTGTGGTCGATGATGTCGGCACCACTGATTCTCAGCTCACAAGTAGATAAGCTCAGCCCGCAGGCTGTCGCTATCCTTGGTAACAAGAACGTCATTGCGATCGATCAGGACACGCTCGGCCGAATGGCCACCCTAGTGCAGCGTAGCCCTGTCATGGATGTCCTCTTCAAACCACTACACGGCGGAGATTATGCGATCGCTGTGTTAAATCACGGAACGGCGCCCATCCGTACCAAACTAAGCCCGACTGATTTCGGCTTTGCTTCAAACGCGGCATGCCGACTGGATATACGGAACCTATGGAGCGGAGAACATGAGGTTACGGCATCCACTGTGCGCGCCGAGGTCGCTCCTCACGATACCGAAATCTGGCGGATCCACCCGACATCATCCTGCGGCGCTCCGACGTCTACAGGTACGATCACGATGGTCACTACAGGGGATCACCACGATATGGAAACCTACAGCCGCTGCCTTACGACTTCGGGAAGCATTTCAGCATGTGCGGGGACACCGGCGGAGACATGGACTCTCACCCCCGGTGGGGCTTTGCAGTCGGTAGGGCGTTGCCTCGCCGTTGCAGATCATAAGCCAGTGATGCAGGCATGTTCCGACAGCAAAACCCAGCACTGGAACTACACTCTAACTGGCAACCTGGTTAGTGTCGATGGTGCGTGTCTCACAGCTAGCGGCCAGGAAAACAAATCACAAAGTCTGAGCGTGCGAGGCTGCGGACACAATAGTCCGGATCAGATATGGTCCCTGCCGAATGGAAACTGAATCGGATCGAAGGGCGATCTAGGTGAAGTAGCCATCCATTCTGGGAAAATCCAATAGCCTGATCAGAATCAAAAGGAAGCTTCGTGTTCGGTCTCTCAGCGTTGTTAGTCATTTTCCAAATAAGAGGAAAGAGTGCCCCATAGTGCTGTTGCGCATGCGCTGCGGTACTATGGGCCGCAATCTAGTCCGCAAGAGAACTGCACTTAAAACTTAGAGGAGTTTCTGCAATGAATGATCTGACGCGTCGCGAGTTCATAAACACAGCTGCGGTAGCTGCGGTAGGCGGCGCAATCATTGGCCCTACAGCATTTCTCAATGCCACGACCGCAGGCGCTCCATTTGCGAGGACCCATTCCAGCGCTGTTAATTATGTCGGGCCAATCACTCCGATTGACTCTGTGATCTTCCCAAAACCACAAGAGATATCCAGTTCGGACGATAACTTGATTCTTGACAATCAAGTGACCATTGTTGTCCCGCTGAATGCTTCCGAGCAAGATCTATTTCTCGCGCGCTCACTAG
>DHWW01000072.1:0-5201 GCA_002413385.1 Granulicella sp. UBA5172
TGCGTTCCTCGGACGCTTACGATAGTCCAGCAATGAGAACTCCTCATCAGCCAGGCGTGGGGCTTCGTTGTCAGTAGTTAGATAGTAGGCCCGATCATCCTTCGGGATCAGAAGACTGGCAGATCCTGTTTCTTTCAGAGTACCGACCCGAACATCCGCAAGCCCTCCCGTTATCCAGGCGATGTTCTCGTGACGTGAGATCAGGATTGCATCCAGCCGCATCTCTTCCATCAAGCGATGAAGTCGCTTTCGCTTCTCCGTCAGCTCAACTTTTATCTCCCGCAGGGAGCAGACGCCTTCCGCCATGTAGATATCTTTCATCTGTTGATCGTCCTCGTGCCGATGTGTTTCATTTCTAAAATGGTTCGAAGGTGAGAGGGAATCAGCTCCTATGGCATAGGCCGGCGTTATTATGCCGGTAATTCGCCTTGGCGATACCGCCTACCCAGCGCAAACAATGCGATCGTGCCTGCAAGCGGCATAAAGGCAACCATAAAAAAGATTGGCGTATATGACACGTGGTCTACTGTCCAGCCCGTCAGGAGCGGAAAGAGTAAACCACTCAGACCCCCTGCGATTCCGGTTAATCCACTCGCCCTTCCCACCTGGCGTTCCGGAAATAAATCTGTGATTGCACCAAACATATTCGCGGAAAGAAAGTTGTCGGCCATGACAGCAACGCCGATCATCATGAGTGCAGCGCTCACGTGATTCATGTAGGGCACGGCGAGGCTTGTAACACAGAGGAGGCTGCTTCCATACATCGTAAGTCGCCGTGCGTTCAAAATTGATACGCCGCGCCTCTGTAGCAGTCCCGCAACCCATCCCCCGGCCACTCCACCTGCGTCTCCAAGAAAAAAAGGAATCCATCCGAGAACCCCGATCTGCACTATCGAAAGATGGCGTACACCGTACAGATAACTCGGTATCCAGTACCAATAGAACTGCACCACCGGACCTATGAAGAAGCGGCAAGACATCACCGCCCAGCTAGACGAAGAACTGAGTATCGTCTTGAGCGACCCCCCGCCTTCATCTGTCTGGCGAGGCACTTTCGGTTCTCGCCCATAGGCAAGGCACCAGAGTGGCACCCATAGAAGTCCGGCAAGGGCGGGCACAAGAAAAGCGGTGCGAAAGCCATACCGCTGCATCAGGAATACGATCAACGGTGGCGCTATTGTTGCGCCGATCATGCTGCCACTATTGAAGATCCCGATCGCAAGTGTGCGGTCCTTCTTTTTGAAAAGGCGCGTCACGGCCTTCATGCCGCCCGAGAAGTTACCGCACTCGCCAGTTCCCATCCAATAGCGAACGAAACCAAACTGTACTCCGCTACGCGCAAAGATTTGCGCTCCCGTCGCCGAGGACCACCAAAGCACTGCTACGGTGAGGCCGAGCCGCGCACCCCACCGATCCATGAGGTAACCCATCGGGAGTTCACCCGACATCATACCGAATTGAAAAGCTGAAACTATCCTGCCGTACTGCTCATTCGAGAGGCTAAAGGCCTTCCGCAGTACTGGCGCGAGCACGGAGAGCGTCTGCCGATCAATGAAATTGATTACCGTGATTGCGAAGATCAGCGACAGGACGACCCACCGCCGCCAGTGGGGTGCATCCGGCTCGGATACCTCTTCACTCGAGCTCGGATCGCAACCTTCGACAACTTCTAACAAGTAACCCCCAATAAAATGCTTTGCAACACAGCACCAGAGGAACAACGATCAGGGCTCAATTCGGCATGAAGTCGAAACCCGGGCTTGCGCTGCCAGCGCCGGTATTACGCCAGCAATTACCCCTGCATGCTGCGTGCTTCATACCACGGATGTGCGGACTTCAGTACTTCGTTGACATTCCGTACATTCTGGGCACCGACTGTGTTGAGCCAGTCTTCGAGCGCTGCCACGCCATGCTTCACATAAAACGGAACCCCATCCTGCCATGTAGCACGTCCTCCCAGGACACCGTGAAACTTCACGCCGCTGTCGATCGCCATCTCCAGTGTTTCGACGAAGATTGGGCTCGTCACGCCCGCTGACAGGTAGACAATTGGCTTGTCCGTCAAGGCCGCGGTTGATCGGAATAATTCCTTCGCCTCCGCGTTACTGTAAGCCTGCTCCCCCTTGAAGGCGCGCGTACCAGCCGTATAGATCATTTGGATAGGAGCCTCGATCTTGAGCACATCGGCTCCGTAGCGATCCTTAGTGAATTCTTTGATTGAGGCCCCGACAATCTCTGGTTTGCGTTTCGCATAAGCCAAGCTGCCTTCGTCCTCTCCATGCACGTCGTAACCCAGAAACTCTAGAAAGTAGGGCATGTCAATGGCCCGGCACTCCGCCCCGATCCGCTCCACCCATGCCTTCTTTTGCTCATTCACCCACTCTTTTTCGAAGGGGGTATAGAAGACGAGTATCTTGATGGCATTGGCACCGGCTTCCTTCAGTCGCAGAACAGACCATCCTTCTGTCAGCGATGGAAGCTTCTCAGGAAACTTCGGATCGTAGCCTGATTTCTCGTAGGCCAGCAACAGACCCTTACCGTTGATCTGCTTCGCGGCCGAAAGCCCGTACTCGACATCGAGCAGAATCGATGAGGCCTCCTTGGTCAGCGATGAGGCAACCAGTGTCTTGAACTCGATCATCATCGCCTCGGGCGGGTCGGTCACGCCAAGTTCCCTGGCAAGCATGTTCTTCAGCAGGCCGCGTTGGTCCATAGCTATGGCCGCCACTACTCCGCGCCGGTCTGATACCGCGTTTAGGCCTTCAATCTTGCCAGGAGTCAGCTTGATAGGCATTCTCCCTCCGTTTCTCTACAGGCGTTTTGCAGTAGGGAAATTACTCCACTGCGTGCAAATGACTATAACGAACGTCACCCGTCCAAGTCAATCGATTACCATCGATTGACTGACGACTATTGTCTATGTCAGGTTTAGCAGAATCGTCAACGTCGTAACGCAAAGGAAAGGCCTGCACGAACGCAAATACGGACCAGTCTAGACTGGTCCGTGTTTGCGAGCCAAATCACCTCGCCTGCGGCGGTACTACGTCCACTTCCGCAACCTCCAATGACCAAAGCACTGCTCAGGAGGGACAAGCCACGTACGAACTCTAATGGGTATGCAGGTAGTGCTGGCTAAAACAGACTGACGGACGGCGGTAATGGTCATATCATTATTATTTCGGAACCCCATGCACCTGCGTGATCGGAAAACAACAACCTGAACCATACTCGCGGTGGAACGCGAGTGATAAGGAGTGGTGAGACGAGATGAAGATATTTACGCGTGTCCTTTTGCTGACTTGTGTATCTTTTGTGGCTGTGGATGGCCGGACACAGGTAGCGGCTCCGGCGACGGATACCGCGACTCCGAAACAGATTGCTACGATGCGGGCGAAGCTGGCTGATTGGCCTCAGTTGGGGTACTACCGTGAGGCAAATGCTGCGCTACGGCCAGTAGCTGTGGGCGAAGATCGTGTGGTGTTCTATGGGGCATCGGTGGCAGAGTACTGGGGGAAGAGGGGCAGCACCTTCTTTCCGGGCAAGCCCTATATCAACCGAGGTATCGGCGGCCAGACGTCGGCGCAGATGCTGGTGCGGTTTCGGCAGGATGTGATCGACCTGCACCCGGCGGCGGTTGTGATTCTGGAAGGGACGAACGATATCGCTGGAGATACGATGCCCCCCCAGATGTCGGAGAACAACTGGCGGTCGATGGCCGAACTGGCAAAGGCGAATGGGATTCGGGTGATTTTTACCTCGATTACGCCTTCCTCGGACTTTCCCTGGCATAGGGGATTGCATCCGGCGGGGAAGATTCAGGCGCTGAATACATGGCTGAAGGAATATTGCGCCAGACATTCCTTGATCTACGTGGACTTCTACCCATCGCTGGTCAATGCGGAGGGCGGGATGAAGGAGGACCTTACGGTGGATGGCGTTCATGCGACTCCGAAAGGCTATACAGTGATGGCTCCGTTTGTACAGGCCGGCATCGACCAAGCTCTGCGCGGAAAGTGAAGGCTTGCTTCCTGGTAATTTCAGGAAGTAGAACACGAATTTACGATTGTGGAAAGACTTCTGGCCATCCTTGGCTCAGAGAGTTGGATCTCGGTCGCTTCGCTCCTTTGGCCCCCCCAAGCGGGGAGCGGCGGTCTCCACGGTATCAACGCTGCGAGGCTTACTCCCTCCCGAAACGCCCCGCAGCGGACCCGCGTCCTGCTCCCTCAACTTGCCAATCGATTGAAATCTGTTGACATCGATTACCCCCTCTCGCTATACTCCGCACTTATTGTGAGAGACAGTCTTCGGAAGCGTTCATGAGACTGAATGGACGCCACACGCGCTCTTGTTCCTGAAGTCTTTGTATTGTTCGCGAAGCACCTTTTATCGCTCTCACCCATGGCTTCGAACACTCGTATCTCGATTTTCAACGCCGTCTCTGTCTTCAACGTCGACAGAACGGAATATCTGGTCAAAGTCGCCTGCCCTGTTACCTGCGACAACTTCAATTTGGAGAATTCCATGCAACGTAGCTCTCAGTGCTCTGCTGCCATAACCTCAAGCGCGGCCCCCCTCACTTCAGGTCAATCAGGAACGTTTAACAAAACAGCTTTCTCTTCCGCGATGACGATAGCTCAAGATTTTTGCTTGGGGTATCTTTCACAGCGGCTATCCCTCCATCTAGTAATTCTGCTGGGGCTTTGTCTTGCGTTCCCCTCCGCTACTTTGCACGCGCAGGAGTTCCGCGCCTCCATCACGGGCCTGGTCGCGGACTCCACCCGAGCTGCGATTCCAGGCGCCTCCATCACAGCGGTCAACGTAGACACTCGAGTGACGTCCTCCACAAAGTCCGACAAGCAGGGCGCTTATTCGTTGCTGTATCTGCTGCCCGGCACGTACACGGTCACGGTCGAGGTGGAACAGTTTCAGACGATGGTCTACAACAGCGTGCGTCTGGATTCGGCGCAGCAGTTGGGATTAGATGTAACTCTTAAGCCGGGCAGCGTAGCGCAGCAGGTTGTAGTAACAGCCGGATCTGTAGAGCTCGACACGGTCTCAGCGTCAACCGGGGGCGTGCTGGACCAGATAAAAGTATTAAACATGCCCGACACCGGCGGGTTGGCCTGGGAGGACATGACATTTACCGAAGGAATCAGGCCCTCGTCGGGCGCGCCGTTCGCCACTACTCCCCGAGCACGCCA
>DHWW01000072.1:5213-16365 GCA_002413385.1 Granulicella sp. UBA5172
TACAGGCTTTTGTAATGCCCTATGATGCTCAGTACGGGCGAACCGGGGGCGGAGTGTTCAGTGCGAACGTGAGCGGCGGCACCAATGCCCGTCATGGTTCGGCCTACGACTACTTCGGCAATACTTTTTTGACCGCAAACGCCTGGTCTAATGGTCTAACTAATAGTCCGAAGAACACTACTAATCGCAACACCTACGGAGCTGAAAGCGGCGGCCCGATCTTTAAGAATAAGACATTCTATTATGGCTCGTTCGAAGCTTTCCGTCAGGCAAATGGTACGCAAACAACGGATACCGTGCCGCCCACAGCCTGGTTGACCGGAAATTTCGCCGGATCGGGCTATACAATCTACGACCCCCTGTCTACCTACTGCTTAACAGTGGCCAAAAGCGGAGGCTGCACGACGTATGCAAGGAAGCCATTTCCCAACGACATCATTCCGGCGTCACGGATCAGCCCGATTGGACAGGCGATTCTCGCCATGTACCCTGCACCGAATATATCAACTGGCTCCACCAACAATTTCCTCGTATCGGGGGATACCACCTACTCGTATACCCAGTTTATCGGCCGCTTGGACCAAAGCTTCTCAAACAACACCCGCATGTATGGGATGTTCACGCTTCAGGATGACGGGATGAATACTTACGGCAACGGATTTAACAATGCGGCTCAAACGAGTGTCGTCCCGACCGACAGGTATTATCTTGCGATGCTGGATTTGACGCATGTCTTTTCCTCATCGATAGCGCTGGACCTCAAAGCATCCTATGGACGTGACAATAATCGTTCGCTTAACGGTAAAGCGCTCCAGGACAATTTCCTGGCCAGCAAGCTAGGATTCAACATGCCGGCGGTTCCGACCACGCCGCAACAGAACATCGCTCCGGTAATCGTAATCAGCGGCATGACGCAGCTCTTCGGCAACACGAACCCTGGGAATGGAGCCGTAAACGCGGATTTTTCCGGAAGCGTGACGCAGCTCATCGGCCGCCACAACCTGCACTATGGGGCCGAGTTTCTAGATATGCAGAACTACCCTACGGGCTTTCTAGGACAACCAAACGGAAACTTCACTTTTAATGGCATCTATACCCGGGGAAACCCTTTTAAAGCCGTGACCGGCCAAGGAAATGAGGTCGCAGATGCTCTTCTCGGCTATCCAGCTGCAGGGAGTGTCGGCTGGGACGAGCCTACTTTTTTGACTACCCACTATTACGGACTCTTCGTTCAGGACGACGTCAAGGTCCTCCCGACCCTGTCGCTAAACCTTGGGCTTCGCTGGGATGTCTATAAGACGCCAAGGGATCGCTCCAATCGGATGAACGCCGATTTCTGCCTGACCTGCATCAACCCCCTCGGCAACCAAGTCAACTATGCGGTGGCTCCAGGAATGCAGAATCCGCTGACCGGCCGGCCTCCAGTTCGCCGGCGTCAACGGTGTTTCGAGCACGCCTTTCCTGGTTCGATGGGATAACTGGCAGCCGCGGTTCGGATTGTCCTGGGCTGTTTCGCCAAATACCGTAGTACGCGCAGGCTACGGGGTGTACAACTCCTGGATGGATAAGGGCGTTGGCTCAACGGGATTCAGTCAGGGCACCGGCTATGTTGCTTCACTCGATGGCAACTTGACTCCCGACAATTCCCTGAATTCCGGAACACCGTATCCCACTGGAGCGATTGCGCCGACTGGAGCGGCCGCCGGTCTCGCAACGGATGCGGGGTCGACCATCGGCTACTATGACATGAACCGTGGCATTCCCATGACACAGCATTGGTCCTTCGGCATCCAGCGGAGTCTCCCAGGAGCGCTTCTGCTGGACGTGCAATATATGGGCACCTATGTTCATGGCATCCCGGTCACTACGCAGGTGGATGTCATCTCGGAGGCTCAGCAGCAGGAGTGCAACGCAACCGGCGCAGCCTGCAACAAGCCCGTCCCGAATCCTTTCTACGGCGTTTTGGCAACGAATGTCGCGTTGGGTGCGTCCAATACCATTCCAGCGTGGGAACTGATGCGACCTTATCCGCTCTTTAACGGGATCCAGCAATCTCAGGTCCCGTCGGGAGTCTCGCGCTACAACTCCCTCAACGTCCGGGTAGAGCGCAGGGTAAAGAGTCTGAACTTTGTATTTAACTATGCCTACTCAAACTGGATGGAGAAGGAAGCCTACCTCAACAATGGAAACTTCCGCGACGCCAACCTATGGAAAGGGCTCTACCCCGGCGATAGAAGAAACTTTGTGGATGCCAATATCGTCTATCCGCTTCCGNNTATGGGGAACCGGGACCCCATTAGCGCTTCCTTCGGCGGATTTTAGCTGCTCCAGCTATGCCCCCCAGGGAGGGCAGACCCGCGCGCACTGGTTCAATAACGACGAGAATTGCTGGACAAATCTGGGTGTCTGGGAACGTCGGACGACACCGCTTTGGATTGGATCTCTGCGAAATCCTCAGTTTTTGTTATGGAACCAGGCGTTCAACAAACAATTCAAGCTTCCGCATGAAGGGATGTTTGTTCAATTCCGCATGGAGGCCAACAACGCTGCCAACCACCCCACGTTTGGATCNNACAATTGACTGCCCCGCATAATGAGGACCACCCGGCCCTCGTTATGCGGGGCAGTCAGCTCTTCTAATTACTATCAAATCCAGTGAGCGTCCCGATCAAGCCAAGGAGTACAGGTTGAAACCTATAAAAGCCGTGATGGTGATTTTCCTCTTCGCCGTTATCGAGCCACTGCTATTTGCCCAATACAAATACCCCTTTCGGAATCCCTCCCTTCCGACGGATCAACGTATCGACAACGTTCTGTCTCTTTTGACGCTTCAGGAGAAGATCGACTTATTAGGCAAAAACCTGAACGTGCCTCGTCTTGGCATTAAAGGATCGGGGAAGATCGATAGTGCGCCTGGCTCGAGTGGTCAATTTGAAGGGTTGCATGGCATAGCCATGGGCGGCATCGGCTGGCAGACTCATTCCCCCGGCGGACCTGGCCGATGGGGCGGCAACTCGACGATTCCTACCACCCAGTTCCCACAGCCCATCGGTCTGGGCGAGACATGGGATCCCGGCCTGCTTCAGCAAGCCGCAGCCCAGGAGGGTTACGAGGCACGCTTCATTTTTCAAAGCGTTGACCGTGGCGGACTCGTCGTCCGCGCTCCGAATGCCGACCTGGCCCGGGATCCACGCTGGGGAAGGTTTGAAGAATCGTATGGTGAAGATCCTTACCTTGCGGGCACGATGTCAGTTGCGTTCGTCAAGGGTTTGCAGGGCGACAATCCGCAATATTGGCTGACCGCTTCTCTCGTCAAGCATTTTCTTGCAAATAGCAACGAGGACGGACGAACGGGATCTTCCTCGAATTTCGATAGCCAGCTATTGCATGAGTACTACGCTGTTCCATTTCGCATGGCCATTGAGCAGGGAGGTGCGGATGCATATATGGCGGCCTTTAACGCCGTCAATGGAATTCCCATGACAGCCAGTCCGTTGCTAAAAAGCCTGACGATGAACAAGTGGGGCTTTGATGGAATGATAGACACGGATCGCGACGCTCTCGGCAATATGGTGACCGATCACCACTATTATCCGAATACGGTGGAAGCAGCCGCAGGAGCTATCCATGCCGGGATCAATCAGTTCTTGAGCTCCTATCAGACGGACGTAAAGAGCGCACTGCAGAAGAAACTCATTACCGAGGCGGATATTGACCAGAACCTGCAGGGTGTCCTCCGAGTTATGATTCGTCTGGGTTTTCTGGATACTCCGGCACTCGTTCCCTATACGCAGATCAATGCCGACCACGTGCCAGTGCCTTGGGACCAGGAGACAAGTAAAACGCTGGTGCTGCATAGTACCCAGGAATCAATTGTCCTATTGAAAAATTCTAACCATCTGTTGCCTCTCAATATATCGTCGATAAAATCGATTGCTGTTATTGGGTCGCAGGCGAATGTAGTGCATCTGGACCACTACAGTGGAACGCCCCCTTTTGCTGTCACCCCTCTCCAGGGCATTCAGAGCAAAGTGAGTTCCAGGGTGGAGGTTCGCTATAGTGCGGGCGGCAATGAAGCAGTGCAATTGGCACGAACTTCCGATGTGGCGATCGTAGTCGTTGGAAATCGGCCAGCGTGTAACAAGCGCACCGATACTTTCCCTTGTCCCGATGCTACCGAAGGAATGGAAACTGTCGATCGTAAGCAAATCAATCTGATGCCGGAGCAGGAGAAGTTAATCCAGGATGTTTATGCGGCAAATCCTCGCACGATTGTCGTGCTGGTTTCCAGTTTTCCGTACACCATCGATTGGGAGAAGCAACATATTCCGTCCATTTTGCACATGGCAAACAATAGCGAAGAAGAAGGTAATGCCCTCGCCGATGTGCTCTTCGGCGACTATAACCCCGCCGGCCGCCTGACGGCCACATGGCCAGAATCTATTAGCCAATTGCCTCGCATGATGGACTATAACATTCGCGATGGTCGTACCTATATGTACTTCCATGGAAGCCCATTGTTTCCCTTTGGGTATGGTCTTAGTTATACCAAGTTTGCATACTCCAATTTGCGCACGAGTTCGTCGAACTTGTCTCTGGACAAACAGATTGAGGTAAGCCTGCAAGTGAAAAATATCGGCCAGCGTTCCGGCGATGAAGTGGTTCAGATGTATGTGAGGCATATAGATTCGAAAGTATCTCGGCCTGAGTTAGAGTTGGAGGGCTTCAAGAGGGTTTATGTGCCCGCTGGCCAAACGAAAACAATTGAAATTCCTCTGACCGCGAAGTCGTTGATGTATTGGAACGCTTCTCAGGAGAGATGGTCTCTTGAAAAAGATAAGGTCAAAATAATGGTCGGGAGCTCTTCCAGAGATATCAAGCTATCTAAGGTGATACAGATTGAATAGCTGATATCGCAATGGATGGTAGTCCCCTCTTTGTTATGTTAGCGATCATCTGAATACGTAATTTTTGGAACAACCGCCGGGGCTGGGTCGGTGTCTTGGTTCGCTCTCGAGCTTGGGTCCCGGCAGACTCAGTTCGCCTGTGGCGCCACGACTATGGATTCGCATTTGCGAGACAAATGGAAATCTAAACTGGCGCAACCCAATCTTGTGATAAAGCTGGCCGACAATTCGCGGAATTTCGGGCCGAAAACTTCGTTGTCGAGCCGTCCCCTCGCGGGTTCGACCGGAGGAACTGAGACTGGGTACGCCGGCTTTCGATTCATCATGGTCATGACGTACATCGCATTCGGCGCCGATCCTATTACACGAATTGGATAGAGCCGGGCCCTGAGAGACACATCGAAATAGTATTCTCCGGCTCCAACGATCAACTGAGCGAGAAAAGATGGGCGCAAGACTTCGGTGATTCCGGATAGGCGAGCATTCGAGCCGGTATTTTGTCTACCGTGGGCGAAAGTNNACGTAAATCGGATTAATCGATCCAGTTGCGACGGTATGTCGTTGTAAAAGAAAGACTTAGATGTCATCCGCAAAATTCTAAAATGCGTCTGCAACCTGTGGCGAGTCTAGCCTTATCGCATTAGCGCCGAATCGCGTTCACCCCCCCTACGCGCGAGTGCCTGGCGCTGGAAGCCGACACCAGCATCGACAGTGGTCGCTACGCTCCCTCGACCCGACTCTCTGTCTTCTTCTAACCGTTCCGTCCAGTGCCTTCGTGTGGTGCTACGGGCCGGAGTTCACCTCGCGACGTATGCTGGCATGGTCGGAAGACTGGAAGATCGGGACCCGACACGCCGTCTGATTACTACTCCTTTGAAAGTGTTAGCTGGTGTGACAACGGTCACAGCCACTCGTTGCAGGCCGGGGCGACGCTCATGGTGCGAAAAATTCACACGCTTCACTGCAGAAGGAACTCACATGTCCACCGCGACATTAGAAATTCAGGATGCAGTCTCGACCGTAATAGCGAATTGTGCAACTAGCCGTTGCGCAATTCGCTATTACGGTCTACTATTGCTCCCGCAAACCCGAGAACCAAGTAAATGGATACAGATATTTTCGATTGACTTTCTCAGGAGAGGCCTTTTATGACATTTTCCCGCATTGGTGCGTATGTTGTAGCTGCTTTCACTGCATTGGTCCTTTTAGCCGGCTGCGGCTCTTCTGCTCCGGCAATCACTGTCACGGTCAGTCCCATGACGACCACCCTCACCGGTGGCGCCACGCAGACTTTCACCGCGACCGTTGCCAATGACGCGACAAATGCGGGTGTCACCTGGTCCGCCTCTCCGGGCACCATCACCTCGGCGGGCGTGTACACCGCCCCGGCCATCATCACCGCCACATCCGCGACGGTGACGGCCACAAGCAAGAAGGACACCACCAAGTCGGCGACAGCGACCATCACGCTGACCCCGATCTCGGTCACCGTCAGCCCGACGACTGCCACGCTGGCGGCGGGCGCCACGCAGACTTTCGCCGCCACCGTAACCGCCGACTCCGCCAATGCAGGTGTCACGTGGACTGCATCGGTGGGCACCATTACGTCTGCCGGTGTATACACCGCTCCCACCCCGGTAACCACCACGACCGCGACGATCACTGCGACCAGCAAGACGGACACCACCAAGTCGGCGACAGCGACGGTTACACTGACGCCGATCGCCGTCAGTGTAAGTCCCACGACTAAGACGCTGATTGGCGGCGCAAACCAGACATTCACTGCGACGGTGACGGGCGATGCGACATTGAATCAGGGTGTGACCTGGACGGCTTCGACGGGCTCAATCACCTCTGCCGGCGTATACACCGCGCCAGCCGTCGTTACCACCACATCGGCGACGGTGACAGCCACCAGCAAGACAGACACAACTAAGTCGGCCACGGCGGCCATCACGCTGACGCCCATCAGTCTCAACGCCATCAGTCCAGCCACCGCCAGTCTCGGTAGCAGTGGATCGCAGAACTTCACGGATACAGTTGCGAACGACTCTTCAACCTCGGGTGTAAGTTGGAGCATCGGAACCGGCGTGGGCACGCTGACAGCATCCTCCAGTACGGGCGTGACCTATAACGCGCCGACTACCGTGATCAGCGCGGTTACGACCGTGACGCTGACGGCTACCAGCATCAAGGACCCGACCAAGTCGACCATTGCAACGATTACGTTGAATCCCGTCTCGGTGACGATCGCTCCTGCCAGCCCAGTCGCCATGATTGGCGGTGCTCCGCAGGCGTTTACCGCAACGGTCGCGAACGACGGCTCCAACGCGGGTGTCACATGGACGGTCACCGGCGGAGGCTCGTTCAGCGCCAGTACCACGGCAAGCGGCGTAGCCACGACCTACACCGCGGCAGATCCAGTGACCGCTGCCACGGCTGTCGTTACGGCCACCAGTGTCAAGGATCCATCCAAGTCGGCCTCCGCAACTATCACGCTGAACCCCATCGCGATTTCATTCTCGACGGCGACCGCAGGCATCACGCTCGACTCCGGCCAAACGCTCACGCTGACGGCGGCTGTGACGAATGACGGAAGCGCTTCGGGAGCAAACTTCACCGCGTCAGGCGCAGGCACAGTGAACCCCACCAGTGCCACCGGGAACTCGCCCGCAACGAAACTGACGGCAACGGGCACCACTGCGTCCAGTGTGACCGTGACCGCGACCAGCATCAAGGACGGCACCAAGACAGCCACCACCTCGTCCATCACGGTGAGCCCGGCACTCGCGATCACCACCCCTGCAGGTGCGCTCACGTCTGGGACAACGGGCACGGTCTACGCTGGCACGACCATTGCAGCCAGTGGCGGAACCGCAACCAAAGCGTTTGCCCTCGCATCCGGCGCCCTGCCCACAGGTCTCATCATCAATGCCTCAACAGGTGCTATCACCGGAACACCAACGGGCACGGCAGGGATAGCAACCTTCACCGTCAAGGTGACCGACTCCGCAACGACACCCGTCACCGTAACCTCAGGCATCTACACCATCACCATCGTTCCGGCACCACTCGTTTGGGTCTCACCCACTACCAGCACGAATACCTACACCGTTGGAACACCGATCACGCCCATCACGCTCAGCACCACGGGGGGCACAGGCGCGATCACCTACTCACCCAACTCCGGAACTCTTCCTTCGGGTCTGTCGATCGTAGGCAACACCCTTTCAGGCACGCCAACAGCACCAACGGTTGTTGCCGGCAATGTCGTCAGCTTCCTCGCGACCGACAGCGCCACACCCACAGCCGTCACAGCCGTCTCCGCCAGTGTCACTCTCATCGTGAATCCGGTGACGCTGGCCATTACCTCCTCATCGCTACCGACGGGCACCGTGGGCGCACCCTATAGCTATCAACTCACATCAACAGGTGGTACTGGGACTATCAACTGGACAATGAGCCCAACCAACGTCGTTGGCCTGACGCTCAGCTCCAGTGGCCTGCTCTCCGGCACTCCGAATGCTACTTACGGCCCCGCCACCATTAGCGTCACGGCCACCGACAGCACCACCAACCAGCAGCAAACCGTAACCAAGACGCTGTCCCTTACCGTCACCAACGTGCTCACAGTCACCACCAATACCACCCTCGCGAACGCTACGGTCAGCGCTGCCTATAGCCAGACCCTCGTCGCAGCGGGCGGCACCCCCGGCTACACCTGGTCGGTTACTTCGGGACTGACAGGCGCAAGCAGCCTTGCAACCCTGAACCTCAGCGTGTCCAGTACGGGCGTCATCGCCGGCACGCCGTCGACCGCCGGCACCGCGAACTTCACAGTCCAGGTAAAGGATTCGGCAAACACCACGGCAACGGCCTCGTTCACCATCACGGCCTACGCACCGCTGTTTTTGCCCGCGCCCAATCCCAGCTCTCTGGGGTCCGCAACCGTCAGCCAAATCTACACCGGCTCGATCACCGCGACTGGCGGCGTACCCAGCGATGCCTGGACGGTGAATAACTGTGTCAGCTGCACCTCAATCAGTCTGGGGAACGGTCTGAGTGCCTCACCCAATGGCGCCACATTGACCATCACCGGAACGCCCACCTCGACCGGCACGGTCACGCTCACCGTCTCGGTGACGGACAGCACAGGCGTAACCGCTGGCCCGACCACCTATACCATCGCTGTCTCGACGGGCTCTTCAGTGAGCGGCCAGATCAATCTCAATAACAACTGCAACAGCTCGAGTGTTCCTGCGATCACCGTCGCCATCAACACGAGTTCTGTCCAGACCACGACCACCGACAGCAATGGGAACTTCTCGTTCGCGAACATTCCGAACGGGACGTACACGATCACTCCCTCGATCACCGGGCCGAGTTCCGTCTTCTATCCCGCTACTCAAAGCGTCACCGTGAGCGGCAGTGGTGTCACCACAGCCTTCAACGTCTCCCTGGGCTACACGGTTTCGGGCACAGTGGCTTACACCACCGGGTCGAAGACCGGGCAGATCTATCTGGCGCTGAACCCCACCAACTGTGGCGGAGGCGGCACACAAGGCACCAGCATCTCGGCTGCAGGGGCATACACCATCCACGGCGTGCCGCCGGGCGCTTATACCTTGAATGCGTTCATGGACAACCTGGGCTACGGTGCCGCGAACGCCTCCAACCCCTCGGGCAACAGCTCCGTGACCGTTTCCACTGCAAACTTTAGCGGTGCCAACGTCACGCTGGCCGATCCTGCGACGGTGACGCTCTCCGCAGCTCCGAAGCTCTCCGGGGTCGCCGGATTCAACAACGGTGCCGTTGCCCAGTACAAGCCCATCACGGACAGCAACGGCGCGGAGATGGCGACGTCCTACACCCTGCAATGGAGTACGACGTCGGACTTCGCCACGATCGCCGGAAGCCAGACCTTCCCGGCGAGCGGAGACCATCAAAACGCATGGCTCTTGAATAGTTCCAGGAATTCCAGCGTCACCAACACCAAGATCTACTACTTCCGGGCTTACGGCACCTCAGCGGGGACTGCGACCAGCCCCTATTCCTCCACCGTCGGCCCAGTGACCATCAACCCGCCCGCACCCACGGGAGGCGTCACCGTCTCTGGCGCGATTAGCTTTACTGGCACCGCCACCGGTCCTCTGTATGTAGGTTTCCTCGATCAGAACACAAACACCTTCTATGCTGAGTACATTCCAACCCCGGGGAGCGCGCAAGCGTACACCGTCCAGGTTCCCATCGGCTCCAATTATGCGTTCTTTGGGATCATCGACCAGAACAACGACGGCTTGATCGATGCCGGCGACATCCAAAATACCGACACCGCCGTCATTACAGCGATTACGGGCAACACGACCGGCGAGAACCTGACGTTGCCCAGCGGTGGCAGTACCGCCAGCGTGTCAACAACGAACTTCCAGTCGACAAGCTCCAGCGGCAGCAGCCAGAGTTACAGTCTCTACTTCCAGGTGAGAGCGGCTACCAAACTGCCGGTGGCGGTCACGCTTGAGTCGAGCATCAATGCCGACGGCGCGAATGTGATCACTCCCATGGACATTGCCTCGTGTGGCGGCAGTAACTCCAATTGCGGCCAAGGGTTCCAGATCGGCGCCAACCTCGGCAGCACCAGTCCAACCGTCGGCGATACCTACACCTTTCATGTCACCTACAGCGATACGACAACAGGAACCCTGACCGCCACTATAAGCGCCGTACTGACCTCTTTCGCCACCAACCTTACACCCAACTGCACCTCTGGCTGCACCACCACCATCACGACGCCGCCGTTTGCCTGGACCGCCCCCGCCAACAACGCCAGCAGTTACACCTATCAGTTCTACCTGAATGGTCCGAATGGGACGATCTGGCAGGTACCGGGTAACAACTCCAAGCTGAATGGCCTCCCCTACACAACGACGTCCTTGGCCTGGGGCGTCGATCCGACGGATAGCACCAACACGCCTTCGGTAGGCAGCCTGACCACGGGGACGAATTACAACTGGCAGATTACTGTCACGGACAGCAACAACAACCAGGCCGTGCAGCAGGTGTACTACCAGCCATAGCAAGCCTCTCGACAAGGCTCGCTGCAAGGATTCCGGCCAAGGAACAACGTATTGATCGACGCAAAAGCGCCTGCATTAAATTCGCAGTATGTGCGAGTGGCGCTATGGTTCGCGCAGCGCCTTGCCCATCCGCTCCCACACGCCGCTGTCCCGCCAGGCGCGAAAATGCTC
>DHWW01000072.1:16373-38584 GCA_002413385.1 Granulicella sp. UBA5172
GCTAGTTTCTGGACAGGTTCTCAGGAAGTGCGTGAGTGGCCGATGGTAGTTGGCGGTGGCTTCGAAGACGATACAGCCGAAATACTTCAGACTGTGGAGGAAGTCGGTAGAGCCCGGAACTCGACCCCAGTGTTGGGCCGAATCAGGCGCTTGACCAGAACTTCACGATGGCCATAGGAGGTCGGCACGGAATAACCGTTGCCGCGGTAGCGCACCAGCGACAGAGATGTTACCCGCGTGGATACCTTTTCACAGGCTTCATGCGGCGCCGCCGGCAGCGGCAGCATCGCTCGACGGTCACGTTCGAAGCGCTCGCCGATCGTCTCCGTATGCCCGCGCAGGCGCCGCTCACGGCGCTTGCGGCGCTGCTCGGCCAAGTGCGCGTTGAACGCTTCCCAACTGTTGAAATGCGGAATCGGAACCATGAAGTTGCGGCGCGCATAGCCTCCCAGACCCTCGACCTTGCCCTTACCACCCCGGCTTATCGTTGTCCTTAGCTGGCCACCCGAACTTATCGGCAAACAGATAGTGGCTCTGTAACTCCAGAAAGGCCTTCGTTTTGGTTCGCTCTTCACCACCCAGTATCCGGGCAACCGCGATCTTCGCGTTGTCATACAGAATGCGCGTGGGTACAGCCCCAAAATACTCGAGAGCGCTCGCATGACCTTCGAGAAACGACTCCGTTGTTTCAGCCGGAAACGCAATCACGAAGCAACCATCCGAGTGCGGCAGATCCATCGCCAGATAGTGCGCCTTCTGTTCCACTCCGGCAATCACCACCAGTGCTTCGCCGAAGTCCGCCTGCGCCTCGCCCGGTGGATGCACCAGAGGCACGAACATCTCGCGGATGTGCAACTGTTCTCCGCGCACATAGCTCTTGACGGTGCTGTAGCCGCCACAGAATTTAGCCGCTCGAAGATCCCCCCGGTGTTCCACGAACCCTCTCGCAAAGGCAAATGTTCGTAAAACCGAGATCCGGCGGCAGGCTACTTTTACTCCGCAGCAGAACACCGCTTCCGCGATCTCCTGTGGCCTATTTTTGCTCTGGCGCTCATACTCCACCCAAGATGATTCGATAAAAGGGATCGGCTCGGGCTCTGGTCTCTAAACTCTGACTCCGGGCGTTGCTCCAAGGAACGGGCAGGATAGGTTTGTCCTTGACAACGTCTTCGTCCTTATTGACGAATACATTTGCGCAGACCAACCTGCCACTGTCACTTTTCGCCTGCGGCGAGGCGGCGAACCATCCATTTACTCCGCCCCACTGGTCTGGTTTTGCTCCGCTCTTGACAGTCCTGAAATCATGCATGCTATTCCTCCATTTCAAATTCCGTCAGCTCTACTCCTGGACGGCCAGGACAGTTGTTGACATGGATGGCGGCGCATCCCCGGGAGCGCTGCCCCACTGCATATTGGGCTTGTCTCCCATCTTCAGAACCAGCATCCCACCATTCGCTATATCCGATTGCTGGAACCATGGCTTATTGAGCGGCTGACCATTGAGTTGCGCTGACTGGATATATTTTTTTTGCGCAGATACCTGATCTGCGGTGATGGTGAAATCCTTGCCGTTGCTCAACCGGATGATGCTCTTCGCAAAGATCGGACTTCCGATTTCATAAACCGGGCTTCCCGGGCACACCGGATAAAAGCCTATGGCGCTCAAGACATACCAGGACGAAGTTTCGCCACCGTCATCGTCTCCAGGTATACCCAACGGACCATCTCCGTACCAGACATCCATGATCTGCCGCACACGGCGCTGCGTCTTCCATGGTTGCCCAGAAAAATCGTAGAGATAAGGGACATGAAAGCTGGGCTCATTGCCCTGCGCATAGAGACCGATGAGCCCTGTAGCATCAGGGAACTGGCCAAGAAAGCTATACTTTGAACTGTCGTATTGTTCCACAAACAACCGGTCGAGCTTCGCGTTGAAGGTGTCGCGTCCTCCAAACAATTGAATCAGCCCTGCTACATCATGCTGAACACCGAACGTATAGAGCCATGCGTCGACTTCAGTGAAGTAATCCCGTCCACCCTGTCCGCCGCTCAGCTTCGGATTGAAGTGCGCGACCCACTTGCCATCTGCGCTCATGGGATCCATAAAGTCAATGGCTGGATTGAAAACATTCTGGTAATTGTGGGCGAGCTTTGTGAAGTAAGCGGCATCCGCCTGCTTTCCCAGCGCTTTTGCCAACTGCGCAACGCACCAGTCATCGTAGCTGTTTTCGATGGTAACGGACACGGCCTGGCGGCGCTCGACCGTCACCTCCGGCACGCTCTCCTCTTCTCCATAAGCCAGAGCTGGGAAAAATCCTTTGTCAAAATACACGCGGTCCAGGCTGGTAAGCGGACCGCGACGCCACGGAAGCATTGTGGCCTCAGTTGCATTCTTCCGCATGGCCGCATATGCCTCGTCGACATCGAAATCTCGATAGCCCTTCTCGTATGTGTCGAGAATGAATCCGTCTGCGTGATGGCCGATCATCGCTGCCTGTTCACCCGCTACCGAAGGAAACGATGGCAGCCAGCCGCTCTGCTCATACATCCGGAGATAGGAGCGAACCATGTCCTCCTGCTGCCGGGGATCAAGCAGGAGTTGCAACGGATGCAGGGAACGATAAGTATCCCAAGTTCCATCGTCGACATAGAAGTCATGTCCATCGGCATCATGCACCTTATGGTCATAGCCGCTGAAGTATCTGCCGTCTTCGGTGATATCGGTCATCCGACCGAGTGAACGGTACAGCGCGGTATAAAAAATCGCGCGCTGCTTTTCTGTTCCGCCTATCGTCTGGATGCCGCCAAGCGCATGGTTCCACACCGCTCGCGTATCCGCTTTTGTCTGTTCAAATGTCCAGCCGGGAATCTCCCGCTGGAGGTTTTGCTTGGCTTGTTCAACGCTGATATAGGACAGCCCGACACGAACTTCTATCGTCTCTCCCTGTGTTGTCGCTACGTTGGTGACGAATCCGATGCGATCTCCGGTCTGCGTCGCGGCATGGGAAAGATCATCGCTCCGCCAGGTCTGCCAGGAGTCGAACGGATGAGAAAATTCTGCGTAAAAATATTCTCTGGTTTCGCCGGCCGTTTCGGCTCTTTTATTGACCGGGCCATACACGGGCTCGCTGCCCTGCACAGCATGGTTACCGACGACACTCAACCGGGCATCTGACGCTAAGCTGAATACCAGATGCGAGTGAGCGCTGCTGGGAAATGTAAAGCGGTAATATGCGGCCTCCGCTGTGGCTGTGAGTTCCGCCTTGATCCCCCACGTCTGCAGTTCTGCAGCGTAGTAATACGGAGTCGAGGTTTCAAAATCGTGGTCAAAGTCGGACGCATACTTCTCGGGATCCGTACTTTCGGGCCCGGTCGACGCCATCAGCATCGATGGACCTGCAGGAAAGCCGTAAATCTTATCGGCAAGATAGCTGTCAGTAATACCCGGAGTAGTAATGGGCGCAATTCGCGCCATACCGTGAGGATACTGCACGTATGGAATGGTTGCGGAAAGTAACTGCCCTATGCCTCCAATATTTGGAGAAACATAGTCTACCAGTGCTTTCTGCTGATTCAGAAGCTCCTGTGCACATACAGTATTGGCCATCAGAAATGGCGGCAGAACCAGCATCATTGCGCATTTCATCATCCATCTCATCTACACGTATCTTCTTTCATGTGGTCTTCACCGATGGTGTTATGTTTCCGCAACACGATATTAGCGTCAGGGCTTCAAAAAGAATTTAGCTATTAGGGGGCTACAGATGATCCGCCAGCCCAGGCCGTGTAATTGCCCATTTCAACAGCCCATTTACCTTCCGCATTCCAGACCGCAAGCTGCTTCGGTGGAATGCGAAAAACAACGGTTTTCGTCTCCTGCGGTTTCAGATGAATGCGAGAAAAGCCTGCGAGGGAGCGCCGAGGAGTCTCGACAGTGCTTACGTCCTCTCGAATATAGAGCTGAGCAACTTCATCCCCTTCCCGGCTTCCGATCGGAATACCATCGATCTCATGGTACGCGGCCATCACTCCCATCGCGTGCCCTTCACGAATCGCCAGCTCAAATGGTCGCAGCATAACCATGCGCAATTCGCGTTCCCCATTATGCACGGGCGATGTATTCGTGCCACCCTCCGGAGAACCGTGCCCGACAAAGTGCTTAGGCTCGGCGATTACTGTGTGGTCTGCATTCAGGCTGTCCCCTTGGGAGTTGCCTAAAGAATGACATCTGATCATTTTGATTGCGCTTTCGCCAGCGCGACTTTCAGCCGAAGATCACGCTAATTGAAGAACGCTTTGCGCATTGCCCTTTCGGGCCTGCAGACCGCATTGATTATTCACGAGAAATAGTTCCTCGATTGTATTAGAGCATTATTTCCTGATGCAATCGTTCCCTGGGGGTGATTGTTGTAGCGAGCATCTTGGATATTTCTGGAGGCAACGTGAAGGTTTCGGACGGAGTAACCACAGTTGTTGTAGGCATCCTGCTGAGCCCCTGCCTGTTGGCGCAAAGCGTTCGGCAGGACCCGACAGCGATCCCAGACAATCAAGCTGGATCCCACCCGACAGATCGCCACCGATGTGAGGCTTGAGTCCGCAATCCACACACCACGGCCTGAGCAGTACACATGGACCAGGGAGGATGAGGTTCCAGCAAATCCGACGATTGCCGAGGGCTGGCTACGTGGTGCGAATCAGGGCAGCCACTATTTCCGGCGCAGCTTCCACCTTAAATCGGTGCCACGATACGTAACGCACTATGTGGCCGGGTCCCGGCAGGAACGTAGCTGTCACAGTCGACGAGCGAACGCAATTGAGCACGTCTGCCGAGGGCGGCAATCGCGCCATGATCACAATTTCAAAGCGTGGCCCCTAGCACTACAGTTGTATTTCGTTCAAACCTTTGAGAAACGGCAAGAGCCCGGGCCTGAAGGCCACGTAGATTCTCTCTGTTTCAGGGGGTTAAAACCCNNATGATGGGCTGTCACTTTCGGTTGCTGGTTCGGTTCTAGTCGTCGTCGCCGTACTCGATCTGGTCCTCCACGTTGTGATCGATGATGTGGGTGTCGATGCTGAGTTGGGGTAGATCGCGCTTTCGCAAGTCGTCGTTGATGGCCTTCAGGTCGGTCTTCTTGACCGCGTCCCATTCGTTGAGCAGACCTCTGAGGGGCTTCGCCGTCTCCTGGCAGGCGTCGAGTTGGGCGGTTGTGGGCGCTGCATCGGCGTTCTGGATTGAATGCTCGAGACGCGCGAGTTGCGTGCGGACGGAGCCCAGGGTTGGAGGACCGCCGCTACGGTCTCCCTCGCCTCTCTCGCGGCCAGCAATCTTTTCGAACTTCGACTCGAGATCGGCCGCTGCGTCTGCGGGAACCTTGAACTTGCCGGAGTTGATTTGATCGCGCAGCACGGTGACTTCGTGAATGGCCCTGGTCGCCTCCAGCATCTGTTCATACATGGTTCGGGAGATCGCGAACTGCTGCTCCAGATCAGACTGCGAAGCCTTGACTCGCGGGTCCATCACTACGGGGAGTGGCTTGCTGAGGGTCTCACCTGCGGCAATGAGGCGCACGGTGTAGGTGCCAGGCATCACCCAGGGCGACGAAGAAATTGCGGGCGTGTTGTGCGGCACGGCTGCACTGGCATCGGGTCCGGTGGACATGCCGGGAACCTCGGGATAGCGCATATCCCAGAGGAAGCGATGCTGTCCAGGTTCGGCCGAGAGTGTTCTCGGAGCGCGTGCCCAGAGCGTGGGGTCAGGGTAGCGCGGATCGAGTGGAGGCACGGGGTCTGTGCTCTTGAACTCGGTGACCACTTCGCCCTTGCTGTCCAGCACCTGCAGCGTGACGGGGCCGGAGAATTTTGGACCGAGGTCGTAGTCGATCATGGCGCCGTCGGGAGGGTTTTCTCCGGTGGCCATCTCGGGCGGCCACGGCGTCGGCGGATTCATGTCGTTGCGTATGCGGATCGCTGTCGCGGGGGCATAGAGGAAGACGTTGTCCTTCGCCAGGCTGGCGGGAATCTGGCGCAGCGGCGTGACGTTATCGAGGATCATGAAGCCGCGGCCATGGGTTCCGGCGATGAGGTCGTCGTCCTTGATGGCGAGGTCGCGTATCGAGGTTGCGGGCATGTTGAGCCGCAGGGATTCCCAGTGATCGCCGTCGTCGAAGGAGACGTAGACCTGGGTTTCGGTGCCTGCGTAGAGGAGGCCCTTGCGCTTCGGATCTTCGCGTATGGTGCTGGTCGCGGCTCCGTCGGGAATGCCGTTGTCGATTTCGCTCCAGGTTGTGCCGCCATCGTGGGTGCGGAAGAGGTGAGGCCGCATGTCGTCGAGTCGCATCGTGTTGATCGCGGCGTAATCGGTGAGCGCGTCGGAGTGGCCGGCGTCCATGTTGAAGACCTTCCAGAAAGGCTTCATTGCGGGAGGCGTGACGTTGGTCCAGTTGGCTCCGCCGTCGGTGGTGGTCCAGATGAGACCGTCGTCGGTGCCGGCCCAGATGCGGTTGACATCGAGGGGCGAGAGGCCAAGCGAGTAGATCACGCCGCGACGAATCGGCTTGGCCGTAGGCGAGTCCTTGTAGTCATCCAGCGTGGCGGGGAGCTCATACGTTTCGCGGCTTAGATCGGGGCTGATCTTGCTCCAGCCCTTGCCGCCGTTCTTTGTCAGCCAGAGCGAGTTGGTGGCGAAGTAGAGGCTGTGGGGATCGACGGGGGAGAACTGCAGGGGCTCGGTGCGAAGAGTGCGATAGCTGCGCAGGGGGCTCGGCTCGACATCCTGGACTTGCCCGGTCGTGCGGTTGTAGCGCGTTACTTTACCACCGTAGACGATGTCGGGATTGAGGGGATCGGGTGCAGCGTAGCCGTACTCCTCGATGCCGGCAGGATGCCAGTCGTGGGAGGTGATGCGGCCGTCATCGCCACGGCTGGCGACGCACGCGCTGCCGGAGTCCTGCTGTCCACCGCAGACGCGATAGGGGAAGGCGTTGTCGGCGGTGACGTGATACATCTGCGCGGTGGGCTGGTTGTACCACTGGCTCCAACTCTTGCCGCGGTTGACCGAGATGATGACGCCCTGATCGCTGGCCAGGGCGATGATGTCGGTGTTGTTTGGGTTGATGAAGATATTTTGATAGTCGTCGCCGCCGGGTGATCCTCGCAGACCGGTCCAGGTCTTGCCGGCGTCGGTTGATTTCCAGGTGACGACGGTCGCGACATAGATAGTGTTGGGGTCCTTGGGATCGACCACGGGCACGGGTAGATCGCCGCCGCCGATGCGTGCTTCGGGACGGGTGTCGTCTTCGGATGCGTGGACCCAGGACTGGCCGCCGTCGTCGGTGCGGAAGAGGCCTACGGTACGGGCGTATGCGACCTCGGCGTAGATGCGATTGGAGTCGGTCGGCGAGATTGTGAGGTTGACTTGGACGATGCCGTCGGGAAGGCCGCCACCGGTGATCTTTTTCCAGGTGTCACCGCCATCGGTGGAGCGGAAGAGGCCGCCATTCGTGCCGGACCATGAGCCGTTCTCCCACGGACCCTCCTGGCGCTGCCACATTCCGGCGAAGACGATGTTCGGATGCTGTGGATCGATCTGCACCTCGGAGGCGCCGGTCTTGTCGTCGATGTAGAGCACCTTCTTGAAGGTGGTGCCGCCGTCCATGGAGCGAAAGAGGCCGCGCTCTGTATTGGGGCCGTAAGGATGGCCGGTGACGGCGACGAAGACGGTGTTGGGGTCCTTCGGGTTGATGGCGATCTGGCCGATCTGCTGTCCATCGCGCAGACCAAGGTGGGTCCATGTCTTGCCTGCGTCGGTCGATTTGTAGACGCCGTCGCCGGTTGAGAGGTCGGGCCGCGCGAGTCCCTCGCCACTGCCGACGTAGACGATGTTCGGGTCGGAGGCTGCAACGGCGATGGTGCCGATCGAGCCGGTTGGCTCCGCGTCCCAGAGGCTTTGCCAGGTCTCGCCGGAGTCCGTTGTCTTGAAGACGCCGCCACCGACGGCTCCGAGGTAGAAGGTCCAGGGTTCGGTGGGGACTCCGGCCAAAGCCCGCGTTCTGCCGGCACGCATTGGCCCGATTTCGCGCCAGCGCATGTCAGAGAAGAGCTTGGAGGAGGGAGTGGCAGTCTGGGCGAAACACAGGGCGCTGCCGCTGAGTCCAAGCAGAACGGAAAGGATGGCGATACGACCGGAGACGGTCATGATAGCTCCTGAAACGTGTTCATAGTGCATAGAAGCATAGTAGGGAAAGTTATGCTTTCGTGTTTGCGTTTTGTCGAGAAGGACGAATGGATGCGGCGAAAAGACGCAGGAGGGAAGGGCGTGCTGAAGCTTTGAGCTGGCATGGATTCGTACGAGCGCGTCTGCCGGCTTTTCATCAGCGGGGATGCTTTTTAATGCTGATAGAAAATTCCCGCTCAAATTGGTAGAGACAGGTCAGTCCCACTTAGCGAGTGGTCGGACGACTTACGTGACTACAGCATGAATATGTGAATACTCTTCCACATCCGGCCATGCACCAGGGTCTGAATGACAGCTTTGTGTCTAAAGCGTAACGGCATATTCACATCATTCTGAGAAGGTGAAGACCAAGCACTCACCCAACTGCATGACCAGAGTTCTGGGTGCCTTTCTGGGCCTGGGTATATCTGGTTGCCAGAAAATATGAGGGCCTGCCCCACAAATTCACCGGAGTTAACGCATCCAACATGAAAGCATTTCGAAATTACATCCTTGGTTTTGTGCTCATTCTCTCTCTGTTTGGTGGTGCTGCGTCCTATGCAGAGTCTGCGGCGGATGCAGTCCACGGTGGAGTTGCCGGCACGGTGACTGATGTCTCCGGCGGCATTTTGCCCGGCGCACAGATCTCTCTGGCTCCCAGCGGTCGCTCGGTTGTTACTGACAGCCAGGGACAATTCCTGATCAACAATCTGGCTCCCGGGACGTACACGCTAAGCGTCAAGATGCTGGGGTTCAAGTCGGCGACTGGTGAGGTGACGATTCAGGGTGGCCAGATTGCGAATGACGAGATCAAGCTCACGATCGCCTCGTCCAATCAAGCCGTGACCGTATATGCGGGCCGTCAATATGGTGAAGTTGCGGCGTTGAACGAGCAGAAGAACGCTCCGAACATCCTGGAAGTACTACCTGCAAGCGTGATTGCCAGTCTTCCGAATACGAATATTGCAGATGCCGTCGGCCGTCTGCCGGGTGTTTCGTTGGAGCGTGACGAGGGCGAAGGAAAGTATGTGCAGATTCGTGGCACCGAGCCGCGGCTCTCGAATACGACAATCGACGGCATCAACGTGCCCTCCCCTGAGTCTGCCGTTCGCAACATCAAACTGGACGTAATTCCCGCTGCGCTCGTTCAGCAGATTAACGTATCCAAGACGTTGACTGCGAATCAGGACGGCGACGCGATTGGCGGTACAGTGAATCTGGTGACGCGGTCAGCGGGCGATGAACCGTATTTCACGGTCAGCGGGATGGGCGGATTCACTCCCATCGAGATGGGCGGACGCACGCTGGATCAGTTTACGGCTGCAGCCAGCAAGCGATTCGGATCACACCATCAGTTAGGTGTCTTTTTGGGTGGAAGCTTTGACTACAACGGTCGCGGTATCGATGATGTCGAACCTGCGACTGCGGTGAACACTGCCGCAGACGGCAGCGTGTTTGCAGCGCCGAATACGATGGATATCCGTCAGTACTATTACGATCGCAAACGTTATGGATTTATCGGAACCGTGGACTATCGCTTTTCTCCGACCACGACAGTATTTGTGCGTGCATTCTTCTCGGACTTCAAGGACTTTGGTGGCAAGTACATTTACACGCCGACGGCCGGCAACTTTCTTACGGCCTTCGTCGCGGATAACACTGGAAATATGACGTTTACGGATGCTCCGCGCAGCCCGGACTACCAGATTTTTACCCTTTCGACGAATATGACGCACGTTGTCGACAAATGGATATTCGAAGGAACGGCCGCAGTCTCTCGCAGTCGTGCGGACAACCAGGATTTCCCCCAGGCTGATTTCAACGGCCCGCAAGACGTCGCCTTTAACGTGGATAACTCCAACACCAGCCGTCCCAAATTCATCGTCACGAATGGTGTTGATATTCACGACCCGACAACGTACAGCCTTGCGGACGTCAGCTTCACCCACGACCACTCTGCGCAGATCAACCTGCAGGCCTCGCTGGATGTGACGCGCTTCTACGAAACGGGCACCCACACAGGAACGTTCCAGGCTGGCTTCAAGATCCGCAATGCGCACAAGTTCAACGACGTAAACGACAAGTACTTCCTGACCAACGATCAGTCGATCCTGCTCTCTAGCGTTCTCAATACCTCATACAATAATCCGGACTATTACGGAGGCACCTACGGGGCCTATGGTCCGGTTTCAAGCTTTGACAAAATCACAGTTGTCTTCAACGCAAATCCGGGAAAGTTCACCGAAGACGTAGGTGCTGAGTCGAGGAAGAGCTTGCCGAACAACTGGAATACTCATGAGCTGATTCCAGCCTTCTATGCAATGGATACTCTGAATGTGGGCAAGTTCCAGTTCATCGGGGGACTTCGAGTTGAAGTCACAAAATCCGACTTCACTGGATTGCAGGTGTCGCAGGGAAGCCTGGTCGCCACTCCGACGAGTGGCAACAGTACCTATGTAGACTTCATGCCGAACGCGCAGATGAAGTACAACTTTGGGAACAACCAGGATATTCGTGCAGTCTATGGACGCGGCATTGCGCGACCGAACTATGGCGATCTGCCTCCGTACCTGCTGATCAATGGAACCAGGAACCAGGTCACTCTCGGAAATCCGAACCTGTTGCCGACGCGCGCGAATAACTTCGATCTTCTTTATGAGAAGTATTTGAAGACAGTGGGTGTGGTTTCGGCCGGGTTCTTCTACAAGGCGCTGAGTAACCCGATTGTGACGGTGCAGTATCCGTATACGCTAGCGCCGTTCGCGGGATACACGGCGGTCCAGCCGAAAAACCTTCCGAGCGCTTACATCGGCGGGTTGGAACTTGGGTGGCAGGAACACTTCAAGAGCCTTCCAGGTCCACTTGAGGGACTCGGCATTATGGCTAATTACGCGTACTCCTTTTCCCAGGCGAAGGACCCTTTTTGCTGCACGACCCCAAGCGGCGGGCCCGTCACGCGTCTGGTAGCTCTGGATAGACAGGCGCCGAATACGTTCAATATCGACCCAACGTTTGATACCAAGCATCTTTCCGTTCGTCTGGGAGTGACCTATAACCAGGCCAACATCTACAACTACCACTACGGCGGAAATGTGCCTGACACCTCCATTAACGGATCCACGGGACCCGGAGGCGATGTGTATCAGTATTCCCACACGCAGTACGATTCGGAGATCAGCTATCGGCTGCCGGCTAATTTCGTGATCACGGCCTCGGGGCTGAACCTGAATAATGAGGTGTTCGGCTTCTATCAGGGAAGTCCTGCCTATCCGATCCAGCGTGAGTACTATCACCCGAGTTATCTCTTCAGTTTGAAGTGGACTGGCACAGGAGACCGCAACTAGCGCAGATCAAAAGAAGCGTGAGCGCTGAATGAACTTAATGGAATAGACCACCGCTGCAACGTTCGACGGTGATGAAGCGGATGAGTTCATCGGATGGATAGGCAACGCCGCATCGTCGTCAGGTTAGAAACTATGAATTGAAACTGCCCCACTGCAATCAGTACCGATTGCGAGTGGGACAGTTTTAACGGGAATGCAATGAAGATGTTGTTGGTCGTCGAGTTCTTTAGAGAGAGACGTCATTCATTACCAGGGCAACGGCGCTGCGCAGGCGAGCTGTATTTGCCTCTATGGAAGGTCGCAATCTGGGGGGGTTGGGCAGTGAGTTGTGCTTCATCTCGGCTTCGATCTTCGGGCCAAAGAGATACCAGGCGTTGGTGATTTCGCCGACCACCACGATCTCAGTGGGTGCAAGTGCGGAAGCGATCATGCGCAAGCCTCGCCCAAGCGACAAGGACATTTTGTCGATGGCCTGAACGGCGAAGGCATTGCCATTCTGTGCCAGGCGCACGAGAGCCTCAAAGCTGGGGGGGCTAGGTTTACCGGTGATCTCCTGGTAGTAGCGGAGGGCTGCGCGATTGGATGCGAAGCTCTCCCAGCAGCCTGTGCCACCGCAGGGGCAGAGCGGGCCATCACTTTCAATCTGAACATGACCGAACTCGCCGGCCATGCCGTCCCTGCCGCGGAGAATACGGCCGTTGACGAAGATGCCGGTGCCGATGCCTTCGGAGACATTGACAACGACCAGGTCATGAACACCATCGCTTTCACCGAACCATACCTCGGATAGCACGCAGGCGTTAGCCACGTTGTCCATCTTGACGCGCAGGCCGGTGGTGCGCTGGAGCTTTTTCTTCAAATCCAGGACTGGCCATAGAATTCTGGGAGTAAAGACGGGATTCTCAGGACTGGTCTCAGGACGCCCCGGAATGCTGATACCGATGCCATCGAAAGATCGGGCATTGATAGCAAGAATCTTCTTTACCTCGCGGAACGTTTGCCTGCATGACCTTGGCTGGATCTCCTGGAAGAGCGACTTTGTTCTGAGCAATGATCATGCCGCCCAGATCGATGGCCGCAACACTGATCTCCGATGGTTGAATATCCAGAGCAATCACGGCACGCTGATTGTTGAGATGAAGGACGGTCGGACTTCTACCGCGGGGAAGACTCACGGTAGAACCTTCCGATATCCAGCGCTGGCGGATAAGAACGTCCACGATGAGGGAGATCGTACTGCGCTGCAGCCCTGAGATCCGTGCGAGGTCGGCTCGAGAAAGCGGTTGGTGGATACGAATGAGATTGAAAACGAGATTGCGATTGATCTCGCGCGGCATCTTATTCGATGCACTCTGACGACCGGTGAAGGCAAAACGGGTCAATGGTTCGCGATGCATAGTCTCACTCTTCGGGTTGCTGGATGCTCCGCGGTTCTGTACGTGATCGTAATCAAATTCAAAGGTAGTTACTGATGAAAACCAATACCGATGAAGAGTCTGGGCTCTTGAAGACTCGATCGTAAAAGCAGATTCCGATAGAGTCTCGAATCGTTTGCACGAGCTTGAATCAAGGTTCTCCAGAGGCAAGTCTCAGGACATTCGAGACTTGCGACAGGTGCAATGGGTAGATTCGATGTGCGTCTCCTATCGAACAGGAAGTCTCGTTCGATAGGAGACGCGTCTGCTAGATCGCATCGGCCTGTTGCAGGTCTTTCTTCATTCCTTCCCAACTTCTGATCGTTGAAGCCTCCGGCGTGCCGGCTCCCCTCCAGTGGGTTTCCAGATTGACCGCGTCGGAATAGCCGATTCCTTTGAGAGCCTTGAACTGAGCGGTCCAATCCACATACCCGATGTCGACAGGGGACCAGACCGTCTTGCCTGTTGCATCCTTGACAGCGTTCTTGACGTGGCAGTGATGGATGCGATTCTTCGGCAGTGTGTTCCAGCCACCGGGATACGCGTCAAGTTCGCCACGCATGACGGCATTGCCTGGATCCCAGTTGAGCGCGAGGTTCCTGGAAGGAACGCCGGCGAGGGTGGCGGCAGCCTCACGGCCGGTTGCCGTATTGCAGGCAAATTCGTTTTCCAGCACCAGCAGTATGTTTTGCTTGGCAGCGAATTCCGCAGACTCTTGCAGCCTCGCGTTGATGGCCGCGCGGTATGGCTTCACGTCGTCGATGCGCCAGAAGTCGAAGCAACGCACCTTGTTGGTCTTGAACTGCTTCGCCAGCGAGATCGACCTCTCCAGGACGTCCTGCTGTTGCTTGAATGTGGTCTCGTGCGCTCCATGCAAGTCCTCTTTTGAGCCATAGGTAGAGACTGGAGCGCCCGGCCAATTCACCTTATAGAGGGGACTGCTGATGTCGGTGACTTGGAGATCGTATTTGGCGAGGATCTTTTGCGCTTGTGCAATCTCTGCATCCGAAATCACCTGGAGGTTTTTCCCCCAGACATCACGCAACTCTACCCAGTGCAATCCGAACTGCTTGTTAATGACGTAGCAAGCATGATCAAAGTCCTGTGATATCTCGTCTGAGATCACACCGATCTTAAACTTTGATCCGGCGGCCCAGGCCCTCTGGGGCAACATCGTTGAAGTGGCGGCAGCGGCTGCAAACCCTGCAAATTGGCGTCTGGAAAGGTGATCCATGATGAACTCCTTGATCGTTCGATCTGTACCGGGTTGGATTACTTAGGGGAAATACTCTCGCGATGCACTTCAGTATCCTGGATGACTGTCCGCCTCATCCTAGCGATCCGGGGACGGACAGGGGAATCAGTTTGCTATCGAAGAAGCAAACTGATTCTAGGTGATGGCCTTCTGAATCCCTATGGCGACGACGAAGTAGTTGGCAGGCCCGTGACCCACGTTCTTCAGGCTGTGCAGCACGGCCGATGCTGTAAAGATTACATCACCGGGATGCACGATTCCTTTTTGTCCATCACTGTCTACCTGTAGCTCTCCTTCGCGGATCAAGAGCAATTCAGAGTGAGTGTGACGATGGGGTGGATGGGGCATCTCGCCTGCGGGTAGCATGGTTTCATGCACCTCGATGAACTCGCCCGTCGCGAGGGTTCCATGCATCACCGCCCGCGAGGTCATGCCGTTGGGCGAGGTTCTGACAGGCAACTTGTCATAGGAAAACAGGGCAGAGTGTATCAACTTATGGGCGTCTTCCGATGGCGCCCCGCTCTGTGCTTCGGCGGAGAGACTGCCTAGCACTGCAAATGCCGACAGCGTCAAACCTAACTCACGACGGTTCATCTTGTTCACGGGCGTACTCCTTCCAATAGTGGGGTAACTGTGTTTCATCAGGCCTGCTTCTTATAACCCATGCCCGCCAGTACACCGCGCATGTAGGAGAAGCTGGCGCTCACACCAGGCATTGGATCGTCGCCATGGATNNCCGCGCACTGGCATGAGCCCTTCGCCGACCGCAACCTGGCTCTCCTTCTCTGTCGCGTTGGCGAGGTCCTTCATATGCATGTTGAAGAGCCGGGCCCCTACAGCATGGACAGCATGGACAGGGTCGACACCGGCGCGCATCGTGTGGCCAACGTCGATGCAGCAACCCATCCTCGGGTCCATGGTGTGCACGGCCTTCAAGACATCGAGTGGTGAGTGCCAGATCTTGTCCTCCGGTCCGTGATTGTGAATGGCGAAACGGATGTCGTACTCCTTCACAAACTTTTCAATACGCGGCAGCGTCTCTGGCGCCGGGTCTCCTGCAACGATGACCTTGATGCCAGCTCGCTTGCAGTAGTCGAACTTGCTGCGGATGTCATCGTCCTCGTCCTTGCGGAAGTAGATTGCTCCGGCGGCGTTCAGGTTTATCCCCGCGGCTGCGTAGTCGGCGAGAGCAGCCGCTTCCCCGGTGGCGTCCATAGGAAGATGATCTTTCACGTCTTTGACATTCAAGGCGGTCAGATTCAGCTGCTTCATGTAGGCGATCATCTGATCGCGAGTGAAGTTGCGGAAGGTATAGCTGGCCAGCCCAAGCTTGACTGGCGTAGGCTGACCCTCCTTCGAGTATTCCTGTGCGACTGCGGAGAGTGCACCGCCGCTGGAAATGGCTGTCGCAACCAGTGCACTGCTGCGCAGAAAGTTTCGGCGTGACATATCGTGGTTCATGGAAATCCTCTCACTGCATGGAACGGTTTGTGAAGATTGTTCGACCTTGGACGGAACGGAGCGGTACAGTCCCAGAGGAATGAAAGGCCGGCCGCTAGAGATGCGGCGCCCAGCCCTTCTCATACTCGCGGCCCCAGAGCTTCATCGCTGCCGGATCGTTCAGTACCTTGCCGTCGGCAGGGTTGAGGTGCAGTTCGTGGTTTACCTCCCAGGCGACGTTGGAAAGCTGCAGCATGGTAACGGCGACGTTACCCTGTGCAACCGGCTGGTTGAGCTTCGCACCTTTTTGAATCCCGGCAATGAAGTTGGCAAAGTGGGCGTCGGTCATGGAGTCGCGGCCGATCAGGTCGGTCGACGAGGTCGCCCCCTTGTTGGTCTTATATTCGCTGGTCATCTTGCCTTTGAGGTCATAGATCTCATAACCATCGCGGTCTACGATCACTGAGCCTGTGGTGCCCATGATCTCAGTGCCACGGTCGCGGCCGAAATACTTCATTCCGTTACAGCACTTACCTTCCCAGGAGAGCATGGCGTTATCGTAGGCGTAGCTGGTCAGCATCGTGTCGTAGGACTGCCAGTCGTCCTTGAACTGATAGCGGCCTGCGGTCGAGCTGACGCTGTTCGGGTAGCCGACCCCAAGTGCCCAGCGCGCCACATCGACTTCGTGTGTGCCATTGTTGAGCGCCTCGCCCGTGCCCCACGTCTTGAACCAGTGCCAGTTGTACGGCTGCACATTATCCTTGTACGCCTGGCGAGGTGCTGGTCCCTGCCACAGGTCCCAGTCGAGCGTAGCGGGAACCGGTACAACTTTGCCATGGCCAATGGATTTGCGCACATTGCTGTACCAGGTCTTGGCAAAGTACGCGTGCCCGATCAAACCGTTATGGATCTTATCCACGATCTCAATGGTGTGCGGTGACGACCGCTGCTGCGTCCCCATCTGTACCAGCTTGCCGTACTTCTTCTGTGCTTCCACGAGCAGCGCTCCTTCAGCAGGGTTGTGGCTGCAGGGCTTCTCGACATATACATGCTTTCCAGCCTGCAGCCCCGCGATAGCGATGGGTGCGTGCCAATGGTCAGGCGTGGCGATCGTGATGGCGTCGATCTCTTTCATTGCAAGAATGTTCCGGAAGTCTTTCTCGCCGACAGGAGCTTCGCCCATCATTTGTGTAGCGCCGTCAACGTATCTCTTGAGAATGTTGCTCTCGACATCGCACACATGGGAGATGCGAGCGTTAGCCTTGTTTGCCTTCAGAGCGGAAAGATGTGCGTAGGCGCGGCTGTTCAGGCCGATCACGGCGAAATTCAGGCGGTTATTGGATCCGAGGATTTGTGCATAGCTCTTCGCTGTCGTGCTGACAGCCAGGCCTGCTGTACCTACTGCGAGTGCGTCGATAAATTCGCGGCGTGTGATCATAATGTCTCCGTTGTGAGTTGAAACTATATCTGGTTTGTATCGGCAACCGTGATTGCCGAAGGTTTGAAATGATCTGGGGCAAGTGCTACTGGCCCCAGGCGAGCCCGTCGGCCCCCTTGCCGGCGTCGATCAAAGCTTCCAGCTTCCAGTGGTTCAAGTCGATAGCAGCTACCTGCGCCTTGCCGGTGCAGGATACGTAGGCAACGCGGCCATCCGGGCGGACAAGGATCTCTGTCGGCATCGCGGGAACGTCCAGGGTTCGTGCCACTTTCAGCGTCTTCAGATCTACCACCGCAACCTGGTGGTTCGTTCGCAGGGCAACCAGCAGCCATCGACCGTCAGGAGTTGGCGTGGTGCCGTAGCCGATGCTGGGCAATTCAATCCATGTCTTGATGGCGTTCTTTGTGGTGTCGATGACGGCCAGACGCGGTGCAGTCTGGTCGGCTGTAAATACCATGCGTCCGTCGTTCGAGATCGAGATGCGCTGCGTATCCGAGGAGATTGGAATGATGGCTAAAGTCTCCCGTGCTGCGATATCCAGCACGGATACTGTTCCCGGACCGACGTTTGCCGTGTAACCGAACCGCCCATCGGGGGAGAGCACAAACATGTGTGACTGCGGCTGCCCGGTTGGGATGGTGCCAACAATCTTTAGCGTGCGTGGGTCGACAAGCGTGATGGACTGATCCAACTCCGTGGTCAGATACAGGAGTCCGTCGTGCGGGTTGTAGCGCACACAGTGCGGTCGCACGCCATGATCAAACTTCAGCGTCCCGGTGATCTTGCGGGAGGCCAGATCGATGGCCACCATTCTGTTGCCATCGGTGCCTGCTCGTCCGACGCCGGAGTTTCCATAGACAGGTACGTAGGCGGTACGGCCATCGGGCGACACCACAGCTTCGTGTCCGGTGATGCCATCGACGTCAACCGTCGCGATCTGACGTCGCGCTGCGGGGTCCACCAAGCTGATGTCGTGGTCGCCCTGATTCACCACGACCAGCGTTGGTGGCGGCACCTTTTCCTGTGCCAACGCTGCGGGCCCCAGGCCGAGCAACATCAGCACACTTGTTCGGAGAGCGAACGTTCTCTTCATGGGGCTGAAGCATAGCACTTTTTCACTACGTTCGGCGAGTACCCGCTCTAAACCTTTTGATTTCGTATTCTGCGATCGGCAGGAGCGGCCATCTCCTAGATAATTCCATACTTGCGCCGACGCTCTTTTATGGCATTTCAGAATAAGTAACAACAAAAGTTCTTGCGCCACTGGATTACAGATTTCTTGGCTTGACACTTGACCGAACCGTTCCGTATATTTCCCACCGTTCTGCATACCAAGATATCGCGGGGCTGAAAGAGTTTCCCCTCCCGGCATCCAACGGCCACGATTGCCATTGCCGTCCGTTGCAGTTCGATTTCCTTGCAGTATCACCGCAGAGACCCGGTGACACTGCAGGTAAGCAGATAAAACTTACGTCCGAGGCTACATGAAATGCGCATATTTACCCTGTCATTCCAATCCAAAGCACAAGATGCGAGATCTCTCCTGATGTCGTCGTACAGGATGATTGTCTTCACGGTGGCGGCTGTGTTTATGCTCCTTCTCCCTACCGTTCTCATCGGACAGGCGGTTACCGCTACGATCGTAGGCACGGTAAGCGACCCGTCCGGGCGTGTCATTCCAAATGTGGCCCTCGTTCTGACGAATCAGAGCACCAACACCACGACCAGCGGCGCGACCAATGCTAGTGGCAACTTCGAATTTTCGCTTGTACAGCCGGGAACATACACGCTCACGGCTGTAAGCAGCGGCTTCAAAAAGCAGGAGCAGCGCGATATCGGAGTCACGGTCAACACGACCACCCGCGTAGATATGTCGCTACAGCTTGGGGTGGCTTCGCAGACTGTGACGGTGAGCAGTGATGTGGCGTTGCTGCAAACAGACCGGGCGGACGTTACGGCACAGATCGATCAGAAGCAAGTTGAAGATTTGCCAGTCGGCTCGCAACGGAACTTTCAGGCTCTGGAGTCGCTGGTCCCGGGCGTCAGCCAGCCTATCCATGACCATTCCTCCTTCTTCGATGCACAGAACTCCGAGTCATTCCAGGTGAATGGCCAGTCAGAACTATCGAACAATCTGCAATTCGAAGGTATTGACGACAACGAACGCACGGGGCTGCTGCAGGTATATATTCCTCCTGCCGCGGCGATCGCGACGGTGGACGTGGAAACCAGCAACTATGCGCCCGAGTTTGGCCGGTCGGCTGGCGCTGTAACCAATGTGACCTTGAAGTCGGGTTCGAACGAGTTCCATGGGTCGCTCTATGAGTTCAACCAGGTGAGTGCTCTGGCGGCTCGGACCTATTTCAATAACACGGGAAAATTTCCGCGGTCGACTAATAATTACTACGGCGGGACCATTGGCGGTCCTATCGTAAAAAATCGGACGTTCTTCTTTGGCGACTTCCTGCGATATAGCAGCCACGCCAGTCAGTTCAATCTTCTGACGGTTCCCACAGCGGCTTTCCGGAGTGGAGACCTGAGCGGTGGGCCAACTACGATCTATGACCCAAACACGGGAGCTGCAGACGGTTCGGGAAGAACGCCATTTGTGACGAATGGCGTGGCAAACGTAATTCCGACGGACCGGTTGAGCCCTACCGCTTTGAAGCTGCTTGCACTGGTGCCTCTTCCGAATGTTCCAGGCGCGACTTTCAGTAGCAACTTCCAGGCGACGACGGTCTTCCAAAACGACGTAAATACGTTCGACGTCAAGATCGATCAGCAGTTGCGTGGGACAGACCGATTGACCGGCCGCTTCAGCTGGCAGAAGTCGACCACATTGCAAGCCCCGGTCTTTGGCCAGGCAGGCGGACCGATCGCGGGAGCCTTCGAAGGCAATGGCATCAATACGGTTTACAACGGCGCCTTGGAGTACACGCACATCTTCAGTCCAAAGCTCTTTACAGAGCTGAGAACTGGTTTGGATCACTACAGAAACACCGCGACGCCCGCGGACTATGGAAAGAGCGATTCAACGACAATCGGAATACCCGGGGTCAATCTTGATCCGTTCACGAGTGGACTGGTTGGGATGGATATCGCAGGGTTCTCATCGCCGCTGGTTGGATATAGCGCAAGCCTGCCATGGATACGTGCCGAGACGAATATCGATGTGGTAAATAACTGGACGAAGATCATCGGTAATCACTCGATCAAGTTTGGCGGAGAGTTGCGACGCGTGCGCGATGATCTAACTCAAGGTCAGTCGTTCAGCCCCCGCGGCATCTTTCGGTACCGTGACGGTCAGACGGGTCTGAACAGGTCTGGGAACAAGACCAGCTTCTCGAATGACTTTGCCAGCTTTCTGCTGGATCTCCCCAGCGAAGTCGGTCGCGATCTGAATGTCCACTCCGCGTCGTGGAGGCAGACGCTCTACTTCGGATTCCTCCAGGACACGTGGGTCGCTACGCAAAAGCTGACGCTGACCTACGGCATCCGTTGGGAGTTGTATCCGCCAGCAGTGCCCGCGTCCAAGGGCGGGTTCTCGCAATATGATCCTGCAACCAACACCCTTCAGGTCTCGGGCTACGGTAACGTGCCGAACAACCTTGGTATGCGGTTCAACGGGACGGACTTCGAGCCGCGACTCGGGTTTGCCTACAGAGCCACCGACAAAACCGTGGTGCGAGGTGGTTTTGGTATCAGCCGAACACCGTTCCAGGACAATAACTATGCGTACAACTACCCGGTGCGTCAGAATGCGGCGTTCGAACCTCTGAGCAGTTATACGCCCGCACTACTGCCGGATGGTACGCCAGCTACTCTGTCCAAAGGCTTCCCCACCATCCCTCCGACACAGATTCCTTCGAACGGGATCATTCCTGCAGCCAAAAATACGAATTACACGTCTGTGAATCTGAACTACAAGGATCCTGAGGTCATGTCATACAACCTGACGGTGGAGCAACAGTTCGGTAGTTCCTGGGTGTTGGATGTTTCCTACGTAGGGAACCAAGGCAGGTTTATTCCCGGCAACTATAACTTGAATGCGGGTGCCGTCGCCGGAGCGGGTGCCGCTGGGGAGCCCTATTACAAACTCTATGGGACGACCGCCACCATCGAATTACTGCCGAAGGAGACCACGTCGAACTACAACGCACTCCAGGCCAGAGTAACTCATCGCTTTGATAAGGGGTTCGAATTTACGTCTGGCTTCGCATTTCAGAAGGCGATGGGATACCTCTCGACTGGCGGCGGCCTTTCTGGATTCAACTTCTATCTCGATCCCCACCGCGACTATGCTCCTCTGGCCTTTAACCACACGATCACCTCTTCGAACAGCTTTATCTATGCGCTTCCGTTCGGCAAGGGATCAACTTTCCTGAATCATGGGATCGTCGGCGTGCTGGCTGGAGGGTGGCAGGTGAGTGGACTCGCGTTCTTGCAAACCGGGTCTCCGCTATTCTTTTCGGCGAGCGGCAGCCAGTTGAACGCTCCGGGTACGACCCAGGTCCCGAACCAGACTGGACCCTTTGTCAAGTTGAAGGGCATTGGTACCCATAGTCACTGGTTCGATACCTCGAAGTTCTCGCAACCGGCTGGGCCGGCACTGGGCAATATGGGCAAGAATCTCTATCGCGGGCCCGGTACGGTTACCTTCGATGCAGCAGCGTTCCGGACATTCCCGATTCATGAGTCTGTCAATCTGCAGTTCAGGGTCGATGCCTTCGATGTGTTGAATCATCCGGTCTTCAGCAATCCTGACACGAGCCTGACGGACTCCAACTTCGGTAAGGTGACGGGGGCGGGTGCATCGCGCGCCTTGCAACTGGCGGCGACCCTCAGCTTCTAAGCCAGGCAACCGTGCGAGTTGATTTGCTCACGGCCTGTTTCTGATTGCACGGTCAGAAACAGGCCTCTTACTGAAACGCATATTCAATATAGAAGTCATGACGAGGAATGGGTGACCGACTCAACGGTTCCTGACGCCCAACTGATCTGCACGCATCAAGCGAAAACTAATCGATGATGCGTGAAGTGGAATTGCGTGGGCGCCGAAGATGTCGAAATGTGGTGGCTTCGATTCACCAATCTGGCAGCATGGGGC
>DHWW01000072.1:38604-38934 GCA_002413385.1 Granulicella sp. UBA5172
CTGCCCAGCAAAACCCCTCAACCATGCTGAAGGTTGGAAGCGTAGATCCTCGCTTTTAGTCCTACAACGTGGAAATGGTCGAAGTCATCGGTGGCCGCTTTTGGAAGCCGTACGGCAGCAAGACGGCTGCGACGCCCAGCACTGCCGGTACCCCTGGTGGCATCGATCCTTCGCTCTTTGAGTAGCGCACTCCGATCAACCTTTCCAACCCTCGCCTTCGCAAGCTTGCCGCCGCTCTTGGTCCGGCGTACCTGCGCGTCTCGGGTACGTGGGCGAATACGGCGTATTTTCAAGACTCCGATGCAGCAGCCCCGGCGGCTCCTCCGGCGG
>DHWW01000335.1 GCA_002413385.1 Granulicella sp. UBA5172
TCTGGAGATGTTTTGAAATGCGATTCCCCTTGCGGAAGGTAATCATTTCTTTCCTATTGTGTGTTTTTGTGGTAGTCTCACCGATACCGTTTGTTAAGACCTAGCAAAGGATTCGAAAGTGAGAGAACCATCATGCTGAAGAGACTTCTGTTCCTCTGTCTTCTAGTACCTGTGTCCATGAGCGCACAGGTAGACACCAGTTCAATTGTCGGCACGCTCCATGATCCGACTGGGGCCGTTATCTCTTCGGCGAACATCACGATCACCGATCAAGACACCAACACCTCTACCGTTGTTCATGCCAACTCGGAAGGCAACTTCACGTCGCCTCCACTCCGGGTCGGTACCTACGCTGTGATGGTGGAAGCGGCGGACTTCCAATCGCAGACACGCACGGGAATAACGCTTCAGGTCCAGGACCGCCGTCGTGTCGACTTCACCATGACCGTCGGACAGGTCAGTCAAAATGTCACCGTGACGGACCAAGCCGCAGTCATCCAAACGGACAAGTCATCTCTTGGCCAAGTGATCTCATCAGGAACGATGACGGACCTTCCACTGAATGGCCGCGACTACCTTCAGCTCGCTACGCTTAGCACAGGTGTTATCGCAACCAGCACCGGCACGAACGGCAATTCAGGCGGCAGCAGCACGGGTGGTCAGAATAGTTTCGCTGCCAATGGGGCTAGGGGCACGATGAACAATTTTCTTCTCGACGGCATCGACAACAACTCAAACGATGACGGGGGCCTGATCCTACGCACCAGCGTGGACGCGATTCAGGAGTTCAAGATTCAAACAAACTCCTTCTCTGCGGAGTTTGGACGAGGTGGCGGTGCAGCCATCAACGCAGTGACCAAGTCGGGCTCAAACGCTTATCACGGTGGCGTGTTCGAGTTTTTCCGTAACTCTGCCCTGGATGCGCGGGGCTATTTTGAAGATCCCGCTGTCAAGAAGGCGTCCTATCAGCAGAATCAATTTGGCGCGACGCTAGGAGGGCTCATCCTTCGGAACAAACTCTTCTGGTTTGGCGATTACCAGGGGACGATCATCCGAAATCCGATGACTTACGTGTCCTCCGTGCCAGACGCAGCTCAGCGCGCCGGAGACTTCTCGGGGCCGGGAAACGCGATCATCTATGATCCTTCGACCTACAACCAGGACACCAATACGCGTACTCCGTTCGCGAACAACATCGTGACGGGAATCGATCCGCTGGCGCAACGGATCATCAATCTATACCCACTGCCCAATCAGCCGGGGAAGCTCAAGAACAACTATGTCATCTCGCCGGTTGAAAATGACCGCATTAATCAGGGGGACTTTCGTGGGGACTACCACATCTCGCAGGGCGATCAGTTATTCTTCCGGTGGTCGATGAGTGGGAGAACAGACCAGAGACCCGCGCCACTCCCCGGAATTGCGAGCGGTGGCGGTTCAAGTACGGGTCTCGCCTCTGAAAACACCATGGGAGCCGCCCTCGGCGAGACGCATATTTTCAACTCTACGACCGTCAATGAATTCCGGATGGGGTTCAACCACGTCGCCATTGACCGGGGCGTACCCGCCGGAGGCAATATCCAGCCACCTGCCAATCTGTCGGTTCCGGGTGTTCCCACCACCAGTGCCAGCGGACTGACGCTCTTTGCAACCGAAGGGTTACCGGCGCGTCGGTGCTCCTGGATTTGCGCCGACGATCATCTCCAGCTCAGAGCGCGAGCTTACAGACGTCGTCAATCTGGTCCGTGGCAGGCATACCATCGCGATGGGTGCAGAGATCCGCTGGAGCCAATTCAACATCCTTCAGGTGCCTGCCCCCAATGGGAAGTTCTCCTTTACTGGACAGTTCACTCAGAATCCAAGCGATGGCACGGGAGGCAACGCGCTAGCAGATGAGCTTCTCGGTATCCCAACAAATTCAACGATCACTACGGTTTTCAAGCTTCACAACCGGCAGTACACACCAAGCGCATTCATTCAGGATGACTACAAGGCGAGCGATAAACTCACACTGAATCTCGGCGTACGCTATGACTACTTTTCGCCAATCACCGAATTGAACGATCGGCAGAGTAACTTCGATTACACTACGGGGCAGCTCATCGCCGCGGGTGTCAATGGGGCTTCGCGCAGTCTCGTCGTCCCAGATCATTTGAACTTCGTTCCGCGAGTTGGGTTCGCCTATAACTTGTTGAGAGAAACCGTAATCAGCAGTGCGTACGGGATGTTCTTCAGCGGTCAGGAGATCCGGACGGCTGCCCCATTACAACTTGCCTACAACGCTCCCTTCTATTACCAGTCGGATTTCACAAGCGATGGAATCACTCCACAGCTCACTGTTTCCGGTGGATTTCCTCTCTTTAGTCAAGCGAACTCCATCGATCCGGCGGTAACGAGCGTTGACAGCCGGTTGAAGACGCCGTATTACCAGGAGTGGAATCTTCAGGTTCAGCAAGGTCTACCCTCCGAGATCTCTGTCAGTTTGGCTTATGCTGGGTCAAAAGGCACGCATCTCCAGTCTTTGACGGACCAGAACCAGGTGAAGACGCCAGGGCCCGGAGACGTTCAGTCCCGCCGTCCGTATCCTAACTTTGGCCCCTTTTCCTCCATCCAAAATCGAGGCAACTCAACCTACCACTCAGCGCAGTTGAAGGTCGAAAAACGTTACAGCCATGGGTTGAGTTTCCTCAGTTCCTTTACTTGGAGCAAAACAATCAACGATCAGCCCGAGATCTGCTGCGCGCAACCCTTTCCGCAGGACAGTTACAACGTTTCAGCGGAGAAGGGACTGGCAGACTTCGATCAACGCTACCGATGGGTCACCAGCTCCGACTACGAACTACCCTTCGGCAAAGGTCGCAAGTTCTCAGGGGATAGCCGCCTGCTAGACCTCGCATTCGGTGGCTGGCACGTTGGCGGGATTTACACTCTTACCAGTGGTTTCCCGTTCTCTCCTCTCCTGGGATACGACCCTTCGAACACCGGCGATCAAGGCCTGGTGCGTCCCGACCAAATCGGGAACGGAAATCTGCCGAGGGGACAGCGTAAACCAGACCTGTGGTTTGACCCAAACGCCTTCGCACTTCCAGCCCCGTATACCTATGGCAACGCCGGACGCAATATCCTCGTCGGCCCCGGAGTCAATACCTTCGACGGCTCGTTGCGANNAGGTGTTCCCCCTCGGTGAAAAGGAAGAACCTGCAATTTCGCGCTGAGTTTTTCAATCTGATGAACCATCCGAACTTTGCACAGCCAGATCCCTATATCGATGACGGTCCGGGAGCGACAGGAGTCATCACCGATGTGGCGATCCCCATGCGCCAGATCCAGTTTGGACTGAAGTACGACTTCTAACGCGGATGGGAGTAGTTTCGACGCAGCTGCTCCCGTCCGTCAGCGGACTCACTTAGTCTAAGGATCTAGCCCAGAACCTTTGAGAGAGCCACTACGATTACCGGTCGGTAATTGAGTTTGGCAAGGTGGAAGTAGCATTTTTTGACTGTTTCGGAGAAGGTGTGGAATTTACTCAGTGTTTCCTTCTGCTTTTTAAGGCTACTGTCAATGATGAGCATTCGAATTTCAGCTGCACGGGCCATAAGGGATCTCTCTTCGAAGCTGGGTCTCATTGGAGGGATCGTAAAAGTCTTCTCATCGGTGGCGCTTCTCTGGTTTCTTAGCACCCCAGCATCAGGACAAACGGTGATCGTGCGGCCGATCGAAACCCACGAAGTTCTTGTCAATCCTGGCATGGGTATTCAAACCTTTCAGCGATACAACGGCGATACGCCGAATCCCGGGGTCGCGTGGTCGGAAGAAGGGCCGACCAGCCCGCTTGCCGCGCCCGCTATCAAGCCCGACTTTCCGCAATCCTCGGTTGCCTACGACCGCTGGTTCTGGGAGACGCTGGAGCCCGAGCAGGGCAAAGTTCGCTGGGAGATCATCGACCTCGCGCTTGCCGAAGCCAGACGGCACGGGCAGCGGCTCATGATCCGGATGGCGCCCTACGATGAAGGGCATCCGCTGCCCAAGTGGTACCGCGAATCGGGCGCCCGGCGCTCGAACTCGGACGCATCGAAAGACGGAAAGATCTGGCAGCCGGACTTCAGCGATCCCTTGTATCTCAAGGCCTGGGGCGCTCTGGTGACCGAAGCCGGCAGGCGCTACGACGGGCATCCGGATCTGGATAGCGTCGATATCTCGGCGGGTGGCTATTGGGGCGAGGGATGGGCCGGCGGCGATGCGCCCGAGCTCTCACTCCAGTTCAAGTGGATCGACGTATATTTGAAGGCTTTTCGCAAAACTCCGCTGCTGACCAATTTCGATTATCCCGAAGCCCTTCAGTATGGAACCTCGCACGGGACCGGCTGGCGCTTCGATTGCCTGGGCAATATGAACAAGCCGTGGTCAGAGATGCTGGAGCAGTATCCGGAGGAGATTGCGGAAACAGGTATTGGAGACGTGTGGAGAAAGGCACCGGTATCCATGGAGACGTGTGACGTCCCTGAATCGTGGTTTCGAGATGGCTTTAATGTGCACTATATCCTCAGCGAGGCACTGCGCTGGCACGTTAGTACGATCAACGTAAAATCCAGCGCGATTCCAAAACCCTGGCGAAGCAGTTTCGGAGCGTGTCAACGAGTATG
>DHWW01000160.1 GCA_002413385.1 Granulicella sp. UBA5172
ACACCTAGGCTGGTATATGTCAGGCCTTTGGCCCTTTGGTTTGCTGAAATGGACGGGGGCGTTACTTGCCGAAGTGGACTGGGGCGGCGGTGGCTTGCTGGACCTGGTCGGGGGTTACTTCGGGGGCTAGTTCGATGGCTGCGAAGCCGGTGGGGGTGATGTCGAAGACTCCCAGGTCGGTGATGATGCGGTTGACTACGGCGGCTCCGGTAAGGGGGAGGGTGCAGGCGGGGAGGAGCTTNGGCGCGCCCTGCGCGGTGTGCTCCATGAGGACGACGACGCGGCGGACGCCCGAGACGAGATCCATCGCGCCGCCCATGCCTTTGACACGCTTGCCGGGGATCATCCAGTTGGCGAGGTCGCCGTGTTCGGAGACCTGCATGGCTCCGAGGATGGCGAGGTCGATGTGGCCTCCGCGGATCATGGCGAAGGAGTCGGCACTGGAGAAGGTGGAGGCGCCGGGGATGAAGGTGACGGTCTCCTTGCCAGCGTTGATGAGGTCGGCGTCGACTTCGGAGGCGAGGGGGAAAGGACCCATGCCGAGGAGGCCGTTTTCGGACTGCAGGGTGACGGTCATTCCGGCGGGGATGTAGTTGGCGACGAGGGTGGGGATGCCGATGCCGAGATTGACGTAGAAGCCGTCGCGGAGTTCCAGGGCGGCGCGTGAAGCCATCTGGTTACGGGTCCATGCCACGGAGTTAAACCTCTCTGGTAGTTATCTTCTCTATCCGCTTCTCAGGATGGGGGTTGTGGACGATACGCTGAACGAAGATGCCGGGGGTGTGAATCTCGTCGGGATCGAGGTCGCCGGGCTGGACGATGATTTCGGCTTCGGCGACGGTGATCCTGCCGCAGGTGGCGGCGAGGGGGTTGAAGTTGCGGGCGGTGCGGCGGTAGATGAGGTTGCCGAGGGTGTCGGCCTTCCATGCTTTGACGAGGGCGAGGTCGGCGTGGAGGCCGCGCTCGAGGATGTAGGTGTGGCCGTCGAAGTCCTTGTGCTCCTTGCCTTCGGCGACGAGGGTGCCGACGCCGGTGCGGGTGTAGAAGCCGGGGATGCCTGCTCCGCCGGCTCTCATGCGCTCGGCGAGGGTGCCTTGCGGGGCGAATTCGACTTCGAGCTCGCCGGCGAGGTATTGGCGCTCGAATTCGGCATTTTCTCCGACGTAGCTGGAGATCATTTTTTTGACCTGGTGGGTTTGGAGGAGGAGGCCAATTCCCCACTCGTCGATACCGGCGTTGTTGCTGGCGATAGTGAGGTTGCGTGCTCCGGTGTCGCGGAGGGCGGCGATGAGGGCCTCGGGAATGCCGCAGAGACCGAAGCCGCCGATGGCGAGGAGCATGTCATCGCGGACGATGCCGGCGAGGGCGGCATTCGCGTTGGGGTAGAGTTTTCCGGGGCTTGTGGGGCTAGAGGTTGTCACGTGCATCCTGTTGGCTATAAGTTTCCACGAGCTTCTTGTTGGCTATAAGTTTCCACGAGCTTCTTATTCTCTTTCTATGGCTTTGAAGAGAGCCTTAAAGTTTCCCTTGCCGACGATGTGGTCGATGTGGAGGAGGCCGACGGGACGGGCGATTTCGGAGTCGGAACGGAGAGCGGTGGTGAAGACGAAGCGGATCTTACCCTGCTCGAGGACGTAGGAGGCGCGGTCGCGCTGGCCGGTGCCGTTGAGGGGGAGAAAATCTGTCGCGGGCTCGAGGGTGTTCTGGACGAGTGTTGCCATGTCCCCTGTCTCCTGTGCGCCCGGGTTGCGCTAGCGATCGGCGCAGGGACACAGCAAAGGATCAATCTTCGATTGGAGGGCTGTCAACTTAGGGAGGCGGTGGAATGGATGCGTTATTTTTTTGTTTTGGCGACAATCCGGGTGGGGCCGCCAGCACGCAGGGTATCCATTCCTTGAGGGCGGGTAGAACGTTCTAGTCTTGCGATGCTGAGCGCTTTCCTGGCCCCAGCAGCGCACGGCCGGGGAAGATATTCGGCAAGATTTTGCCTTCGTCGACAACTACGGTTCCACCCACCACTAAATAGTGCACGCCTACGCTCGGTTCCATGGGCTTTGCGAACGTGGAGCGGTCGGTGATCGTTGCAGGATCGAATACGACGATGTCCGCGTCGGCGCCTTCCTGCAATCTGCCCTTTTGACGAGCCGCTGGAGTGGAACGCTCCAGCATCTCGGACGGCATCAGGCACATCTTTCGCAGCGCATCCATCAGCGTGATTGTTCCCTTCTCGCGGACGTATTGGGCGAGGACGCGGGAAAAGGTTCCGGCGTTCCGGGGATGCCCTTCGAGGCCATCGCTGGCAATCATCACCAGAGGGTTCGGGATCACTTTGTCGATCACTTCCTGGGTGTTGCCGAAGACGATGACAAATTGGGTTGCGCTGGAGGCATGCAGCGCATCGAAGCGCGCCTTCGTCAGGTGCTCGCCGGTGTCGGGAATCATGAGGCTGTCATAGCTGATGCCGAGCCGTTCCTGCCAGCCGGGGTTGAAGACCGCTGAGTTGATAGCGGTCATGCCGGCGATGTAGGGATACGCCTCGGTGGTGACGTCCAGACCGCGCGATCGAGCTCCTTCGACCATGGAAAGACACTCCAGAGAGTCGCTCGCACAAGAGCTGTTGATGTGGACGATGTGCAGCGAAGCGCCCGTAATGGCAGCCGCTCCGATCACTTCGCTGATCGATTCAATGGAGGAGCCGGGCTCGACGCGCCCGCTGCTGCGGACATGGGTGTAGACAGGTACCCTCCGCTCGGCGGCGAGACGGAAGACGCGCTCCCAGCTCTCACCGAAGGACTTGCGGAACTCCTCGATCTTGCG
>DHWW01000274.1:0-5936 GCA_002413385.1 Granulicella sp. UBA5172
CCTTCATGAATAATGCAGGCTTTATGCAGGCTAATGCAGCTACCCCACTTCCGTTATATCTGCGATATCTTAGGTGCCCAAGCCAAGTCGTTTACATTGAGCGGCATATGGATATTTCCCCTCTCATAATTATGAAACTGTTCTTTGAAATTGAGCAAATATCGTGTAAAAATGTGAAAAATATTGACTTTCACTCCTGCGCGACGTATAAAGCATTCCATCGCCTAGATGAATCTGGCTGGTTTGCCCTAATCAGACACAGATATAGCTGCACGCATTTCAAAACCACGTATATTGGAGGCTCTATAAAGTGAAAACCCTACGTCAGGTTCACCTATTCGTTCTTTGTCTCGCCGTCTTTTGTGTGGCTCCTACAGTGTGGGCCCAGACCGCACAAATCATTGGAACGGTCACTGACTCCAGCGGAGCCCGCGTGCAGGGAGCGAGTATAACGGCTTCCAATGCGGAGACCGGAGTCGGTCGTACTGCAGTATCGACCGACAGTGGTTACTACACCATTCCCCTTCTGACGCCCGGCAACTATCTCGTTAGTGTTTCGAAAGATGGATTCAAACCTGTCAGCATAACGAACCTCACGCTGGGCGTTGGCAATAACGTCGTGAAAGACTTTGCGCTTGAGGTGGGAGCGGTATCTGAAGCTGTTACAGTGAGAGGCGGAGTGGAGTTAGTTGACACTCAGAGCGGAACCATCAAGCGTGTCGTCGAGGAACAGCGTATTGTTGATCTTCCGCTGAATGGACGCGACGTCACGGAATTGCTCGCGATCCAGGCGGGCGTGCTGCAGACCACTTCGAATGGCCCGGGAAACGGATTTGTGGTGAACGGCAGCCGCGAGACCGGAGTCTCCTACAGTTTGGATGGCGGCTTAAACACGAACTCCTATCAGAATTTTAGTGGCGGATTCCCCAATCCAGATGCTATTGAAGAGTTCAGTGTTCAAACCAATAACTTCAGCGCCGAGTATGGTAACGCTGTAGGTGCTGTAGTCAGCGTGATAACCAAGTCAGGCACAAATCAATTTCATGGCTCGGCGTTCGAGTTTATCCGTAATGGAGTTTTCGACGCACGGGATTATTTTGCTGCCTCAAGGGGATTCTCTGAAGCGAAACCAGTTCGGCGGTACGTTCGGTGGCCCTATCCTCAGGAATCGCCTCTATTTTTTCTTCTCTTATCAGGACTCGGTAATACGTAGTAATCCGCTGACGAAAATACAGACCCTGCCAAGTGCAAGCATGCGGCTCGGCGACTTCTCAGGTGTCTCAAAACAAATCTACGATCCGGTAACAGGTAACCCATACCCGAACAATCAGATTCCAGTTGCTCAGTTCAGTCCCGTAGCGGAAGCATTTCTCAAGTATCTTCCTACCCCCGCTAGCACGGACGGTACGTTTACCACCGGATACCCGATCATTAATGATCAACCAGAATATACGGGACGTGTTGATTGGGACCTGGGGAAGAACAGGTTGACCGGTCGTATCTATTACACCGAGTTCAAGCAGCCATTCACAGGAGATCTGAGTAATTATGCAAGCATGTATAAAAGCGGCCCAGGTAAATCGACCCGGCCTATCACTCAAATAACCTTTAATGACGTCTGGACTGTATCGCCGTCGTTTCTGAATAGCTTGACTCTCGCGGGGATAGCTAGCCAGCAGTTCAATGACTGGTCTGCAGTGACGCTCCCCCTTAATTTCCAACAGGCAGGCGTTCAGAATATCGCGGTCAAAACGCCGTCTTCTGTCTACCTTTCTGTCTCTGGCGAATTCACAGCCCGTCCCGGTTGGCAATATGACCTTCATGAAAAGGATCTCCAAATTGCCGACAAAGCCACATGGGTTCACGGAAAGCAAGAGTTTAAATTCGGGATGGAGACCATACGCACTACCAACAATATTTTGAATGATTTTACTACCATGGGGCATTTCACTTTTAACGGATCCGCGACTAGTAAGGGACCCCACACTGGTAATGCGTTGGCAGATTTCATGCTGGGCAGTGCCGATTCTTTTGCGCAGGGTGGAGGCGAATACAAGGACAACACCCAATTCAAAAACGGCTTTTTCGTGCAGGATGATATCCGGGCAACCAAAAAGCTTACTTTGAATGCAGGGATACGATGGGATCCTATGACAACGCCACATGATTCGCTAGGCCGGGTCGAATGCTACGAGCCGGGGATGCAATCCACTCGCTTTCCTAATGCACCACTCGGATATCTTCTGGCTGGCGATAAGGGATGCCCCGATGGTGGGTATAACAATTTCATGCCCGCGGTTGCTCCACGGCTCGGTTTTGCCGAGAGTATAGGCGCCAATACCGTTCTTCGCGGAGGTTTCGGCCTGTTCTTTACTCCCATTGCGCAAATTGATAGCAACAACTTTGTCGATTCAGCTCCATTCAGCCCGCAGGTGTCGCTTAATGGGGTCGATTTCAAGGACCCGTACGCCAACACCGTCAATCCATTTCCTGCGGGTTATGCACCATTCACTCCTCCGCAAAACGTCGCGTTTGAGCTGCCATTGGGCGAGTTCGGCGCCTTCACGTCAAACTTCCGGCCGGCCTACATGGAGAGTTTCAACCTGACCATTGAACAAGCGCTGGCGCAAAATACAGCTCTTCGCGCCAGCTATATTGGAAACAATGGCCGGCACCTCTCAATAACTCAAGCGGTAAATAACGCTGTCTATGTCCCTGGTGGCAGTAGCGAAGGAAACATACAGGCACGACGGCCGAATCAAGATTACACTCAGGTTCTTAATGCTGAATCTGAAGGCTTCTCCAGTTACAACGCCCTCCAGCTTTCGTTCGAGAGACGTTCGACTCATAATTTCTCGTTCGAGGTCAACTACACCTACTCTAAGTCTATTGATAATCAGTCGACTGAATCGGAGCCGGGGCAAAGTACACCAGTTATTCCTAACGAGCCTAATCTAAATACCGGGCTCTCGGATTTCGATATCAGGCATCGTCTACTTGCTTCGTATGTCTGGTATCTCCCCAAGTTGGAAAAGCATGCTGTTTGGATGCGGGAGGCAATAGGCGGTTGGGAACTCACGGGTATCTGGACTCTACAAGGCGGAATGCCCTTCACAGTGGTCGATGGGAATGACTTTTCATTTACCGGACTTGGAGTTGATCACGCAAAGCAAATCGGAAATCCACATCTTGACACTGGCCGCGGAAGTTCCGGCCTAGCCGCTGAATACTTCAATACCGCCGCATTCACAGATAATGACTTGGGCACCTATGGAAATGCACCCCGGAACTCTATATATGGCCCAGGATTGGTGAATACAGATATGGGCCTTATGAAATACTTCGCCCTTCCAGGTAAAACAAAGTTGCAGTTTCGTTCAGAATTCTTCAATGCACTTAACCATACTAATTTCCAAAATCCGGTTGCCGATGTCAGTTCAAGCCAGTATGGACAACTTACAAGCGCTAACCCCAACCGCATTCTTCAGCTTGCTCTAAAGCTACTTTTCTGAAGAAACAGAAATAGTGGGCTATGCGGAGAGGTAGATATATCTCTCCGCATAGCTTGGTAATAATGGGAATGCCATTGGAGTTTGATCAGTAATCTATTGTGGAATTACTACCGGCGGCGCGCATCAAGATGTCGGGCTCGCGGCCCTGCAAGAGGAATGATAACGCTTGGGAGCCGAAGAATAAATTATGATGACACGCCGCCAGATGATTGCCGCTTTATCTACTGTTACACCGCTTGCGACGCACGGCCCATTGTTCGCTGCTCTATCCTCCACTTCATTACCCGAGGGAAAGCGGGTCGCGGCGGCGACATCGTACCCCGGTGTTGTCTACCGCGACTACTTTCGCTGTCTACCGGATTTTCTGGATGAGCTTGCCGCGCATGCCTATGAGGCTCGCAACCAGCAGATTGCCAAGCTGACAACACCGACGGCTGTGCGTCAGCGCCAGCAATGGTCTCGCGAGACGTTCTGGAAGCTGGCAGGAGGAAAGCCCGAGCGGACACCGCTTAATGTTCGCACAGTCGGAGGGTTCGAGCGCGAGCACTACCGCGTCGAGAAGCTGATCTACGAAAGCCAGCTGAATTTGTATGTCGCGGCCAACCTCTACATTCCTAAGTCGTACAAGCCGCCGTTCCCGGGCATTCTGTTTCAGATGGGTCACACCCCGAACGGTAAAGCCGGCGATACCTATCAGCGGTGCTGCCAAGGGCTGGCGCAATTGGGCTACCTGGTGCTTGGTTTCGATCCGATGGGGCAAGGGGAGCGAATTTATTATCCGGATGCTTCTGGAATTAAATCCCGGATCGCTCACCACGACGAGGAACATTCACACGCAGGCCGCCAGATGCTGTTGGTTGGCGACAGCGCCACACGCATGCAGGCGTGGGACGCGGTACGGAGTCTGGATGTGTTGNNAGTTAGTCTGGATGTGTTGGCCTCACATCCGCTGGTGGATCCGAAGCACATCGGCGCCACTGGCCAATCGGGTGGCGGGACGACGACCATGTTTATCTCCGCCGTGGACGATCGTATCGCTGCGTCGGTGGTATGTAGTGGCAATACCGAGAACGTTGCTTGCGCGAACTTCAATGCACCGGGTTCGTCCGATGACGCCGAGCAGAATTTTCTGGGCTCCGCACCGCTGGGCTTCGATCGTTGGGACTGCCTGTATCCGCTGGCCCCGAAGCCGCTGCTGGTGAGCGTCAGTGACAAGGATTTCTTCGGTACCTATTCGCCACGCTATATTTCCAGCGGCTGGGAGGAGTTTCAAAAGCTGCGGAAGGTTTACGCCGTGCTCGGCAAGGAAGACCAGATCGCCTGGGGAGGGACTCCGCTACCGCACGCGCTGTCTTATGACACGCGGCTGCAGGTGTATAGCTGGTTCGGGCGCTGGCTCAAAGGCGAGACTGCTCGCATCGAGACGGAACCACCGACGGTGGTGGAGGAGGACGCAACACTGTGGGTGTCCGCCTCGGGAAGCGTGGTGCGGGCGTCTTCGGGTGGGGCGACTCCCTCGTCGCAAGCGCGGGCGGCAATGCCAATGCCCAAGACACAGACGCCGGAGTTCCTGAAGACGCTTCTCGGAGTGGAGATGCCGCCGCGGGCTTTGGCCGCTCGCGTTCTGAAGCGGGTGCCATCCGAAGGCTGCCAGATCGAGGCGCTGGATATTCAATCGGCGGCAAAAGTCTGGTTGCCGGCGTGGTTGATTCGGCCGACGAAAGTTCCTGTAAAGTCCGTGGTGTTATTGCTGGAACCTGCCGGCCGTAACTACGATCATCGCTGGCAGCAAGGTGGCCCGTATCAAACGCTGGCGGCGAATGGCCACATCGTGTGCATTCCTGATCTGCGTGGAGTAGGCGACTTGACGCCGGAACTCGAGCGCGGCGCTGCGGCGTATGGGGAAGAACACAAGAGCGACGAATTGTGGGCGTGGGGATCGTTGATACTTGGAAAGTCGCTGCTCGGCCAGCGTGTGACGGATATTCTGGCGACCCTGGAGGCATTGCGCCATCACGAAGGCGTCGCAGGTCTTCCTATCGTTGTGGCCGCGCGGGGCGAGTGGACGGTGCCGATGCAGTTCGCCGCAGCGCTCGACTCTAACTTCGCAGCGTTATATCTTTCCGGGGGGCTGTTATCGTTCCGCAACATTGTGGAGAACGACGACTATACATATCCGTTCGCCAATTTTGTGCCGGGGATTCTTCTTCACACCGACTTGACCGAGTTGTCCGGCCCGAAGCGTGTCGTATTGGCAGGTATCGTGGATGCAGCCGGCAATGCAGTGCCGGTCGATATAGTGCGTTCGGCGTACTCTAAGGCAACCCATGTGGAAGTGGTCGCAGAGGCAGGTTGGGATCCGGTGACTCTGGGAGCATTCGCGTCCTGATGGCACCGCTCTACGAGCCTGCGGATTACACTTGG
>DHWW01000274.1:5960-7477 GCA_002413385.1 Granulicella sp. UBA5172
GGGACGCGTGGGCCAGGTCTACGATCCAGCAAGGGCTAACCATTGGCCATGAATTCGTGGGTGAGGTGGCAGCCGTCGGCTCCAATGTTGCCGATCTCCCCATAGGCCAGATGGTCAGCGGAGAGGGCCACGTTGTGTGCGGCCGCTGCCGCAACTGCCTCGCCGGTCGCCGCCATCTCTGTGCGCATACACTCGGAGTGGGCGTAAACCGCAATGGCGCATTCGCCGAATTCATCGTCCTGCCAATGTCGAACATCTGGAGTCATAGCCCTGGGATTTCGCACGAAATCGCCGCCATCTTTGACCCTCTCGGCAATGCCGTTCATACAGCGCTCGCCTTTCCGGTGCTTGGCGAAGATGTTCTCGTCACAGGAGCCGGCCCTATCGGCATTATGGCGGCTGCCGTGGCGCGGCACGCTGGGGCTCGCCATGTCGTTATTACTGACATCAACAAATATCGCCTTGCGCTGGCGGAAAAAGTTGGTGTGACTCTTGCCGTGGACACTAGCGAGACATCACTGCCGGTGGTTCAACAGCAGCTCCATATGCAGGAAGGCTTCGACGTCGGCCTGGAGATGTCCGGAAATCCCGGAGCTTTTCGCGATATGCTGAAGAATATGAGTCACGGCGCCAAGATCGCCATGCTCGGCATTCCCTCTGAAGATATTTCCATCAACTGGAACCAGGTGGTCTTCAATCAACTGACCATTCGCGGCATCTACGGGCGTGAAATGTACGAGACATGGTACAAGATGACCGTGATGCTGGAGAGCGGCCTCGATATTTCCAGCGTCATCACCCACCGCCTGAACTGGCGCGGCTATGAGGCAGGATTCGCGGCGATGCGTTCTGGGAATTCGGGGAAGGTGATCCTCGACTGGCGCGACGTAAGTTAGGTCGATCGCAACCATTTTCAGACGCATCCGGAGGAATGATCTATGTACGGGAAGATGCTGCGTCACCTACAGGAAAAGCTAGATGTAATTCGGGAGGCGGGCTTTTCAAGCAGGAGCGCATTCTTGCGGGGCCGCAGCAGGCAGAAGTGTCGGTCGCAAATGGTCCTCCCGTCCTGAATATGTGCGCGAACAATTATCTCGGATTCGCGAATCATCCTGCCGTAGTTCAGGCTGCGCAACAGGCGCTGACGGATTGGGGTTATGGGCTTGCGAGTGTTCGCTTCATCTGCGGCACACAGTCGATTCATAAGCAACTTGAAGAACGTCTGAGTGCGTTTCTAGGGACTGACGACACTATCCTCTATAGTTCCTGTTTCGATGCCAACGGCGGATTGTTTGAGACTTTGCTGGAGTCTGAAGACGCTGTCATCTCGGACGAGCTGAATCATGCCAGTGTGATTGATGGCATCCGGCTCTGCAAAGCGACCCGATTCCGTTACCGCAACGGTGACGTGCTTGATCTCGAGTCGAAGCTGAAAGAGGCAGGGAATGCGCGCCATCGCCTGATTGCAACCGATGGGGTCTTCTCCATGGATGGCTATGTTGCCAAGCTCAAAAGTA
>DHWW01000274.1:7635-19998 GCA_002413385.1 Granulicella sp. UBA5172
GATGACCGTCTAAGTCTCCAGTGTATCCCACGTTCATGGAGTGAGCGCTCGAGCGGCGCGCTGCGCCACCCAGGCATCCGCGGTATAAAGTCAGTTGCGTGATTCTTATACATCCCAGCGTGGCGGCAGTTCGCAGATGCCTGCGTCTGAGCATGGCGGCGGTCACGCTCCTAAAGGTTTCATTGATCATTCCTCAAAAACCAACCCAAGTGGAAATTCCTGAGGCGGGCTGTTAAACGCTTGAGTACTTCTTACACAACGACTTGATGGTATCAAGCAGTTTAGGAACCGCGGCGGAGGATGGCAGACTATCAGAGAAACTCGCTTCGTACTCTGCCGACACATAACCCTGGTGCCCAGCCTGTGCGAACATCTGCCATACGCGATCCATATCCACTGGATTATGGTCGTAAAAGTGGTCGCGGATGTGGATGTTGCCTGTGGCGTATGGCAGGCATGCGGCAATCTGCGCGTAGGCGTCCTGAGTTGGCGTGGCGATGAAATTTGTAATGTCGAGATTGATGCCNNCGTCGGAGGTCTGCGTCACGCCTTCGTGGTCCTCAAGCCCAAGAGTGATGCCCTTTTTGGCAGAATAGTCGCAGGCAACCTTCATCGATTCGACCACCCAATCAATGGCGTCCTTCATGTTGGCGTCGTTCGGCAGCTTACCGGCGAAAATCCTCAGATGAGAAGCTCCGAGCTCATTTGTAACGTCAACCCACTTCTTGATTTGGTTCAGAGCATCGGCGCGCTTTGCATCAGTGCCCTGGACCATGCTCGCTCCGCATGAAACTCCCGAGAAGGCCACAGCATGCTTGTAAGCCAGGTGGCGAAGACTATGGAGATACTCGGGGTCCGTGGACTTGAGGTAATACACGGTCATGTCGACGGAGCCTATCTCCAGTTCAACGGCCTTGAGGATGAAATCTTCCAGCGTCATTTTGCCGTGCGAAAGATCCTTATCGTAAGAGTAGGCACAGCACCCCGGCAATAATCTTGCAACTTTTGATTTGTCTGAATTGACTTCCGATTGTGCAGCTGCTGCGATCTGTGGCCCAACCGCTCCTATGCCTGCGCCTGCCATAGCGCCGAGTCCAATAGTCTTAACAAACTGACGACGATCTAACATGGTTCGATCCTCTTTCCTGTGCCCAGAGTTGTGAGTGTTTTTTTGAGTTCGCCGATTACAATCTCGGCTCTCGTCCGAAAACTTGACCAAATCAGAATCNNGGTCTCGTGGTGAGCTTTATAACCCGGTAAAGTGGATTGAAAAGGCTTCGGGCGCAAGGGGCCTCCGCTGAGAGGCCCCTGCAGGCGCAAAAGGTGACTCAGAGATGGGGAGCCCAGCCCTTCTCATACTCGCGTCCCCACATTTTCATTGCTTGTGGATCATTCTGAATCTTCCCGTCTTGTTGGTCTGTTTGCAACTCACGGTTCAGCTCCCAGGAGATGTTGGAGAGTTGCATCATGGTTACGGCCTTGTTGCCCTCGGAGATAGGCGCGTGGAGCTTCTCTCCGGTGCGGATTGCGGCGATGAGATTGGCGAAGTGGGCATCCGTTGGGCCGTCACCATCGAGCTTGTTAGAGAACGGTATTGAGTCGTCGAGCTTGAACACGCCCGTTCTGTTTCCCTTGAGGTCAAACACCTCATATCCGTCGCCGCCATCGCCATAGATAAGGACTGAGCCCGTAGTTCCCATGACGATCAATCCCGCTTCGCGATCAAAATACTTCATCCCGTTGCAGGATCTGCACTCCCACGAGATTACCTGATCGCCGTAGTCGAAGTTGACTGCCAGGGTGTCATAAAACTGCTGATCGTCTTTTAACTGATACCTTCCGCCCGTAGCCACGACCGTCTTTGGATAGTCCACTCCGAGCGCCCAGCGGGCAAGATCGATATTGTGCGTGCCGTTGTTCCCAGCTTCGCCGGTGCCCCAGTGTCTGAACCAGTGCCAATTGTACGGATGGATATTATCCTTATAGGGCCGCCGCGGCGCCGGTCCCTGCCAGAGGTCCCAATCGAGGTTTGCCGGTACGGGCACTTCTTTCCCAAAGCCAATCCCCTTTCTGGTGTTGGTGTACCAGACTCTGACGAAGTAGGGCTTTCCAATCAGGCCGTTGTGTATCTTGTCGACGGCTTCAATCGTGTGAGTGCAGGATCGCTGCTGTGTGCCCTGCTGCACCAACTTTTGGTACTTCTGTTGAGCCTGCACCAACAGAGCACCTTCAGCTGGATTGTGGGAGCACGGCTTTTCAACATAGACGTGCTTGCCCGCCTGCAGGGCAGCGATTGCCAGGGGGGCATGCCAATGATCGGGGGTGGCGATAGTGACGGCGTCCACATCCTTCTGCTCGAGGACGTGGCGGAAGTCCCGGTCGCCGGTGGGAGTGTAGCCCAACTGCTGTTCCGCGATGCCTAGAAACTTTGCCAGAATATTGCTATCCACATCGCAAGCATGCGAGACGCGGGCGGTATCCTTATTTGCCTTGAGCGCTGCCAGATGAGCATAGCCGCGCCAACGCAGGCCCATAATTGCAAAGTTGAGACGATCATTGGAACCCATGATCTGACCGTAGCTCTTGGCAGTCGAAGAAATAGCCAAACCGGCTGCCCCGAATGCAAGTGTGTCGAGAAATTCACGCCTACTAACCATTTTGTCTCTCCATGAAACAGGAAAAATTTGCTCTGCTTACGAAGCAGCCACCTCTCCAAAGAGTTGGTGCTTGCAATGGCCACGCCGCTCCCATACTTGCCGCGCCCATTGACCAAGACGGCCAGCTTCGCGCATTGGTAGGTCGGGATGAGTAGAAATCGACTCGAAACTGTAAGCTTTGTTTTGCGCTGGATACGCAACGTTCAAAGGCGCGCTCGGATGCACGGAGCGATAGCCGCAGGAAGGGGAGCACAGGTAAGAACTCCCCGAGATCAACATCGACTTAAACGCCTCCTCGCAAAGGATTCAGTTTTGAGCCCGGTACAGAGTTGTTTTGCCATGGGATCGCAATGTTTGGAAATTTTCGTTCACCAAGCACGGTATGTCAAGAAACATTATCAGGATAAACTCGAAATTTTTCTCTTAATCGACCAACTCTCTCTCGGGAGCTTGAACAAACCTGACCATTCCGGGTATGGATCAGGTCGGGCGATGTCTGGATCGCAGGCCGCGTCTGCGCGATCCGCAAGAGCCAGGACGCCATCGTACGGGCTCAGCGACGGCTCACACTGAAGGAGCAAACCGGTAAGACAGTCGGCGCAACCACCCGCAGATATGCCGAGTATGTCCTCGTCTTCACCACCTTGCCTGTCTCCGACGCGAGTGTCGATCAGGTGCTCGAAGCGTACCGGCTACGCTGGCAAGTGGAGTTGACCTTCAAGCGCCTCAAGTCGATCGCGCAGATCGGATACGTTCCCAAGCACGACGATCAGAGCAGTCGAGCCTGGCTCTACGGCAAGCTGTTTGTCGCCTTACTCAGCCAGCGATTAGCCCGAGTCGGAAAGACCATTTCCCCCTGGGGCTACCTCCTGCCGCAAGCGCCCTACGCCCAGCCCATGGCGTGAGTTAGAGTTTGCCCTCCATCAAGTGCTCGCAGCCATCACCCCGCGGCTGCCACTCACGTCCGTCATGCACCGCTGGAACGAAATAGCGGAAACACTCAGCGAGCCAAGCAGGCACCGAAGACCGCAGCTCGAATCTTTATCTTAGCGCTTATGGGGCTATCCCCCCCGGGGGGACATTAGTTCCCCCGCGTCACCAGTTCCTGGAGCGTTCTGACGGATGTCACGTCTGCCGCCGAAACGATGGAGCGACACGACTCTCTCTTGATCAGTTCGGTTGGAATGGTGATGCATTGCGCATTCAGCTTGGGATTTGCGATGCGATTGAGAACCACCTTTGCCAGGTGTTTGCCTATTTCCTCAGGAAATTCGCGAATTGTGGTTAGGGCAGGATATAAGNNCAGGGATAAAGCCATGCTCCAACCGTATCGTTGCAGCCGGCGACGCTGATATCTTCGGGAATTCTCAAACCGCTGTCTTTTATGGCCTTATAAACGCCATGCGCGGTTGGGTCATTGCCGGCAAAGATCGCCGTAACGGGTTCATTGCCAGCCAGCAGAGACTTCGTACTCAGGTATCCGATCTCCGCGTCATCTTCGGAATGGATATCGCTATGACGCGTCGCCAGGCCGACCTCCTCCATTGCCCGTTGGTAGCCTCCAAAACACCGGGAAAACCACGGCAGCCTGGTCCTGCCTACAAAGCAGATCCGGCGGTGGCCCTGGCTGATCAGATAGCGGGTCATCTCATAGCTGCCTTGAATATCATCCGAAAAAACAACGTCATGTTTCAGATACTGCGGTTCCTCGATGACATTGTTGCCTAGAAGCGCGAACGGAACCCCTTTATGCTCGAGCAGTTCGATGAGGTTCATGGAATTTGTTCCAGCTAAAATCACTGCCCGGACCACGTCATGGCGCTGTATCGCTCTCGGCAGGTGCAACTCTTTCCAGGGAATATGTGGCGGATAGTTGTATGCGAGAAAGACGATGTCCCAACCCTGTGCCTCGCAATATTCTTCTGCGCCCCCCAAAATTCGCGCGTGAAAGTTGTGCAGCATCGTTCGATTGCAGAGAAGAAACGCCAGCGCCTTCGTCTTGTTGNNCGACGTTCAGTTTTGCGGCTGCACCCAGAACGGCTTCTTGAATAGCAGGATCAACGCTCTTGTTTCCATTCAGAACGCGAGAAACAGTAGCGACGCTAACTCCTGCGGCCACTGCAACTTCCTTAAGCCCCACTCTGCGCTGCTGAATAATTTTGCTTTTCATGGTTGTATTGACCCCGCCTTGGGCACGATTCACTGCGCTTCGCAGCGTTGCGCACCGGGTTTCCTTTCTGATTATCAACTCCCGCGATAATTTGTCGCGGAAGATCGATATCTCTATTCCGACCAGATTATAAGAAACGTTTTCACGAAAATCAAGAGATCCAGTGTTGATTCTTTGATGGATTGATTGACTTGGAAAACGGGAGCATTCGGACAGAGGAAGATTCAGGGGCTAGTCGTGCAGCTGTTGGGAAATACCCGTAAGTTGCTCCTATTGCGTGGACTAACCAGCTTCGAGTAGTGCTTCTGGAAGCCAGTCCCCCCAGATTCTCTCGCGCTCCTTCATCCAATCTCCTTAGTGGCGAATCCTTTGTAACAGAGAGTTGTGAAATCTTTCTAATAAAATTAGCAACATCTCTTGACATAAGCTGATTGAAGCTCCTATTCTGCCGTTATCTCAGTATTAGGTGTTGCGCTGGAGCGGAATTTATGGGCTTTACAATTCGTTTGCATTCACCGAAAGAATTCGAGTGCCCGCAAGCATCGAGTCCATTGTTCCCATTCAGGCTGCTCGAAACCGACAATTCGGGTCCCTTGCCGCTTGGGGGTCGATACGCCGAACCTCTCCGGCGGCTCCGTCAAGACCATGAATCCACGAACGTCGAACAACGACTATTTCGACCAAGCTCGTTTTCGCCGAGCTTATCGGGCTCTTGGGAACAGCTCGCCGCAAATTCTTTTCAGGCCAGAACTCGACAACTACAAATATGTCGCTCGTGAAGAACACTCAGATTGCCCAGAGCGCCGTCACTAATCAACTAATCGAACATGTCAGCTAAAGAAAGAGATTTCATATGCGCAGTGAAAGTACAGAAGTGGAATATCTCAAATCGGGAACACTGAAAGTGCAAATTTATCCCAGCAGTAGAGCTGCGGGTATTGCGGCTGCGCAAGCCGCGGCAGAAGCATTGAAAGATCTAGGACAACGTTGTGATTCCATAGGCGTCATTTTTGCGACGGGGGCTTCACAAATAGATACGCTTGAAGCTCTTACTGCGATCAGGGATCTACCCTGGGATCGAGTTCGCGGCTTTCATATGGATGAATATATCGGGATAGATCCGGATCACCCGGCCTCATTCCGCCGCTATATGAGAGAGAAATTGACGCAGAAGGTACCGCTGAAGGAATTCTCCGAGGTTGATGGAAGCGCTCCTAACCCGGAGCAGGTATGCCGGGATTATGCCAAGAAGCTGAGTTCAGCTAACCCACAATTATGTTTGCTTGGAATTGGGGAAAATGGGCATTTAGCCTTTAACGATCCCGCTGTGGCGAACTTCGAGGATCCTCTGGATGTAAAAGTCGTGCATCTGGATACAGTATGTCGGAAACAGCAAGCGGCGGAAGGTTGGTTTAAGAGCCCCCAGGAAGTTCCAGAGTCTGCAATTACCATCACTATTCCAGCGTTATTCCGGGTGCCGAAGCTAATCGTATCTGTACCAGGAAGCCGCAAGGCGGAAATTATGCGACGCACTCTCGAAGAACCTATTTCAACGGAGTGTCCTGCGACCATCCTCCGCACGCATCCAGACGCGACGATCTATTTGGACATTGATTCGGCGGCTGAATTAGATAGAGCGCGCTTTTCAATTAAGTAAAGATGTTGCAGTGAATAAGGAAAGAGAATTTTTGTGAACTAACGATCAGTAACAAGAAAAAAGAGGATACCTATGACTGACAACGCAAATAGCGGAACCGATCGCAGAACATTTATAAAGCAAGCGGGGGGAGCAATCGTTTTGGCTGGGATGGATGCTCGTTCCTATGGCCGTGTGCTGGGTGCGAATGATCGTATCCGGCTAGCGCAGTTGGGTTGTGGAGATCGCAGTCAGGGTCATGTCCACATGACCAGGTTGGCTTCCAAAAAAATACCAGTTGAAACCATAGCTGTCTGCGACATTTGGAGTTTGGCCCGGGAGCGACGTGCAGCCCAGGTAAAAAAGGCTTTCAATCTGGAGCCACAATCTTATAAATACTCCGAAGATATGCTGGCCCGTAAAGATATCGATGGTGTGATGATCGCTACGGGCGACTTCCAACATGCCAAGCTTTGTACTGAAGTCGTGCGGGCGGGCAAGGATTGTTATGTGGAGAAGCCCTTCGCCAATGTCCTTTCCGAAGCCAAAGAGGCCCGCGATACGGTAAAGGCTTCTAAGCAGATGGTTCAGATGGGGTCGCAGCATCGTAGCGAGCCGTACCAGCTGGCCGTTCGGGACATCATCCGGTCTGGGCGTATCGGCGACATCGTCCATATTGAACAGGAATGGAATGTAAATGAGGAGCGCTGGCGGTTTGTGGAAATGGATACCGGTAACTCCAATGTAATGGTGCAAGATCGCAAAATGGAGTGGAAGAAGTGGCTCTTCGATCGTCAATCGAAGCTTCGCGAGGAGGATACGGATTGGAATCGTTGGCTACTAGGGAAGCCTTACCGTCCGTTTGATCCTCATGTCTATCTTGAATTCCGCCTTTATAAGGACTATTCCTCCGGAATCTTCGATCAGTGGATGAGCCATGGTAGTGACTTGGTACATCTCTGGACCGACGAAGCCTATCCAGAAAGTGTCGTTGCTAACGGCGGCATCTTCGCCTGGAAAGATGGACGTCAAAATCCGGATACCTGTGTTGCAGCTGTCACCTATCCCAAGGGCTTTCTCTATACCTATAAAACAGTATTTGGGAATAGTTACCGGAGCTTCTCTAGGATCCAGGGTCGCGACGGTACGATCGCGAACTATGGAGGCGAAGGTGCCTCTCTATTTACGGTCAGTAAAGAAGGTGGCAGAAATGAATACGACAGCTCAGTAGATATAACCAAGGTACCTGCAGCAGCTCCAGTAAGTGACCAGGAGGAGATCGTAAAGGTTGCAGGTGCTGAGCCACCAGACTCGCGAGGTCCTGAGGATGACAGTGTCGTTCATATCATGAACTGGCTCAAGTCCATGCACTCGCGAAAGGAACCGAATGCCAACGTGGATCATGGCTTCTCGCATTCTATTGTGACGATTATGGCCGCACAGTCATACTGGAGTGGAAAGAAACTTTACTGGAATCCTCAGACGGAGGAAATAGTAGATCAGCCTATTGCTTGACCTAGCTAAGAGCGATTGAAAGTAGTTGGCCTATTCCGGTTTTAATCACTACCGCCAATCAAACATCGTTCTCGATGTAGGTAGAGTATCGCCATTAACATAATCATGAAGATCGCTGCAACGGAACAGACGGTAGAGGTCCAGGCAAGTAGTCTGGCCTTTGCAGACCGAAGACAGTACGCTCAATCAGACTGTCGACCAACAGTCCCTCACGGAGTTGCCCCTCAACGGCCGGCAGATGACCTGGCTCGTCACACTTAGGCACCACACAAATACAGGGAGAGCATCCTGGTATTGCATTCAAGAAAATGAGCGACCGTGGAGGGCGTTATTACATGAATTCCTTAAGTGCCATGCCGGAACCAATCGCTCCCTTAGTTCAGAAGATGCGAAGCGCTGGGCGGACGCGATGGTGGATTGTGTGGACGCTCTTTTTTTCCACCGTCATTAATTACATCAGTCGCCAGACGTTCTCAGTGTTGTCGCCGATGATCGCTGCGCAACTCCACCTCAGCCACACAGACCTCGCAAAGATCATGGGCGCGTTTCAGATCTCCTATGCGCTCACATGGCTCCTTGGAGGTATATTCCTTGACGCCGTGGGTACCCGGATAGGCTTAGCTGTGGCCGTAGTCTGGTGGTCTGTGGTGAACATCCTGACTGGATTTGCCAGTTCTATGTTCGCCTTCGTTGCCTTTCGATTCATGCTGGGGATAGGAGAAGGCTTTAATTGGCCAGGTGCCAGTAAGGCAGTCGCGGAGTGGTTTCCAGCCGAGGAGCGGAGCCTTGCTGTAGCAATCTTCGACAGCGGATCGAGTGTGGGCGGGGCCTTGGCAGCCCTGTCCATTCCCTTGATCGCGCTGGCTCTGGGTTGGCACTGGGCCTTTGTCTTTTCAGGATTACTCGGATTCCTTTGGCTGTTTATGTGGCTGCGCATCTATCATCCACTCGACCAGCATCCCCGAGTGACCCCACAGGAAGTTTCGTTGATCCGCTCCGGCCAGTACATGGCTCAAAAGTCTGAGGGGCAGGGCGTACAGCGGTGGCTTGATTTAGCAAAGAATCGGAATGTCTGGGGTATCGTGCTAGGCCGCGCTCTTACGGATCCTATTTGGTGGTTCTATGTTTTCTGGCTGCCGCAGTATTTGAGCGACGCCCGAGGATTCAGCCTTAAGCGAATCGCGCTATTTGCCTGGATGCCATTTGTTGCAGCCGATCTAGGGAACTTCACGGGAGGTATCATCTCCGGCTATTGCATTCGGAAAGGGGTCTCTGTAATCCAGGCCCGCAGGTGGGTATGCGCCATCAGTTGTTTGCCGATTCTCGCCGGTATCCCTGCCGCCCGCGTCCACAATGTTTACTTGGCGCTAGCTCTGATTTGTGTTGCTTTATGGGGCTATGCGAGTTGGTCCACGATGGGACTTACTTTGCCCTCCGATCTTTTCCCTCAAGATGTGGTCGCCACTGTTACGGGACTCAGCGGGTTTGCGGCGGGTCTTGTCNNCAGCCAGGAGGAGCCAATCCTAACCCGGAATGATGATCGATAACTTGCTTTATAACTCTGGCCGTGGAATGTGAATGCAGGGTGTAAGGAATAACGGGCAGCCAATCTGAGAAACAACGACGGTAGCATCGTTAGTCCTGTCAACCTGCGTCCTATTCAATTCACATGTCGCAGCAGTTGTAACACTCATAGAAGGGAAGGCATAGAAGCCTAACCTGCCCTTCTGGCCTCAAGCAATTAGATCCCAGATTTTCTTAACATCAACATGCAAGCCCTTCCAAGTCAGCTTCGACTGCCGGCTCTGACAACATAAACAGAAAACTCGTTAGCAATGGAAATGGAGCAGACGATGTCGAAAGCTTTAACGTTACCAAGGTTTTCAGTGGGAGTAGGAGACAGGTTTGCGCACCAGGCGAAGGCGCAGTTGGCGGCTTGCATCAAGGCGGCGGAAGCGGGTGTTGAAGTGGTTCCGGTGTGGAACAAGAGCAACCGCGAGCACACGATTATCGGAACCGAGCCAAGCCAGACGCGCAAAGCGGCGGATGCGGCTGTGAAGGAGTTGGGGTGGAAGGAGCCGTACTTTGTCGACGCCGATCACATCACGTTAAAGACGGTGGAGCGCTTTCTTGAGCCCTGCGATTTCTTTACGCTGGATGTCGCCGATGAGATTGGGAAGGCCGCGAAGCCGGAGGATGTTGAGGCGTTTGTAGCGCGGCATCCGGAGTTGATTGGTGAGGTACGGATTCCACGGATTGCGGAGCCCTTCCACACGAATGTGGCGTTTGTGAAAGGTGTGGCGAATAAGTTTTTGGCGGCCGTGCAGGATGCGGGGCTAATCTACCGGATGTTGGTGGAGAGCAAGGGTGAAGGCAGGTTCGTGCCGGAGACTTCAATGGACGAGACCGACGCGCCGCAGACGCCAGTGGAGTTGCTGATTATTCTTGCGGCGATTGCGGACGAGAAAATTCCGATCCAGACGATTGCGCCGAAGTTTACGGGACGGTTCAATAAGGGGGTGGACTACGTGGGGGATGTCGCCCAGTTCGCGAAGGAGTTCGAAGAAGACTTGGCGGCGATCAATTTTGCGATCAAGCGCTATGGATTGCCGGACAACCTGAAACTGAGCGTGCACTCGGGGTCAGACAAGTTTTCGATCTACAAGGCGATTCACGAGGCGGTGGTGAAGTTTGACGCGGGTGTGCATGTGAAGACCGCGGGAACGACATGGCTCGAAGAGTTGATAGGCTTAGCCGAGGTCGGCGGAAGCGGACTGGAGATCGCAAAAGAGGTCTATCGGGAGGCGTTTGCGCATGCAGAAGAGCTGTGCAAGCCCTATGCAACAGTGATCGATATCGATTACGCGAAGCTCCCAAAGCCGGAAGAGGTAGATGGTTGGACGAACGAGCAATATACGTCGGCGCTACGACATGACCAGAGCAACGCAGCGTATAACCCCAGCTTTCGGCAGTTGCTGCATGTGGGGTTCAAGGTCGCGTCGAAGATGGGCGAACGCTATCTGAGTGCGCTCGAGGCGAATGAAGAGATCGTTGCCAAAAACGTGACAACGAATCTGTATGAGCGGCATATCAAGCCGATTTTCATAGGACAGTAGATGATCGTTGTANNAGCTCGACAAGCAAGTACGCTAACGGAGACGCCAAGTGTGCCACTGCCGAGACTGGTGTCGGCCTCCAGCGCGCCAGACGCTCGCGCGTTTAGGTGCGTGGGAGACAGAGCACAGCGCAACGCGCAGTAGAGAGCATTTCTTGATACCTAATCCCGGCTCGCGTCAGGCGAGGAGGGCGTCCTCAGAACAACAGGTAAAAGCTGTTCAAGCAAGGCAGGGAGTTGATCCAGAGCTTGGCAGTCAAGGATTCCCGGCCACTCTGCCTCCGCGATTGCCAGGATCTCAGACAGATTTGCAAGAACCTCAGAAAGCTCCGAAAGATCCGGAGGGGCATTGAGCAGCCACAGAACATCTCGAAGAGCCTTGTGGTCGATACCTGCGGCAGCGGCTGCTCCGATTAGGGCTTGGATGCCTTCTGAACTGTGCGGTGCGAAGACGCTCGATACTGGACCGTCCTCGTGCATGTTTTGAAAAGCTCCGATAATTGTTGCTGGTCTTGGTCGTGATGTGTAAGTCCGCGGGAATCGACTCCGGCAACATGCCTCAACTCTTGCGCTTTTCGTTGCGCCCTCGTCTCGCGGAACCAAAGCGCAAGAATGTGCTCACTTATGCGGATTGCCTCCGCGATCTCCGCGTCGGTAATCGCCGCATAGACGAGCACTCCGATTGAGACGCTCGGGGCAACGCTGCACAGTGCTGCGAAATAGAGCCGAATCCCGGCGAAGCACAGCAGCCGCGAACCGTCTCTCACTACTTGTATCGGCACGTAGCGTGCAACACTTAGAATCCCGTGCGGAGCTAAATATCTGCTCGGTGGCTCAGGCGGAAACACGATGCCCTGTTGTCGGTACAACGCCGGTAACGAAGGGTGGAGATCGATGGAGTCAAGTCGGACCGGCTTCCACTCGGGGAGCGGCCAAGGAGCGGCATCTTCGCCACGAGTAGAGGTGCGTCGCGCAAGGATAGAGGGCGCCTCCTGCGGCTCCGCTACCTTCACCGGTGAATGGCGGGTTCATTTGGCCGCCATACACGAATGTCGGACACACCGCGAATCTACTTCTGTACGACTCGTTCGTTATCGGCTGGAGTTCTACCACCGACTATCCGAAACTCGCTTCCCTTTGGAAATCTCTTCGCGAAGTCGACGCTCAGGTCTTGCTCAAGGCACCACTCGAATGGCTCTGACGCATTGCTCCTGGCCCCAACCTGCGGCAACACTTCCGTCCGCGCCTTTCTGTCAAGGACGGAGTAAAC
>DHWW01000019.1:0-403 GCA_002413385.1 Granulicella sp. UBA5172
CAACCAACAACCAACAACCAAAGGATTCCACCATGGCCGCTCTCGCCACTCAGCCCACTCCAAACGAAACCGGCCTCTACGTCATCCATCCACTCGACGACATCCACGAACAAAAGTGCACCTCCGAAGGCCTCGGCCTCATGCAGTTAACCACCACGGCCCGCATCTCGCTAGCCGCCCTCCGCGTCTACCTCATCGCAATGACGTGCATCATCCTCTACCGCACGCTCACTCTCGCGCACGTCTTCACCCACCACGCGCACTAAACCATCGCATCCGAGTGCCCCATTCATCGCGCAGGGAATCTGCTTCTTCCCTGCATCACGAACACACTCGTCATCTCGACCGAAGCATGACGGCTTCATCGTCATGCGCAGCGGAGAGACCCCTGTATTGGCCGTTG
>DHWW01000019.1:423-6534 GCA_002413385.1 Granulicella sp. UBA5172
TATTGGCCCTTGCCGTTGCCCTTGCCTTTACCCTTGCCCTTGCCGTTACCCTTGCCCTTGCTCTTGCTGTTACACCTGCCTTTCTTTCTGTCATTTCCGAAGGCCGGGGTCCCCGGCGAGCGTTCCTTGCTCGCTGGGGTGAAGCGAATCTGCTTCCGCCTTTGCACTTACCGTTGCCTATTCCACCGGAGGGAGCAGTAGCCTTCAGGCCACTGCTCCCTCCCCCCATAAAAGTGGGCTTTAGCCCCGGACGCACCATCCCCCGGGGAGTACCATTTCTCCCATGAAAGCCCCACTACTCGCCCCAGCCCTCCTCTGCGCCCTCGCCCTCCCCGCGTCCTCCCAAACCACGCTCCTCGCCCTCTCCAAGCACGACCACACCCTAGCCGCAATCGACCCCACCACCCTCAAAGTCCTCTACAAACTCCCCGTCGGCCCCGACCCCGACGGCGTGGCCTGGTCCACCCACCCATAGCCCCCTGCAAAAAGAGCGGCGACCCGCAAGGGTCGCCGCTCTTCCAATCACTAACCACGAACCACTAACCACTGCTCTTAGTGGATATCAAACTGCTCCGGATGCAAACTCGGATCGCTCTTCACCAAAATCGTCTTGCCCGACATCTCTTCCATCTCCTGCAGCCACTTCGCGCCGCCGGACTTCAGTTGCTTCACCACCTCCGGATTCACTCGCAGCATGATGTCGCCCTTCTCGATCAGCTTATGCATCTTGCGCATCTCGATATAGATGTCGTTGCACACCGTCACCGGCGACTTCACCATACCCGTACCCGCGCACACGCCGCAGGTCGTCGATAGCGTCCGCTCCAGCGACTGCTTCACCCTCTTACGGGTAATCGCAACCAATCCGAAATCATTGAACTGCAGCACCTTCGATGGCGCACGGTCCGACTTCAACTCCTCTTCAAGCACCGCCATCACCTTGTTCCGGTTCTTGCGCTCGTCCATGTCGATGAAGTCGATGATGATAATCCCGCCCAGATCGCGCAGCCGAATCTGCCGCACAATCTCCGGAATCGCATCCAGGTTCGTCTTGAGAATCGTGTCCTCGAGCCGCGCCGTCTTGCCCACATACTTGCCCGTGTTGATGTCGATCGCCACCAGCGCCTCCGTCTGGTTGATCACAATCGATCCACCCGACTTCAGCCAGACCTTCGCCCGCAGCGCCTTGTTGATCTCCTCTGTAATCCCAAACTGTTCAAACAGCGGCGTGTCCTTCGTATAAAGCTTCACCCTCCGAATCAAGCTCGGCTGGAAGCGCTGCAGGAACCGCAGCACCCGCTCATACTCAGCCTCCGTATCCACCCAGATCGCAGAGAAATTATCCGTAACCTGGTCGCGCAGAATCCGCTCAATCAAATTCAGATCGTGATAAATCAGCGCCGGGCTCTTGCTCGATTCCGACCGCGCCTTGATATCGGCCCAGAGATTCAACAGAAATCTCAGATCACTCCGCAGCTCTTCCTCGCTCGCGCCCGAAGCCGCCGTGCGCACAATGAATCCACCCTGCGCATCGCCCTTCTCGCTCAGCAGAATCTCCTTCAGCCTGCGCCGCTCTCCATCCGACTCGATCTTGCGCGACACGCCCGTATGATTCACCGTCGGCATGAACACCAGGAACCGTCCCGGCAAAGCAATGTGGCTCGTAATCCGCGCACCCTTCTTCGCAATCGGCTCCTTCGCAATCTGCACCAGGATCTCCTGCCCCGGCTTCAGCAAATCACTGATCGCCGGCAGGTTCGTCATCTGCATCGTGCGGCCACCGCGATCGCGTCCACCACCACGCGAATTCGCCATTCCGCGACGATCGCGTGAACCACCACGATCCCCGCTGCTCCGCTCGCTGCTGCTCCGCTCACTGCTGCTGCGTTCACTGCTGCTGCGTTCGGTGCTGCTACGCTCGGTGCTGCTGCGTTCACTGCCGCCACGTTCCCGTCCACCGCGACGTCCATCTCTCCGTCCGCGACGTCCGCCCTCGCGCCCACCCTGCCGCGGCGCAGTCTCGCCTTCAACCGTTGCGGTCCGTGCTTCGCCATTCTCGTCGAAGCTCGAAGCCTCAGCAAACTCCTCTTCCTCGCTCTCGCTGATCTGGCTACCCGAAACTTCTTCGTCCAGCTCCTCTTCACCATTTGACTCGAGCTCGTCTTCTTCGAAGTCTTCCTCCTCGTCGAAGTCCTCATCGTCCTCTTCGTCCAACTCCACAGGTTCCGGCCGCGTGATGTCGTCGATCGTCATATCGCGAATCATGCTGGCCAGATCCGCCGCGCCTTCCAGCGTCTCTTCTTCCGTGTCGTCGTCGAACGCGCTCGCATGAAGAGCGCCAACCTCGTGCTCCTCATCGTCCATCAACTCTTCTTCAAGCTGGCCATCGCCCGGCGCAAATTCGCCAGCAATCTCAACCGGCGTCACCACCGTCTCAGCCTCCTCCAGGTGTACCGGCTGCACCACGGCCTCGTGCGCAATCGGAGCCGTAGGATCGGCCTGCTTGATCTCCGCATGCTCCACCTCGGAGATCAACTCACCCGTCGGCTGCAGCGTCGTAAACTCGTGCTCTGCCACCTCTGCCGGAGTCTCCGCCAAAATCTCTTCCACCGGAACGCTCTGACGAAACTCCCGCTGTCCCGCAGGATCAACCCGGAACGAAGCCGACGCATTCTCCTCCGGCTCATACTCCGTCGTCGTCTCGCGCAGCTCTGTTTCGTGGAAGTCCGCCTCCTCCGATATCTCGGCGTCGCGAAGCTCTCCAACTGCCGCCTCAAACTCAGCCTCGTGCTCCGCTACCGGCTCATTTGTTTCCACCGGTGCCAAATCCGTCTGCACCGGATAATGCGGCTCATACTCGCTCTCCGCAACATCATGCTGCGACGTCACCGCTGGCTGCACAGCCTCCGCCGGATCCATCCCGCGCGGCTCTGCACGAAACTCAGTCCGAGGAGCCGCATCGCGATTGACCTCCCGGCCACCACGACCCCGCTGCTCATCCCGCCCACGCCGGCGATTACGTCCCCGCTCCGCGCCACGCTCACCGCGAGATTCACCACGCGGCTCATTGCGCGAATCAGACCTCGGCTCGCGAGCCCGCAGCGTCTCGCCCGGCAACACCGCTCCACCATCCCAGCCCACCAGGGGAGCAATCTCCGTCGAAGGCTTCGCCGTCACCGGAATCCCAAACGTCTTCGCCGCCGCAGGCTCACTCGCCGCGCCGTGCTCACCCTTGCGATACTTCGACAGCGACTCGCCCGGAAGAATAAACGGCTCAGCCGAAGCACTGAGGTCAATCACCTCGTCGCCACTCGACGACGGACGAGCTCCACCACGCGGAGCAAATCTCTCCCGCACCGCATCCAGCCGGTTGTCGCGTCCGCCCTGCTCCGCTACCGGAGCCACACCACGATCCGCACCGCGGTCACTGACACGGCCCCCGCGGTCACGCCCGCCACGGTCACGTCCGCCACGATCTCGCCCGCCGCGCTCACGTCCACCCTCGCGCGGTCCACGATCCCCGCGCGTCTCCGCTGGCCGTCGCTCAGAATCCCGTCCCTCAACAATGCGCGGAGCACGCACCTCCTGCGGTGCCGCCTCGATCACAATCTCATCCGGCTCGCTCGCTACCGTCGCAGCTACCGTCTCATCCGCGCTCTGCTCCCCAACCAGACCACGTCCACGACGCCGTCCGCGGCGACCGCGCCAACGGCGGCTTCCATCGGCACCCGGAGCTCCTTCACCAATCTCCTCGCCCTCACTCTCGCGCGGAGCAACATCCACAAACTCCTCGTCCACCGGAGCAAAAATCCGCGGCTCTTCCTCTACTGAACTCTCTGCCGGAGCACTAATCCGTGCCTCGCGCTGCGCCTCGCGCGGACGCCGTTCCCCACCGCGGCCATCCCGCCGTCCGCGACCACGCCCTTCGCGCCGACCTTCTCCGCGGCCTTCTCCGCGGCCCTCAACACGGCCCTCAACCTGACCCTCAACTTTAGGACGCTCCGCACGCGGAGCACGAGCTTCCCCGCCACCCGCCGCATCAAAGTCCGCCGAATCCCCGGCCTCTTCCATGAAGTCGGTGATATACAGAAACGCATCGCGCTCCAGCCCGATGTCCACAAAGCTCGACTGCATGCCCGGCAGAACGCGCGTCACCCGCCCGTTGTAAATCGACCCCGCGAGCGTGTACTCGTTCTCGCGCTCGTAATAAATCTCGGTTAACTCGTCTTTTTCGACGATCGCCAGCCGCGTCTCGTGCGGCGTACTTGATATGTAAATTTCCTTCGACATGTCTCTGCTTTCTGCTCGCATCGGCGCTCAGGCCGCGTGCGTGCTGGCAGATCAGACGAAGATCGCGCTACAAGCTCTAACGTTAAACGTTAGTTCCTCGCAGCTGCCTCCTGTGATGCGGACAGACCATGAGCAGCGGAGACTGGATCGAACTTCCGGAGGCCTTGTCCGCCTAAAACAGCCCGCAGAGTCCCGCGCAGGTTGCGCGTCCGCGAGCAGGTGCCGAGAGACCAATTTGCCAGTGTTGTACCGCGTGTCTTGGGCCCATCGTTCCTGCCCTCCGACACAATGCCGTCCACGGAGTTTGTGACCAACGCAACCTCTACCTGAGGTGGGGCCGTTAACCGTCCGTTTCCGTTCATTCTCAAACCCTGTCCGGCCATCGGAAGTTGATCCGCGCCTGGCCGGCCTTCTAAAAATCGTTACTTCTAAAACTCGTTGTCAAAACTCTTAACCCGCTGCGCCGGGAAATCATCGCATCCGTGCAGCGGCTGTTTTACCCGATCAACCTTTCAGCCAATCGTCTGTCCTTAGTATGCACCAAAACCAGAGCGAATAGCGAACAGCCTTCTCTACTCCTTACTCCTTACCCTCTACTCCTTGCCTCAATTCACGAACCGCCGCATCCGGACATTCATCACAATCCCCAGCGCCAGAAACATATAAATAATCGACGATCCCCCATAACTCATCAGCGGCAGCGGAATCCCCGTCACCGGCATCAACCCAACGCACATCCCGACATTCACCGCAATCTGGAACAGCATCACGCCCATCACGCCCATAATAATCAGGCTTCCCGGCGGATCCGACGCTGTCTGCGCATTCTGAATCAGCCGCACCAAAATCAGAAAATACAGCAGCAGCACCCCCACCGCGCCAATAAACCCATGCTCCTCGCAGAACGCCGCAAAAATAAAGTCGGTGTAAGGAATCGGCAGAAAATCCCCCTGCGTCTGCGTCCCCTTATTCGACCCCTTCCCCCACAGCCCCCCCGAACCCACCGCAATCAACGACTGCCGAATCTGATACCCCGACGCCTGCGGATCGCTATCCGGATTCATGAACGCCGTCAGCCGCGCCCTCTGGTACGGCTTCAGCAGCTTCCCCGAAGCCAGCCCTCCACCCACCACCACCACCACCGCAACAATCAAAATCGCCGCCTGCCTGAACCGGATCCCCCCCAGGAACAGCCCCGCCACCAGCACCGGAAGATACGTCAGCGACGTCCCCAGATCCGGCTGCTTCAGCACCAGCACCAGCGGCACGCCAATCAGCAGAAACGCCTTACCAATATCCTTCCATCTCAACTCCCGCCCATTTGCCACAATCTCCCAGAAGAACCGCGCCGCCACCAGCACCAGCACCAGCCGCACCCACTCCGACGGCTGAAAGTGCATCCCTCCGCCAAGATTGATCCACCGCCGCGCCCCCAGCACCTTCGTCCCCACCAGCCGCACCGCCACCAGCGACACCAGGCTCACCCCATACGCCCAGTACGAAATCTCCAGCAGCCGGTGATAATCCACCAGCGAGATCGCAAACATCCCCACAATCCCCACGCCCAGAAAGATCATCTGCTTCTGCTGGAACCCATGGAACTTCGTCATCGCCGTAGCCGACCGAATCTCCATCACGCTGATCACCGACAGCAGGAGTACAAACCCCAGCAGCATCCAGTCGAAGTCCCTAAATCGCGATCGAATCATTCCCTACCAGTCTATCGGCTCTCCTGCCGCAGCGCTCTAAAGCACTAGCCCGCGCCATTGCCGTTGCCAGCCCGCGCTCTTGCCGTTGCCATTGCCGTTGCCTGTTTTTCGC
>DHWW01000019.1:6587-8560 GCA_002413385.1 Granulicella sp. UBA5172
TTTTCGCCGTCATCCTGACCCTGTAAGGGGAAGGACCCCCGCATTGGCTCTCGCCCTTTTGGTCTGTCATCCCGTAGGGATCTGCAGTTCCCCCAAGCCGCCAACTCCAACCCGCCACAACCCTGCATCCACCCTCTGCGAACACTACTGCCCCGCAGGCCCCGTCCCAGCAACCCCATCCACCGTCTCCGGCTTCACCGCCGGCACCGCCGCCACCTTCTGCAAATTCCCAGCCCTCTGCCTCTGCTCCGTCACATACGCATCGATCACCTGCGCCGCCAACTTCGCCGAATTATTCCCCCAGTATCCGTGCTCCCACAGCACCGCCACCACAATGTCCGGGTTTCGCCGCGGCGCCATGCCCACAAACCACGCGTTGGGCAGCGTGCTCTTATCCGTGCTGCCCTTTTTTCTCCCGCTCACGACGTCCGCTGTCCCTGTCTTCCCGGCAAAGTCCACGCCGTCAAGATGCGCCACCGCCGCTGTTCCGATCGGACTCAGCACGTTCGCCATATCGTCGGTGATCATCTCCCAGTTGGTCGGCGTCAGCGGTACGCGCGCCACCCCTGAGCCCGGGTACGTCTGATCGACCGCCGTCTGCTCCGAGCTTGTAACCTGCGCCGGCATCAGCACATGCGGCCGCACAAACACGCCGCCCGAAGCGATCCCACTCAGCGCCCGCGCCAACTGCAACGGTGTCGCCTCCGTCGCTCCCTGCCCAATCCCCACCGAGATCGTTTCGCCCGCATACCACTTGTCATGCTGCGTCTTCAGCTTCCATTCCTCACTCGGCACAATGCCCGCCTGCTCATCCGGCAGATCGATCCCCGTCTTCTGCCCTAACCCCACGCTGTGCGCATAGCGTGCAATCGTTTCGATCCCCAGCTTGTTCGCCAGCGTGTAGTAGAACGTGTCGCACGAGTACGGCAGCGCGTTTTGGATGTCCACAAACCCATGGTGCTTGTCGCATCCAAAGAAGTGCCCATAAAACGTCGCTCCGCCGTTGCATTCCACACGCATATCCTGCGCCACATTCTCCTGCAGACCCGCCAGCGTCATAATCACCTTGAACGTCGACCCCGGAGCCAGTTGCGCCTGGATCGCCTTGTTCATCATCGGGTGATTTGGATCATGGACAATGCTCTTCCAGTAGGCCGACGACAGCCGCACCGCAAACTGGTTCGGATCGAACGTCGGCCTCGACGCCATCGCCAGGATCTCGCCCGTATGCGGGTCCATGGCCATGATCGCACCGTTCTTCCCCTCCAGAGCCTCCTCCGCCGCCATCTGCACATCTAGGTCAATCGTCAATCGCAGGTCCTGGCCCGGTATCGCCAGCTCCTGCCCCATCTGCCCCACCTCTTTGCCATGCGAGTTCACCACCACATCGCGCGACCCATCCGTCCCCCGCAAAATGCTGTCGTACGTCTCTTCCACCCCCGACTTCCCCACCACGTCCCCCGGCTCATACGCCGCAAATCTCTCCTGGTTCAGATCGTTCTCACTCACCTCACCGACATACCCAATCAAGTGCGCCGCAAATCCATCCTTCGGATAAAGCCGCCGCTGCTCCTCCAGCGTCTCCAGCTCCGGAAGCTCATCCCGGTGCGCCGCGATAAACGCCTGCTCATCCGGAGTAATGTCCTGCTTCAGAGGAATCGGCTGAAACTTCGGAGCATATTGAAAGTGCCGCAGCGTCGCCCTGATCTCCTCCACCGGCATATGCAATCCAGCCGCGATCAAAGGCAGATCTGTCTCCAGATTCTTCTGCTGCTCGCGCAATAAATAGCAGCTCACCGAAGGATAGTTGTCCACGATAATCCGACCATACCGGTCGAAGATCCGCCCCCGCGGCGCCATCACCGGAACCTTGCGAATCCGGTTCTGCTCCGCCAGCACCCGGTAGTTGTCCGCACCCAGAATCTGCAACCGCCAAAGCCAGCACCCCAGCACCACCAGCACCAGCGCCACCA
>DHWW01000019.1:8673-8882 GCA_002413385.1 Granulicella sp. UBA5172
AACAAGCTCAGCGAAAACACCAGCACGCAGCGGTTCACAACGTTATCGACATCCACCGCAAACCCAATACTCGCCGCCACATACCCGATAATCCCCTTCGCAATCCCATCCACCCCAAACGGATGGTTCGTCAGCCCATCCTGGAACAATCCAATCAGCGTACCTGTCACCGCACCAGCAATAGGGCTCCTCCGCGACACCGCAAAAAA